>CAINDH010000285.1 GCA_903847285.1 uncultured Verrucomicrobia subdivision 3 bacterium | reverse complement strand
GCCGTGACAAATCAGGATGGGAACGGAATTGCTGTGAACATAATTCACAGGCGAAGCGGCACGATAGATCTCGGGTGCTTCGGCAAAAGTTTTCCCTAACATGGTTACGTCGTGATACGTGCCGATGTCGGCAATTCCGTAAAGATCCACACAACATTTTACCGCGCAGGAAATGTTCCCATCTGGCCCCGCCGGATCAAGGCCGTCAGCCGGAGCCGTGAGTGCGACCATTGCCGCAAGATGCCCCCCGGCTGAACCGCCAGCCACACCCAGATGGTCCGCGTCCACGCCCAGACGATCGGCGTTCTTGCGGAGCCAGCGCACCGCCGTTTTGCAGTCCCAAAGATTCGTCGGCCACACCGCCTGCTTTTTCTCGGATAACGTGTAATCAATGCTCATCACCACATAGCCGTGACGCGCGAGGTCGGAGCAGACGCTGATTTCACGCTTCGCGTCGCGGGTGCCGCCGGTCCAGCCACCGCCGTGAATCCATACAATCCCCGGCAGCTTTTGGCCTTGTGGCATCGCCAGCGGAAAATACAAATCGGCTTTTTGCTTTGACCCTGACGGCTGATAACTCACTCCTCGCTCCACCCGGATGTCCGTCGGAAATTGTGGCGTGGTCTTCGGTTTGATTTCTTGCGCCGGGCATCCGATTACCCCCGCGCATAGCGCGGCAAAAATGAAACTAGCTTTCCTCATGCATTTTTATTCGGTTTTGCCCGGAATTGCATTGGTCGTCGATCCAGCTTGAACACCCCGACCATTTTTCAAGTGTTTGTCGAAAAATTCAAATACCAGCGGACGAAGGTCACGTTGTTTCGGCTGCAAATTGAAAGTATGCGGCGCGTTCGACACGATGACCAGTTCATGAATCGCCCCAGCCTTGGTGAGTGCCTCGTCTAGCGCCTGACTCTGGGTGACGGGCACTGTCGCATCCGCCGTGCCATGAACGATGAGCATCGGCGAGGCGTTGTTGTGGGCGTAGGTTACCGGCGACGCTTTTTCATATAGCTCCGGCGCTTCAGCTCGGGTTTTGTTGAACATCTTCATGTCGTGATATTCCATCAACTTCACTGCGCCGTAAAAATCCACCGCGCAATTCACCGCCGAAGAAAATTCACCGTAAGGTTCTTTCAAATCAAATCCGTCTTTGGGCTGCGTAAGCGCGAGCATTGCCGCAAGATTTCCACCAGCGGAACAACCGATCACACCGACGCGCTCGGGATCAACTTGCAGCCGTTCCGCATTTTTACGCAACCAGCGCACGGCGGCCTTGGCATCATAAACGGCTTGCGGCCAAGTTACGTCGCCTTTCCTTTTTCGCAGGCTGTAATTGATGCTCATGCAGACGTAGCCTTGCGGCACGAGGTTTGTCACGATGTTGATCTCGCGTGGCCGCGCCTTGTCGCCGTCGTTGAATCCGCCGCCGTGGATGACGATTATGGCCGGCAACTTTTCCTTCGGCATTTGCAACGGCGAATAAACATCCGCCGTCTCCTCGCGACCTGCGCCAAGATAAGGCACGTTGGTTTCCACTCGGACATTCGCGGGATAAACCGGCGGCGGATATTTTCCTTGCGCAAGCAACGGGTCTTCGGCGGCAATGTTCGTCTGCGCCCCGGCGCGAGCCAGCGATACGAACATGAGCAGTGTCAGCAGAATTTTTTTCATGGGATTGAAATCAAGTCAGTCGCCCTTTTCGCCGGGCGTGCGTTTGTCAGCGTGATTGGTTTCGCCGCGGTCAAATAATTCCGTGAGCGAATAGATGCGTTCATTGAGCGGCTTCATCGCGGCAAGCAACGGCGCGTAAGGTTCGTAACGGTTGTTCACGATGCCTTTGTTGGAGTCGCGATTGGACGGGTCGGTAGCTTTCTCTTCCGGGTCGTTGTCCGAGTAACGGAACCAATGCCAGCCGACGCAGACTTTGGACTCGAGCAGGCCGAGCGTGAAATTTTGGTAGAACAATCCGCGTTCGCGCTGCGTCTTCACGAGCCAACCCGCGCCGCCGGTGTTCGCCATGCCGGAGTCCGCGCCCTTGGCATACCACTCGGTGATCAGAATCGGTTTGCCTGATTCACGCGACCACATTTGCATCGTGGCCGCGTCCGGCGTCCACGCGCGATAGTAATTCATGGAAACCACGTCCACAAACCGCCCGCAAGCACGGAACAACTCCGGCTTGGCGATGTCCACCGCATAAAATCGCGAGCCCAGATAGAGATGGTTCGGGTCGTATTTTTTTATCGCGCAGGAAACGTTCTCAAAATATTTCGTCGCCATGACGCCGAGGAAATCCGCGTTGTCTTTCGCCGTCACATCACCAACCGTCGCCTTGGCGCCGTGGCGTGACTGGAGAAATTTCAGCGCCGCCTGATGGCCCAGGTCATTTTCCGGTAGCGCGAGAAAATTTGTCAGCGCATGTTTTGGGAACGGCATTTCGTTGTCGGAAAAATACCCGAGCAGCCATGGATCATTCTTGTTGGTCACGACCTGGCGCGCGTAATCGTCGCAGAATTTCTCAAAGCCGGGGTCGAAGACAAAAATGCAGTCGCCGGGATAGCCAACGTGACCGGGCTGCATATGCGTGCCACCGTGGATTTTTCCGTAGCCCGCCATGAAGCCGAGCAGCTTCGTGTGGACGACGGGCTGTCGCGCCTGCTGCAATACTTCGTCTTCAGTCCAGCCGCCCGTGCCGTTGAACCCGTTGTCGCGAAGCAACGCAACCGTGGCGTTTGCCCAGCCGGTGCGACTGGAAAATTTATTCGTGAGCGCCGCCTCCGCGCCAGACGCACCAATTGTTTTCACCGATGCCACGCCGACGTTGATGAACAAACCGCCGTCCGGGTCAACGAGCCACCAGCGCCCGCCAATTTTGGCGGTGTGAAAAAATCCCGTGGCAGCCTCCTTGCTCGCCGACAGTCCGCCGTATTTGTCGAGATCCGCATCCGGCGCGAAGGCCGGCAAATCATCCAGCGTGCGCGTGGAAAATGTTTTCCATTCCGCACCCGGCTTGTTCGCCACCAGCACAGTGCGTTCGGCGGCACAACCGATCGCGGTCGCGATCAGCAGTAACGTAATTCTGGCGGTAAAATGTTTGAACCCAAGATTCATCTGGTGTCGCCTCCATTATGGCAGAGTCGCTGAAAATGCTAACGGAACATTCGTTCTGTCACGGCAGCACGGCGCGGTAAAAACGCTGCGGAAAATTCGTCGCACCCGAGTCCGTCGCGCTCCACGTGCCATTCGTGTTGGAGAGATTCGTGCTGATGGTCACCCAGCCGCCGGTGATGAGATTGGTTGTCGCCTGCAACCAGTGCGTGCGATTTGTCGCACCAGAAAAACTCATCATGACGCTGCCGTTCGGATTCACCGCGATGCCGGCAATGACCGGCGCGTTTGTGCTCAACGGAGGCGCAGGCGGGATGACGAGCACTTGCAACGTCGCGTTCGTCCGGACCAGCCGCATACCGCCGGCGTTGTTGATGAAGCTGCCGGAATCGGGCGAACCGCTCAACGCCAACGTCACGCGCCCGCCTTGAACATAATTCCCGATTAGCGGCAAGGTGAACGAATACGGCGGCGCACCGCTCGCGGGCAGATTCGTGAACGAGCCGATGGCCGTCGCCGTGAGCGCGCCGCCGGTGAGCAAATTATTACTTGCGGTGTCGTTGGCTTGCGCGGTGTTCCAAGTGATCGTCGAAGTGAAGTTCGTGTAAGGCTGGTTCAGCGCCCAGAGCTGGACGTTCTG
>CAINDH010000284.1 GCA_903847285.1 uncultured Verrucomicrobia subdivision 3 bacterium | reverse complement strand
GTAGGAATAGCCCGTGCCGAAACGGTCCGAGTGATAACCGAGCGCGCGGCGGATGGGCACCATCACATCCTCGCGGCCGATGATGAGGCCGACGGTCGGTGCGCCGGAGGATTTGTCCATGGAATACGCCATCACGTCCGCGCCGAGCTTGCGCGGATCGGCGCCGATGAAGGGCGTGCCCCACGCGTTGTCCACGATGTAAGGCACACCGTATTCCTTCGCGAGCTTCGCGATGCCGGTCTGCAACAGCGGAACGCCGCCCGCGTCCTGATCGCCGTAGCCATAGCCAACGCTGTCGTAGCCGAGCGAGGAAAATGCCGTGAGCGAGGACGCGTGGCGCGCGGCGGTCTTCTCGATGCGCGCCAAAGTTTTCTTCGCGTCCGTGTTCGCGAGCAACGCAGCGGGATGCTGCTTGATGCCGTGGATTTCGTAGCGCGCACCTTCGAGCGGAATGAAAATCGCGTCGGTGTTGTCGAGGCGTTTGCCGGAGAAACCAAGTTCACCCGCCGTCACGCCACGGTCGGCGAACAGGTCTTTGTAGCGCGGCGGATACGGGCGTCCGTAGCCGCCGTGATGATGCAGATGGCGCTCGAACGGCGCGAGGTAGCGGGCGCGGTAATTGTCGCCGCGACCGGTCATCGGCGGGCTGGCGAGGCAGTCGAAGCTCGTCCACAACGCGGCTTCGCAGGTGTTCGTCGGCGCAGCGTCGAAGCCGTCGCCGTAAACGTCCTTCACGATCTCGCGGATCTCCTCGATGAGAAATTTGTTCTCCACGACCTTGCGCGACGCGGCCTCAATGGCCTTGCCGACCTCGGTGGTCAGTAGCGCATGGCAGCTCGATACTGCGCCGGTGAGGCCAATCTGACCTTTCATCTCCGGCGTGATGCCGATCTCATCGGCAAATTTCTTCGCCTCGCCATAGATGGTGGCGATGTTCTTGTGGAGTTCTTTGTAGATTTGGAAACGGTATTTGTGGGGCATAAAATTTAAGGTGAGTTATTTTCGTGCGAATTTGATTTTGCTGCCGACAGAAATTTTCAACTGCGGCCCGGTCTGACGCTTCTTTACGCCGATGATGATGTTGATGTGGTTCGGTTCGTGCGTTTCGTCGAAGCCGATGATTTGGCCAACAGCCTTGCCGTCCACGAACAGCGTCTCTCCAACAATGATGCAGCCGCCGCGGCTCACTTCGAAGAACGCGAGGTAGGCGATGCGATTCGCGGTGTCGCCCGGTTTTTTATCCAGCTCATCCGTGGCGATGAGTTCGTGGATGGAATTTTTTTGCAGAGCGCGCGAGTAGGTGGAGATGAGCTTCAATCCGCGCTGCTCGTGGGATGAGTTGAGCACGGTGACGACTTCGCCTTTGACCGGCCGGTTGGCGGCATAGGTCGCGAGCGAGACAAAACGCGTTGTGGCAACTGTTTTAGGCATGATGATTCCATGACCTGCGGTTGACTGGCGCTGACATTCAGTACACGAAACGGAACCGTTTTTTAATCGCACAAAAATCCTGCGCGGTGATTCCGTCTCGTTTGTTCCTTATGCGTGCCACTTTGCCGCCGGACTTGACAATGGTCAAGGGTTAAACAAAAAACGCCGCGTGTGACACGCGGCGTTTGAATCTTTTAAGTAGTCCATCCAGCTCACGGCTGCGACAGAATTGCGGCACGCTGTTTTTGATATTCGTCCGGCGTGACTTGATCGGCCTTGTATTTCGTAAGGAGTTCGGCAAGCCGCTGTTGCTGCATGGAGTTGATGGGCAGCGGCGGTGCCGGCATTGCCACCACGGCGGACGCGGTGGGTTTGGGTGCTGGCTTTTCCACGGCGACAGGCTTGGCGACTTTTTTCGGCTTGGCTTCGGGCGCAGGTTTTTGGGCCACGGATGCGGTTTTAGGTTTGTCAGAAGTTTCAAAAAGTGAGTGAACCATGGCCGCGCGGGCGGCGGCTTGCGCGGGAGTGTCGGTGCTGGCAGCGGCTGAAAACGGTTTGGTTGCTGCGGGCGTGGAAGCTTTCGGCTGCGTCATGCTGGCCTTGGCCTGTTTTTTGGCGGCGCCAATTTCCGCAGCCTTCTGCTCGGCGGCTTGCTTCCCGGCAAGTTTTTTGGCCTTCAAATCGGCGGCAACTTTCTCCGCATCCGCTTTGGCTTTTTGTTCGGCGGCAATTTTGTCGGCTTTGGTCTCGGCCTTCGCGGCGGCGAGTTCGGCTTCCTTTTGCGCGGCAGCTTGCTTCTCGGCAAGTTTTTTAGCCTTCAAATCGGCGGCCACTTTTTCGGCATCCACTTTGGCTTTTTGTTCAGCGGCAAGTTTATCGGCCTTGGCTTTCGCCTTGGCTTCAGCCGGCATCGCCCCGACTGGCTTGAGCACGGGTTCCGTCATCGGCTTGGCCACGGCTGGGGCGGGTTTGGCAACTGCGGGCGCGACCGCTTTGGTTGCAGGCGCGACAACAACAGCGGCTTTTTCGGTTTTAGCTGCGGCGCTGCTGGTGTTCGTGGCGGGAGTGGCGGCGCTGATTTCAAATAACTTTGAAACAATAGCGGCGCGGGCGGCTGCCTGCGCGGGTGTGTCCACCGCTTGAACTGAGAGGGTGACGCCCAGTGCGAATGCTCCTACCGCGAGCGAGATTTTGGAAAATTGCATGACGCTTTCTTACGCCAATTCGTCGTTGGAAGCAACTGCTTTTCGGGTCGGGACGAACTGTTGTCGCCACAGAAATGGCAGCGGGCATGCGAGCAGCGACAGCAAAATGATGTGCCACACTTCGCCGCGCGAAACTTTCACCCGCGTCTGTAAATCTGTCATGCCAGCGGCGCGCAACTTCCCAATCGTCCGCTGGCCGATGAGAATGGGCCACGCGCACGCGAGCCGCACGCGAAATTGGCCATACGGCAGCGTGTTTGTGTAACGCCAGCCCGCCACGAGGTGTGACTCCGCCTTGTCCAAGTATTCACGAAAAAGCGGGAGAAACTTTTCCGCCGCTGCTGGCGACAGCAAAATTTCTGGGAATAGCTTGGCCTCGTCCAATCTTTGGCTTGGGAGGTAGCAGCGGCCATTTTTCAAATCGGCGGGCAGGTCACGCAGGATGTTCAGGAGTTGCAGACCTTTGCCGAACCGGATGCCGTCGGCGATGAATTGTTTTTCATCCAGTCTCGCGCTTGGAAACAGATGCGTGCGGCAAATTTTTGTCCAGAACTCGCCCACACAGCCGGCCACGCGATAGGTGTAGTCATCCAGTTCCACCGCCGTTTCCAACGCGGTAATTTTTTTGGAAGAGACTTTTCCAAACCGCCGTAAATCCAACTCCTGCCCGCCCGTGATGGTGGCGAGCACGTCGCGCACGCATTTCAAATCCGCGGCGGAAAGCGTGGCGAGCAACGCGAGCGCATCCTCAATTTTTTCCAGTAACACCCGTTCGGCGGGCAGGCCTTGCTGCAATGCGAGCTCGCGAAATTTGAGCGGCGTTGAAGATTGGCCGAGGATGCGGGCGCGCAATTGTTGTAACGCGTCGAGACGCTCAGCCACTGGCAGCAGTTCGGTGTCGGCGATAGTGTCCGTGGCGCGGGCGAGTAGATACGCGAGCCCGATCTGTGGGCGCACGGCGGCGGGAAGAATCCGCAGCGTGAGATAAAACGAGCGCGAAACTTGTTTGAGCAAGGTCGTCAGCAGCACGCGGGCGTTTTCGTTATGGGCAGACACAGCAAGACTATTGTCAAAAGCCGGTGTGAAATCCAGTTCTGTCCGAAGCCGCGTTCAGTAAAGCAGCAACTCCACCTCGCGTCGGCCTTTGTCGGTCAATTGCCAGCGGCTGCCGCGTTGGACCACTAGCTTGCGGCAGCGGTTGGCGTTCGCCTCGCCAGCGTTGACAGAAAGCAGTTGGATACGCGCCGTGCCTTTGATCTCCGAAGCCGTCCGAGGCAGTAACGCGAACGCCACGCCGTTGTAGTTGAGTGCGATTTCATAGCCGGCCACGCCCTCTTTTTCCGCGACTGGATTTTTCAGCACCAGCGCGGCATAGCGTTTCAGATATGGGAAATCTTTTGCCCTCACCAGCACGCGGCACAGCTCGGTCTGCCCGCGCACAAATTCGAGCAGGTTGAATTTTTTCACCGGATTATGTTCGGTCAAGAGGATTTGACGCGCGTCCAGGCCATCAAAATTCTGCCCGTTCCACGCGCCATGGTCGTTTCGTTCGCCGGGAGAATTTTTCTTAAACCACGCGGCAAAGTTTTCATTCGCCAGTAGGTTCAATTCGAAGTGGACGTGCGCACGGTCTTTCGCAATGGCCTCGGCGGTGGACGTGCGCCCCATCGTGCCGATGACTTGGCCGGTTTTCACGGAGTCGCCGGATTTCAAACCGGACGTCAGCTCGCTCAAGTGCGCGTAGAGCGAATAGATTTCCAGTCCGTCAACTAGGTGGCGGATGATGATGTATTTTCCGTAGTTCGACAGCCCGGCCTTGGCGCTGCAATACATCACTGTGCCATCGGCGGTGGCGAGCACTGGGTCGGTTGGCTCACCGCGCTTGTCAGTGTGCTGGTGGACGATGTCCAAGCCCTCGTGCATCCGTGAACCGTCATTGCGCACGCAGCCAAAGCTGCCGCTAGTCCACGGCTTGTCCGGCGCGGTGGGCGCGAAAAATCTCAGCTCATTACCTGCGTCATAAAGCGCGCGGTTCGCGGTGGGAAATGCGAAGGGTGTTTGCGCAGACAATTGGTGGCCGCAAAATAAAGACGCCGTGAGCAGCAGGCGGCGGGAGGAGTTGAAAATCATTTTTTCTGCGGTGTATGCAAGATTTTGGCGAGGTTGTTCAGGCCGTCCACCATTTGCTGCGCTTCCTCGCGCGAGGCATCGGGCGTGAACGTCACGGTGGCATCGGCGATGCGATGGTTGATGACTGGCGCAGCGATAAAACGTCCGTCCGCCTTGGTCTCGCCCCATTGGCCGAAGATGACCAGATGTTTGCCTGGGTTCCGGGCCGTGGCCTGCTCGAGCATCCAACCAGCGGTTTCATCAAATTTCAAGTGCACCGCAAAACCACCGGGAGTTTCTACCAGCGCTGCCGCGAGCAGGCTGGCCTCCGTCAACATGGGTTCCGTTTCCACCGTCACCACCACCGGCGACGAGCGCAGCAGGGTGATCGTGATAGTTTTTTCCGGCAGACTCATGGGTGATTCGATGTGCAGACGGATAGCTCCGGTTTTTTCTGGCGCCTTCTTTTTGTGAAATGTCGCGCAACCGCACCAAGGCAGGGCTAGCAGCAGCACCAAATAAAGATTGAATCGTCGCGCGTAAAAATTCATAGTTCAGCCACACGAAATCGCAACCTGCGAAAAAAGTAAAGAAACATATGGGACAACAACACAATCGAACCGAACACAAGAAACGCCGCAAGGCCTACATCAAGCGCCAGAAAGCCGTCGTCAAGACGAAGAAGGCCGCCAAGAAAAAGAAGTAGCCGCAGCGAAACAATTCACGAAGGCCGTCCGCAAGGACGGCCTTTTTTATTTGCCGGAGCATAGCGCAATGCTCCGCGATCCACTTTATTTCACCGTCGGCACCGACTTATCCGCCACCAGCGCCGCGAGCAGTTCGTTATTCTTCGGAATGATGGTGATGCGTGCGCCGCTGGCCAGAAGATTTTGCACCTCCAGCACATTGAAAAGCGCGGCGGAAACCTGCTTGTCTTTGGAAATTTCCTGCAACGCCTCGCCTACGATGCGGGGGCGCATGGCTGCCGCCTGCGCGAACGCCACCGCCGCCTGCCGCTCTGCCGTGCTGGTGATGATGTTTACCTGATTCGCGCCCGCCTGCTTGATCGCGGCTGTGACTTGACGCAAACGGTTCACCACTTTTTCCTCGATCTGCTTGATCATGTTCTCGTCTCGGAAATGCACTTTGCGGATATACACCGAACCGAGTGCATAGCCCCATTCGCTCGACTTGGGCGAAACTTCCTTGCGCACCGTTGTGCTCATCGAGTGGCGGTTTTCCAGCATCTCGTCCAACGGCAAATTGCTCAAGCAACGCACGGTAGAATTGCTCACGTTCGCCGCGAGCGAGCCGCGTGGGTCGGCGTTCTTGAAAAGATAGGCGACGGGATTGCTTAACGACATTTCATACCAGATGCCGATTCCCATCGGCGCACCCTCCTCGGAATTCACTGGCTGGCTGCGGAGATATTCTTGATCGAGCCGCATATCCAGATCGTAACACTTGCCGAGAAAGTTCACGATGAACGCGCGCCAACCCATTTTTACCGGCAGGAAATGCAGCCCCGGCTCGTTCAGCGTCGCTACGACTTTTCCGAACAGCATATAAACTTTGCAGCGGCCTTCGTTCACAATCGTGAACAGTCCGCACAGTCGGCAAACCGCTAGAAACAACGGCACGATGATGGTCCACGCAATGAACGAGATGATGAGCGCGATGGCGAAAACTTTGAAGGTATCCATATTATTTGCTCTCCAGAATTACTTGGTTGGCCTTGGTGTAGAGTGAAAGCCGCACGTTGCGCAGATAAGAATCCAGTGCGCCATCGCCGGAAACTTTCAACGACGCAAGCTGCGCGTTCAGCTGCCGCAACGGTTCCACCTCTGCCTGAGCCCGGAGCGTTTCAATTTCGACTGCGCGTTTTGACTGTTCAATTTTTTGGTCCGCCGTCGCCTGCGCGAGACTGATGTCCGAGGAAACCTGGTTGTGCGCCGTGTTGATCGCCGCAAGCGCCGACTCCACTTCAGGTGGCGGGTCAATGCTCGTGATCAGCGACGCGTCTAGCTCGATGCCGTAACGCGCCGTGGACGAACGGCACTCGCGATCCATGTGCTCATTCAAGTCGCGCAAATTTTTTCGCAGATCGTTAATGGAAATTCCGATGACGATACTTGCCTCCGGGTCGGTCACCGCCTGCTTCGGTGCTTCAAAATTTGCGATGCGCTCGCGCAACACCGAAACGAAATAGCCCATGACGTGACTGATGGGGCGTTTTACGCCGAAGAGATACGCATAAAGATTCCGCTCCGAAATGCGGTAGCGAATCTGCCCCGTGAGTCCCGTGTTGAGCTGATCTTTAGTAACTGCTTCAAGAATTTGCCCGCCTTGATTCGCTGAGCCGTTGTCCGGGTCGAACGCCATACTTAATGTCTGCGTGGCCACGGAAACTTTATAGACCTTTTCCCACGGCCACTTGAAATACGGCCCGCCCGGCGGAATCACTCGCACCTGCGGATAGATATAGCGCAACTTTTCCTCCTCCGTCAGCGACTCCGCGATGGGATCGCTCGCCGTCGTCGCGTCGGCAATCCGTTGTGCTCGACCAAAGCTCGTTTTCACCGCGCGTTCGTTTTGGTTCACGGTGTAAAGTCCGCCGAGGAGATACCGTGAAAGAAACCAGCCGATGAATCCAATGACACTGCCGAAGAATATGGCGCTCATGTCGCCACCATAAACCCGCGCCCAACCAAGTCGAGAATTTTTTAGGTGGCTTAGGTTGCACAGCGACCTTTGCCGTCGCCGAGCGCAGCGTCAGGCAACGGAGTTTTTCCTGGACCAAAGTTCTCGCGCCTCAGAGTGACCGCGCGTATTCAGCTCAAGTCGCAGCGCGACTTGAACCACCCACTGTCGTCCAGCCACGAACCAATTCGGGAAAGCGGCAGTCCGCACAGATGGCATTCGAGTGTTCACAAAAATCCCGGACGACCTGCATCAAGCCTTGCTGTTGCGACGCGCTTTTCAAAATGCGAACGCTGGAAGTTCCCAGCAACCGCTGTCGCGCGAGCTTCAAAACGGAATTATCTTCCGCCGCCGACCACGCGAAAAACCTTCGCTCCACCTCGCGCAAAATTCGTTCATTGCCACCTTCCTTTGCGCGAATCCATAGCCACGGCAGCACCACGTTCACCGCCAAATCCGTGACCCGCGCCTCGCCCAGCAACGGCTGCGGCTTCGCCAGCCGCGCGGATTTGAACGTCCAGTGCCACGACCAAAACTCATCGCGCTCGACTTGGAAAATTTCGTGGAGCGATGCGGTCAGCTTAGCAGGGCTGACCTTCGGGGCAGCCTCCGTGCCTGTCCGTCGGCGCGGCATCGCCGCCTTACCGTTCAATAAATCCGCCGCACACCACCCTTCAATTTTTGAAACCAGATTTTCCGCTGCCAGCCAATGCGCCGCCAGTGCCAGACGCCGTTGCGGATGATTGGCCGGGCGCAGGCCGTGAAATTTCCAGACCGTGCGTGGCAATATGCAGTCGGCAAATTCATCGCGGTCGCGCCACCAGCCGTCCCACGCGCGGCGCAGGAAAGTGTCTGAACTTTTTTGCGAACGCGTCAATTCGTCCGGCAACAGCCCACTGACACCGAGCAAGCGTGACTGAATCTCAAAAGCGGAAGCGGTGCCACGCGCCCAGCGGGGTTTGGTTTCGGCCAGATTCAACATCGGCCAGACATTGTGCTTGTAACCGAGCGCGCGGAATAGATTTTCCCACAGCACCTGCTCCCAGCCGGACTGTTTCGCGCGGGCAAGCATCGCGTGGGCCTTGTTTTGAAATCTGACTTTTGCTGCGGCGTGCAAGAGTTCCGTCAGTTGCTTTTCGGAAAGTTCCGCCAGGGGTGCGGAACATTTGCCGCGCAAGTTTTCCGGCAATCCAGATTCGTTCTCCAACGCTGCCGCGAGTTCAGCTAGCGGAGCATCGAGGAAGTTTTTTAGTGATAAGGTCGCAAAAGATGTTGTTCGGGCTGAGCTGGTGCTTGGTGCCCTATCCCAGATGACGTGCAGGATGACGGTTTTAAAATTTGGGTTCGTGTCGTGTCCGTGAGCGCGCCAGCCACTGGGCTGCAGATCAATTTCCACGTCGCCAGCCACCGGTTTTTCATTTTCAAACTGCAAGACCGCACCGCGAAAATCCGGCCCACCCTCCGCACTGGCAAATCCCGGATGCAATACCTTTACCACTCGTCCATCTGCCGTCCGCAACACGCCACGCTGGAGCCGCTGATGTTGCCAGACCGCCTGTAACAATTTTTCCGGCGGAGTGGAGTTTTCATCCCTCAACGTGAGCGCCCGGCAGCGCTCACGCCAGGCGGCATAGAAGTTTTCCGCGTGGAAATTCACATCGGCAGTTTTTTTCGAGGCGCACGGCAAGTCAAGACGGCTTTTGGTTAGGTCGTGAGCGGGTTTAATCTAGTTTTCTCGCCCCCGAAGGTGAGGAAGTCCGTAGGCTTGCGGATTCAGCGCACGCAAAAATTTCCAACCAGCTTAAAAAGTCTTTGCGAATGCGGGCAAAATTATTTTCACCGCAACCAAATCCGTTTTAGCCTGTTCAATCATGGCGCGTTGAAGTTTTTGTTCGCCGCCGTAGAGAATCTCCGGCTACACTGGCGCACGATTTTTTACGGGTTACGCACCGATGATTGAAGTTTCCAATTTGACCAAACGCTACGCTGGCCGCACGGCGGTGGACGATATTTCGTTCACCGTGGCACGCGGCGAAATCGTTGGCCTGCTCGGCCCGAATGGCGCAGGCAAAAGCACGACGATGCGCGTTTTGTCCGGCTTCATGCCGGCGACGAGCGGCACAGTGCGCGTGGGTGGCTTCGATGTCTTTCACGATTCGGACGAGGCGCGCCGCCGCATCGGCTATATGCCGGAAAATAATCCGCTCTATCCCGAGATGCGCGTGCGCGAGTATTTAAAATTTCGTGCGCGGCTCAAGGGCCTCGGCTGGAGTAAATCCCGCGAGCGCGTGAACAAGGTCATGGATCAATGCGGCCTAAAAGACGTGGGCCGCCGTGTCATCGGTCAGCTTTCCAAGGGCTACAAGCAACGCGTCGGACTGGCGGACGCGCTGGTGCACGAGCCAGAGTTAATCATCCTTGATGAACCGACCATCGGACTTGACCCGCATCAGATTCGTTCTGTTCGCGCGCTCATTAAAAGTCTGGCAGGCAAACATACGGTTTTGATTTCCACACATATTTTGCCGGAAGTGGAAATGATGTGCGGGCGCGTGCTCATCATGTTTGGCGGGCGCGTGGTGGCGTCGGACACGCCGGAAAATTTACAACAGCGAATGGCGGGCGGCAGTCAGGTCATCGCGGAGATCGCCGCGCCCGTCGCGGCGCTGCGCGCGGCGTTCGAGAATCTCGTGGACGTAGAGCATTTTGATTTGTCGCAGTGCGACGGAGATTTTTATCGCTGCGCCTTGACGCCGCCGGACGGCAAAGATTTGCGCCCGGTCATCTCAGCCCTGACGCGCGCGAACGGTTGGAATTTGCGCGAGCTAACGCGCAGCCGCCATTCGCTCGAAGATATCTACGTTCAAGTCACGAAGCCCAAATCGGAGGTGGTGGAATGAACATCTTCATGGCACTGCTCCGCCGTGAACTCGGCACCTTTTTTTATTCCATCACCGGCTACGTCATCATCGCGTCGGTGGCGCTGCTGACGGGTCTGAGTTTTGTGGTGCTGATGATCACGCTGGGCAATGATCCCATCACCATGCCGGTGACCGAGGCTTTCTATCAGACGTATTTTTTCTGGCTGATTCTGCTGCTCATCTCGCCCGTCATCACGATGCGGCTGTTCGCACTGGAAAAAGCCACTGGCACTTTTGAAACGCTCATGACCACACCGGTCGGCGATGCGCAGGTAGTCGCGGCGAAATTTTCAGCGGCAATTATTTTTTACCTCGTCACCTGGCTCCCGCTACTGGCGTGCTTGTTCATCGTGCGCAACTTCACGCAGCAGACCGCCACGCTGGACGCGCACACTTTGGGCGCGACGTATCTGGGAATTTTTCTCGTCGGCAGTTTATTCACATCGCTCGGCTGCTTCGCCTCGTCGCTCACGCGTAGCCAGATGGCGGCGGCGATGATTAGCTTCGTGCTGGGAACCAGTTTGTTCGCGATGAGTTTTGCGGCGAAAGCGATTCCGTTGAGCAGTGACTGGGCCTCGCAAGTCATCGCCTATTTCAACCTGATGGAGCAGATGCACGACTTCGCGCGCGGCGTGGTAGACACGCGCACGGTGATTTTTTATGTGAGCACGACGTTCGTGTTCTTGTTCCTGACGTTGCGCGTGGTGGAAAGCCGCCGCTGGAAATAAATGAGCAGCTCCCGCCAAAGTTTTTCGCCCGCGCGCCGCTGGAAGATCGGCTTCGATGTCGTGTTGCGCACTGCGCTTGTGCTGGCGGTGGTTTTGATGGTGAATTATTTCGGCGCGAAATTTTCCCATCGCTACTATTTGAGCCAGCAGACACGAGTGGAACTTTCCTCGCGTACGCTGACGGTGCTACATTCGCTGACTAATCAGGTCGAAGTGACGCTTTACTACGACACGCACGACCGGGAAAATTTTTATGCGGACATTGTCGAGCTGCTGAACACCTACCGCGCGGCTAATAAAAATATTTCCATCCGCACCGTAGATTACCTGCGCGATGCGGGCGAAGCCGCGAAGGTGAAGGAGAAATATAATCTGCCCGGCTCCGTGGACAGCCCCAGCGCGCCGCCGAGCAAGGACTTGATCATCTTCGCCAGCGGTAGCGACCGGCTACCCATCGTGATCCCCGGCGAGGCCATCGTGCAAACCAAGCTGGAGCAGGTCGCGCCTGCGAACCCGAATCAGAAGCAGATGGAGTTCCGCCGCAGGCCGGTGTGGTTCAATGGCGAAATTTTATTCACGGCAAAGCTGCTGGCGCTGCAAAATCCGCAGCCGCTCAAGGCGTATTTTCTGCAAGGCGATGGCGAAGGTTCGCTGGCGGACACGGACAACTACGGCTATTCCAAGTTTGGCCTCACGCTCGCGCAAAATTATTTCCAGCCGGTCAACTTGGAATTGGCCAGCAGCGAAGCCGTGCCGGACGATTGCAGCTTGCTCATCATCGCCGCGCCAACGGTTGAACTGGATGCCGCCAAGCTGCAAAAAATTGACAGGTATCTCGCGGACGGCGGCCGGTTGTTGCTACTCCTGAATTACGCGTCCATCCGACAGCCGACCGGGTTGGAATCCATCGTGCAGCGTTGGGGGGTCGCCGTCGCCGCCGATTATGTCAAAGACCCGCAGAGCACCATCACCGGACAGGATTTGAAAATCCGCCGGTTTGGTTCGCACCCGGTCGTCAACCCGCTCACGCAACTTTCACTGCAGATGATTTTGCCGCGACCGGTCATGCGGATTAGTTCAGCCAACCCGACGGCGAACGCCCCACAAGTGGAAGAACTCGCATTCGCCGGTGAAAATTCCACGCTCGCAATGAACAAAACTCTGCCGCCGCAGAGCTATCCGCTCATCGTTGCCGTCGAACAAAAACCCACCGCCGGGGCGGCTAGTCCGCGCGGCAGCACGCGCATCATCGTCGCGGGCGATTCGGTTTTTCTCGGCAACCATTACATTGACGGCGGCGGCAACCGCGACTTTGTGGGCTACGCGGCGAATTGGCTTTGCAACCGTGAACAATTGTTATCTGGTATCGCCCCGCGTCCCGTCACAGAATTTCGTCTGCTCCTTACGCAAAAACAAAATCAGCAACTTCGCTGGCTGCTGCTCGGCGCGCTGCCCGGCGGCGTGCTTGTATTTGGTTGGCTCGTCTGGCTCGTGCGCCGCAAATGAAAACCAACACCACCCCCATCTGGTTCGTGCTGGCCGCCGCGCTCGCAGGGGGCATCTGGTTTTTTGAAAAGCATTGGTCGCCCGCCTCGCCGGGCAGCAGTGGTTTGCTTGCTGGCCTGCGCGCCGCCGACGTGACCGCGATTGAAATTATTCCCGCCGGTGAACGCAAAATCAGCCTCGTCCGCACCAATAAAAACTGGCGCTTGCTGGAACCCCTCGCCTATCCCGCGCAGAACGCTGCTGTTGAATCACTCGTGGCCGCGCTGGAAAAACTTTCCCCCGCTCTCCGCCTCACCGCCGCCGAAATGCAGTCGCACAAAAATGCTGACGCGGAATTTGGTTTTGAAAACCCACAGTTCACACTCGATGTCAGCGCCGGCGGCCAGAACTGGCATCTGCGCGTGGGCAACAAAACTGCGCCTGGCGACGGCGTTTATGTCCGGCTCATCGGCGGCGCGGGCGCGTTCGTGACCGGCGTGGACTGGCTCCAATTTTTGCCGCGTGATTTTGCCGCGTGGCGCGACACCGCGCTCGTCAGCGCCAGCGGCGCAGTGGATTGGCTCGTGATTTCGAATGGCATAAAAGTCATTGAACTGCGCGCCGACACTACGAATCATTTGTGGCGCATGGTTCGTCCTTTGGCCGCGCGTGCGGATGGCGCGTTCATCAGCACTGCAATCCAGCAACTGCGTTTCGCCCGCGCCTCGCGTTTTGTCACCGACGATCCGAAAGCCGACCTTGCCACCTACGGTCTCGCGCCCGCTGAACTGGATATCTGGCTCGGTCAGGGCAGCAACGTGCTGGATGCCGTCCACCTCGGAAAAAATTTCCCAGAAAATCCAACCCAGATTTTTGCGCGCCGCGAAGGTTGGAACTCCGTGGTCGCCGCCGCGAAGGAGCCGCTCATGCCGTGGCGCGGCGGGGCGAATGATTTCCGTGATCCGCACCTTTTGAATTTCAATGCCCCTGTGGTTGCCATTGATGTCCACGCGGACAATCCCTTTACGCTTCAGCGCCTGGGCACAAACGAATGGACGGTAGCCGGCGAAAAATTTCCTGTGGACGCGGCGAACGTGCAATTGTTCCTTCGCTTACTCGGCAATTTATCCGCCTCTGAATTCGTCAAAGACGTGGTGACGGCTACTGACCTTGAAGGCTTTGGTCTCGTGACCAACACGCACTCAATCACGTTGCATTTCGCCGACGGCACGACGAACGCGCTCCTCTTCGGCGCGGGCGACACGAACCGCGTGCTGGTGAAGCGCAGCGATGAAGATTTTGTCTATGGCATCTCACTGGCGGACGCCGACAGCCTGCCGGACAACGCCTGGCTGTTCCGCGAACGCCAGCTCTGGAATTTTTCCCTGGCCAACCTCGCACAGATCACCCTGCATCAGGGCGGTCGCACCCGACAGGTGATTCGCACTGGCGTGAACCACTGGGCGCTTGCCGCCGGCTCGCAAGGCATCGTTGTGGACACGGTCGGGCTCGAGGAAACTGCGCGGGCGTTCAGCACGCTGGCCGTGGAACGCTGGGTGGGGAAAAATTTCACCGCGCCGGAAAAATATGGCTTCGACACCAACAGCTTGCAGGTCAATCTCGAGCTGAAGTCTGGTGAAAAATTCACCGTGGATTTCGGCGCGGAACTGCACGGGCAAACGGCGCTTGCTGCCGTGACGTTGACTGGCGAACGCTGGGCGTTCGTGTTTCCGCCCGCGTTCTATCCGCTCGTCAGCACCTACCTCACCGTGCCTCCCGGCGCACCCTGAAAAGTCTGGCCGGCAAGTTGCCGCTTGTCGGTTAACGCGGTCAACCGGCATCATCCGCGCATGAATTTTCGCAACGGCAACTAGGCGATGTTATTCCTGTTTTTCTGTTCCGGCGCCACCGCGCTCGTCTATGAAGTGGTGTGGTCGAAATTTCTTTCGCAGATGTGCGGCAGCACGATCTACGCGCAGACGGTGGTGCTCGCGGTGTTCATGGGCGGGTTGGCGCTGGGCAATAAAATCCTCGGTCGCTGGGCGGACAAGCTGGCGCAACCGTTGCGCATCTACGGCTACTAGGAAATCGCCATCGGCATCTGCGCATTTCTGTTTCTTGCGCTTGATCAAGTCGCGGACAAACTATTCATCGTCGCCGGCTCGCGCCCCATGGAGCACACGCTGTGGCTGCTCGCGTGGAAAGCGTTCTTGAGCGCGCTGCTGCTGCTCGGCCCGACGATGTTGATGGGCGGCACGCTGCCGTTGCTCGCGGCGTGGCTGCAAAAATGTTCCAGTGATGCTGGACGTCGCCCCGCGCGCCTTCTATCTGGCGGAAAATTCCGAGCTGCTGGAAAAATATGATGAGTGCACTCGCCAGCAACTGCTCGCACCCGCATGGAAAACTGAAATCCTGCGTCGCTTGTCGGCGGCTGACGTCCAGTCGGTGTATTCCCAATTCACCTCGGCGAACAACGAACTGATTCTCGCCCTGCGCAGCCCGGGGGCTTTTCCCGCAACGCCAATTATCTTCAACACCAACACGCGGCGCGTTTCCGTTTTACCCCCGCCCGACGGCAACACGGAGATTGCCCGGCAGTTTATCGTCGCATTGGATGGTGACTTGAACCAACGCCGGCAAGGAATCGCCGCCGTTGAATCGTTGATCACCGCACGTCTGCCCGGAACCAATGCGAATACCGCCGCGTGGGCCGCGCTCGCCGCCACCGCGCTCAACCTCGGCGACCATCCGAAATCAGCGCAGTTCGCCGCGCTGACGCAGCAATTAAATCCAGAAGACGCCCAGTTCGCGTTCCTCATCCGCCTGTTGATGCGCGAGTCTCCGGAACTCTTCCAAAAGTAAATTCGACGCGCAGCGGTTGCCATGGCAGGATGCGGATGCAAAGAAATGTCCACGCCCACCACAACTGAATTGCACGTTAGCGGGATGACGTGCAACAACTGCGCGCGTTACGTCACCGAAGCGATTCAAGGTGTGGCTGGCGTTCAAAGCGCTTCCGTCAGTTTGCGGACTGCCGTCGCCAGCGTCCGGTGGAATTCTGCCGATGGAAAAAACATTTCTGCCGTCCTTGCTGCCATTTCAATCGCCGGCTACGAGGCGAAAGAAATTTCCTCAGAAGTCTCCGCACAGTCCAAACGCAGCGATTGGCCATTGAACCTGATTCTTGGCCTCGCCGTCACCGCCGCACTGATGGTTGGCGAATGGATTTTTGGCCTCGCGATGGCGACTTGGTTTCAGTGGCTGGCCTTTGCGTTGGCTGGCGTGGTGCAAGTTTTCTGTGGCGCGCAATTCTATCGCGGCGCTTGGCGGCAGCTCAAGATCGGCAGTTCCAACATGGATACGCTTGTTGCGCTCGGCTCCACAACCGCGTTTGGTTATAGCTGCTGGGCGCTGTTCAGCGGCCACGTCGGCCATGTTTATTTTATGGAGGCAGCCGCTATCATTTCACTCGTGAGCGTCGGCCATTGGTTTGAAGCGCGCGTGAGCGACAAGGCGAGCGGAGCCTTGAAGTCATTGCTAAATCTCGCGCCGCAAACCACGCGGCGGATTCAAAGCTCCGCACGGGCTTCGGAAAAAAGTTTTGATTTGCGCACCTTCAATCCGGTCGCCGCATCTCAAAAAACGGAAGTCGAAGTCACGGTTTCCGAATTAAAAATCAACGACCGCATCGCGCTGCGTCCCGGCGATCGGGTGCCGGTGGACGGCTTGGTGCTCGAAGGTGAATCGGCCGTGGACGAAGCCATGCTCACCGGCGAATCCATTCCCGCCGACAAAATATCCGGCAGCGAATTATTCGCCGGCACGGTGAATCTAAATGGTCGTCTCGTCATGCGCGTCACCGCTACCGGCGAGACGACCGCGCGGATATCCAGCGTCTCGGCGACCGCATCAGTAGCGTGTTCGTGCCCATCGTGGTCTGCATCGCGCTGGCGGCGGGAATCTTTTGGGCGATCCATTCCGGCGCGGAAAAGGCATTTGTCATCGCGGCGGGAGTTTTAATCGTGGCCTGCCCGTGCGCGATGGGTTTAGCCACGCCCGCCGCCATCATGGCCGCGGCAAATGCCGCCGCACGCCGGGGGATTTTGATCCGCGACGGCATAGCGCTGGAAAAGGCGGGCGAAGTGACGGCGGTGATCTTTGACAAGACGGGCACGCTGACGATGGGAAAACCGGAGGTGGCGGCGCAACTCGAAGTCCATAGTCCGAAGTCCAAAGTCCAAAGTCTGGCGTCGTCGCTGGCAGGAAACTCGACGCATCCCATCAGCCAGGCGGTCGCGAAAATTTCAACGGAGAAAAACGATCTCACAGATTGGAAAGAAGTTCGCGGGGCGGGGGTTGAGGCAAAAGTGAAGCTCGAAGACGGTGGATGGAAGATGGCTCGGCTCGGCTCGCTGCGCTGGCTTAAAGAATCAGGTGCTAATTTGGAGGCAGGCGAAAAGTTTATTGCCGAATGGTCAGGGCAGGGCGCGACGATTGTCGGGCTGGCATCGGAAAATATTTTGCTCGGACTATTCGCCGTTCGCGATGTGTTGAAAACGAACGCGAAACAAGTGGTTGGGCAGCTCCAGCATCAAGGGCTGAAAACTTTTCTCGTCACCGGCGACAATGCGCTGACGGCGACGAGCATCGCAAAGCAAGTGGGCATTGCGGCGGAAAATATTTTTGCCGAAGTGCGGCCGGAGCAGAAGGCGGAGTTTGTGAAAAAACTTCAGGCGGCGGGCGAGCACGTGGCGTTTGTGGGCGATGGCATCAATGACGCGCCGGCGCTGACGCAGGCTGACCTCGGCATCGCGGTGAGCCGCGCGAGCGATGTGGCGCGAGAGGCGGCGGACATAATCCTGCTGAAATCAGAAATCGAAGCCGTGCCGGAAGCGCTCGGGCTGGCGCGGGCGACGTTGCGGACGATTAAACAGAATTTGTTCTGGGCGTTTTTTTACAATGCGCTCGGCGTGCCGCTGGCAGCGATGGGTTTTATCAGTCCGATTATCTGTGCGGCGGCGATGGGATTTTCCGATTTGATTGTAATCGGCAACGCGCTGCGGCTGTTGAGGTGGCGATTAAAATGAAATTCCAAAACCCAAAAGTTTTTCTAACTGCTAAGTGGCAATACTTGGCGATGCTCAATTACGAAATCGACCCGGACATTCTTCCTCCGTTCGTTCCGCGAGGCACTGAGCTGGATTCCTTCGGTGGCAAAACATTTGTGAGTGTCGTCGCCTTTCTTTTTCTGGATGCGCGCGTTGGCGGTATCCCGATTCCGTTTCACAGAAACTTCGAAGAGGTTAACCTGCGGTTTTATGTCCGCCGGAAGGCGGATAATGGCTGGCGCCGGGGCGTTGTGTTTGTGAAGGAACTGGTTCCCAGGACAGCCATCGCCTTCATTGCGAGAAGGTTTTACAATGAAAACTACGTGGCGCTGCCAATGTCGCATCGGATTGAAAAATGTGAAGGGGATATAAAGTCAGTTTCCTATTCCTGGCGGCTTGATGGCCGGGAAAATATTTTAAGTCTGGAGGTTCATGGGGCGGCGCAGCCGCTGTTGGACGGTTCGATTCAGGAATTTATCACCGAACATTATTGGGGATACGCCAGACAACGTGATGGCTCGACAATGGAATACCGGGTTGAGCATCCGCGCTGGCGCGTCTGGGGACCAAAGAAGGTGACATTGGATTATCAGGCCGCCCATTTGTATGGAGAACAGTTCGGACAATTTCTAAATCAGCCTCCGGCTTCCGCTTTTCTAGCGGATGGGTCCGAAGTGGAAGTTTACAAAGGAATCAAGTTACGGTGAAAGATTTTCCAGATTTGATTCTTATCGGCACGCGTTGTCTGCTGTGGCGGAATAAGAATCCTTCGACTTGCTGAGAGGCCAGTGTGCGTCAGGTCTTTTCTTCAATCAACTCGCGACGGGCTCCACCGAGGAGTTGCTCGACGAAATTGGTTGAATAAACGCCACGCCGGAAATTCGGATCCTGCATTATGGCTTGCTGGAAGGAGATTGTGGTCTTGACGCCGGTGATCATGAACTCGTTCAGGGCGCGGTTCATGCGGTCAATGGCATCGCGGCGGTCTTTGCCGGTGACGATGAGCTTGCCAATCATGGAGTCGTAGGTGGGCGGAATGGTGTAGCCGGCGTAAGCGTGGGTCTCCATGCGCACACCGCGTCCACCTGGCTGGTAATACATCTCAATACGGCCGGGGCTGGGGCGGAAATCGTCGAAGGGGTCTTCGGCATTGATGCGGCACTCGATGGCGTGGCCCTTAAATTCGACCTGACTCTGTGAATAACGGAGCGGTTCACCCATGGCGATTTCTATCTGTGCGCGAACGAGGTCAATGCCGGTGACTTCTTCGGTGACGGGATGTTCGACCTGAATACGCTTGTTAACTTCGAGGAAATAGAAATTGCCCTTATCGTCCACGATGAATTCTACGGTGCCAGCGTTGGTATAGTTCGCCAGCTGGCAGAGACGGACGGCGGCTTTGCCCATTTCCTTGCGCAACTTGGGATATTTTTGGTCAATGAGAGGCGAGGGCGATTCCTCGATGAGCTTCTGGTTGCGACGCTGGACGGAACAATCGCGTTCGCCGAGGTGAATGATGTTGCCCTGTTATCGCCGAGCATCTGGAACTCGATGTGGTGCGGGTTCTCAATGAATTTTTCGATGTATACGCCGGAGTTGCCGAAACACTTATCCGCCTCGGTCCGCGCGGTATGAAAGCCTTTAACGAGTGAAATATCATTGTGCGCGATGCGCATGCCGCGTCCGCCTCCTCCGGCCACAGCCTTAATCATGACCGGGTAGCCGATTTTCTTGGCGATGGCGAGGGCGTCTTTCTCGTTTTCAACGATACCTTCGGAGCCGGGAGGCGTAGGCACACCTGCTCTTTTTGCGAGGGCACGGCTGACGGCTTTGTCTTCTAGCGCATTCATCGCGCGTGGACTCGGTCCGATGAATTTAATGTTACAGCTCTCGCAGACTTCGGCGAAGTGGGCGTTTTCGGAAAGAAATCCGTAGCCAGGATGAATCGCATCCACATCTGCTACTTCTGCCGCGCTGATAATACGGTCAATGCGCAGGTAGCTTTCTGAAGAAGCTGCCTTGCCAATGCAAATTGCCTCGTCCGCCATCTGGACGTGCATGGAGTTTGCGTCAATTTCTGAATACACCGCGACGGTGCGGATGTTCAGCTCTTTGCAGGCACGGATGATGCGGACGGCAATTTCTCCGCGATTGGCGACCAGAACTTTTTCAAACATGGGTGGTGCGGTTGAACAACCGTATTATGCCGTTTATGCTGGGCGAACTTTGAACAACGGCTGGCCGAACTCGACCGGCTTACCGTTCTCTACCAAAAGCTGTGTGACCACGCCTTTTATTTCGGCTTTGATCTCATTCATCACTTTCATGGCCTCAATGATACATACAACCGTATCAGGCCCAACCTGAGTACCAACCTCGACATAGACGGAGGCCTCCGGTGAAGATGATCGGTAAAAAGTTCCAATCATCGGGGACTTAATGTCAATTTCACCCGTGTTAACAGGAGGGGCGGGAGCTGCCGCCGCCACGGCTAAAACCGGCGCCGACATCGAAATCATTTGAGCCACTCCCGCTTCATCTGACTGTTGAGTGATGACCGCACCACTATTCAGTCCACGCTTAAGGCGCAACTTGGAATCTTTTTCCTCGAGTTCGAACTCCGTGATGGAATTCTTCTTCATCAAATCAATGATGGCTTTAATATCTTTTAGGTCCACAGTGCGTTTTCGTTAAAGCTGTTTTTATTTTCGGCGGAATTGTCATTCTAACTACATAAATAGAGATCCTATCGTGTCTCATTTTTCAGCGTAGTCAGAACAGCGGAGGCATCCTATTTTGGCTGGATGAAATCGTCAAGATGTAAATCCAAAAAATTCACAAGTGTAAATTCATGAATTAATTCAGATTATTGATTTCCGTTAACGTGAATGGCTGCCTCGAGTCCAAGAAGATAAGATTTTTCACCAAAACCACAGATTTGTCCCCGGCAGACCGGCGCGATGAGCGACTTGTGTCGAAATTCTTCCCGTGCATGGACGTTCGAGAGGTGGATTTCAATCGTCGGCACGCCCACAGCAGAGATGGCGTCGCGAAGTGCAACGCTGGTGTGGGTATAGGCAGCCGCGTTGAAAACGATGACTTGAAATGTGCCCTTGGCTTCCTGAATCCAACTGACAAGTTGGCCTTCTTGATTTGACTGTCGAAAATCCACACCGACCTTCAGCTCTGCGGCCCGCGTTTGCACCTTCGCCTCGATGTCTGCTAAGGTCATCCGGCCATAAATTTCCGGCTCGCGGGTGCCGAGCAAATTTAAATTGGGGCCGTTCAAAAACAGAATTTTCATAGGTTTAAATTATCTGGAAGCGGTTTTTTTGTCGAATTCATTTATATCCGGGCTAAATAAGCAGCCCAATAACGTAAACGCAACCCACGCTGTCGCTGGAATATACAGTCCGAACTCGCCAAATCCTTGAATAAACCATGCGAGCACGCCAATAAAAACTGCAAACTCAATCGTATTAGTGCGTCGGAAAGCTTTTTTTCCAGCGATGAACAATGCTAGAGAGATCCACCCGCCATACGCTAGCCCGCCAAAAATGCCAGAATCAGAGAACTGTTCGAGAAAATCATTGTGCGTGAGCCGTGCCATTTCTGAATCGGGAGACTTAAGTTGAGCGTAAGGCCGCTGAAACGTTCCTGGGCCGGTCCCCAAAACTGGTTTTGCAGAGGTCGTCTGGGCGGCAGCCCGCCAATAGTCAAACCGTGCTCCGACGCTGGTCGCTCCGGTAGAGAAATAGTTGTGGAAGCGCACCGTAAAAATTCCGAGGCCAAAAAACAAAACCGCTGCCAAGGCGAACAGCTTAAATTTTTTTGGCCAGTTAAGTCGCAACAGCCAAAATCCGCTGATGCCGATGCCGATGAGCCAGCCCAGTTTTGAGCCAGTCCAAAAAAAGGCGGCAGCTCCAAGAAACAAAACCAGAAAAATGGCTGCGAAACGAATGGGCGGACGCAAATTTTGTGTGGTGCCAAACGAGAGCGCTAGCGAGACCGGCAGTAACAAGAGGATTAAACCCGCCAGCGCGTTTGGATAAACCAGCGTGCCGGAGACGCGGCCATTTGCAAATTTTTTGAGGATGACTGGATTTGCAACATCCATACCGTTCGTGTTGATGACAATTGTTTCGCGCCTCATTTCGTCCATGGTTGCTGATGGAAAGTTCGTCCAGCCACTGCGCTCACCTTCGACGAGTAATTGGTGGTTCAGTGGAAATTCAAACAGCCGTTGATCTACGGCACGGACGAGGCAAAACGTGAAGGCGGCGAGCAGGCCAATGAATAAAAAATTTTGCGCAGGGCGGCTGGCAAACAGCGTCGCGCCAAGAAAAAAGCACGCCACGCAGCCGGAAAACTGCCAGAGCGTCGCGGTGGTCAGCTCGGCATCCACGGTTTGGGTGGCGGAAATAAATTGCCAAACGAGCCACAACACCGGCAGCCGCCAGAGCCATTGGGACTGCGGCCAGAGTTTGTTGCGCTGAAAAATCAACCCCGCTCCAATCAACGTGAGCGGTAGTAAGATCCAGTTGACCCAATGCGGCGGCCAGGCAAAGTCTAAAAATTCTACGGGCGTGGCCGGCGCGGAAATTTTATGGTCAAGGATGACGGGGTTGCCGAATTTCCATACGCAGAGGCCAAGGAACAGGCCAAAAACGAGCGCGAATTTTTGGGCAAGCGTCGAGCGTCGAGCATCAAGCTTAGCAGGTTTCCCAGACGTTCGCGTCATTTCAGAGTTTCAGTTTTAGCAGGCCGACTTCGAGCGCGAGTGCTTCCTGCACAGTGGAGTAGAGCAGGCGCTGGGTTTGCTCAAGCACTTGCAAGTTCTCCTGCGCCTGTCGAGAGTTAATGCGCTTGGCGACCTCGTCGGCGCCGGCGATTTGCGGAAGTTGCAAAAATTCCTCACCCATCGCCAGCGTGTGTAGCCAGACGTCGCGAAACCACCATTGCAGCAGCAATAAAACTTCGCCGCGCTGCCGACGGTATTCGGCTTCGATGGCGGCTCTCAATTCATCCTCCCATTTCTCGCGTAAACTTTTTTCCGCCTCCACGTGTTTTTCCAACGGCGAGCGGGCAGTCAATGCATCATCTACCGTCTCGCGAATTGAGTTGAGCCGTTGCAGCAACGAATCCAACAGGCGATAGCGTCCGAATAAGCTTTTCTGTCCAGCAGCGGCGGCGGAACTAAATTGCTGCAGCCAGTAAGATTGCTCGGCGGAAAGCGTCCGCACCGCACCCGTGGCAAAGTTCAACCGTAAGCATCGCGATAAAATCGTTTCCAAAATCCGCGAGGGTTCCGTGGACAACAAAATGATAACGGACTTCGGCGGTGGTTCTTCGAGCGTTTTCAGAAAGGCGTTGGCAGCTTGCACGTTTAGCCGGTCGGCACCTAGGAGGATGGCAATTTTGTAACCGTCTTCCGTCGGCTTGAGCTGGATTTGCTGCATGACATCACGCATCTGGTCAATGGTGATGACGCGAGATTTCGATTCTGGCCGTGACCAATGGATGTCTCCATGGTTGTTGTTTTCGATCTTCCGGCAGTTGAGGCATTCATCGCAACAATCTGCTGCCACGCCGGAAATTTTGACGGGATTCAGGCAGTTGAGGGTTTTGGCCAGTGTGCGGGCGGGGATTTCAAGGTCTTCGAGCGAATCGCCGGTAAATAGATAGGCGTGACCAAGCCGGCCACGAGCGAGCGAACGTTGCAAAAGCTGAACGCCTTGGGATTGGTCGGAGAAAGTTTTGAAGGCCATTTGTTTTTAGCGCATCGGTGACAGCCCGCCTGCGCTACGCTTCAGCGCGGCAACTTTTGTCTTTGCGAAGCAAAGACAAAAGTTGGTGCCGACGGAGGGGGTCGAACCCACACACCCTTACGGATACAAGATTTTGAGTCTAGCGCGTCTGCCAATTCCGCCACATCGGCCACCAAGCCCGCATTATATTTCGGCGGGCTGCGAAGTAAATCAATTTCAACACCATCGCCGGCTTGCTTGCTGGCGCGGTGCTTGCTTGAATGAGGTGGCCAACCTCGTGGTCGGCCTCTGAAATATGATTCGCTCGATTACGAGGCTCAAACGCTGGGGGCAATGGCCGCAGCGTTTCATTGCTCCTTTGTGTGTGTGTCTTGTAACGGCAGTTGGCTTGGTGGACTTCTGGACGGGTTACGAGACCTTCTTCTTCATTTTTTATCTGGTGGCAGTTTATTTGGCGGTGTGGTTTGTGGGCGGTTCGTTTGGGGTTTTGATTTCTGCGTTGAGTGTAGTGGCGTGGGTGTCTTCCAACATTGGGGCAGGAGCGCACTATTCCAGTGACTTTGTGCCGGTTTGGAACGCCTTCATCATGTTTATTTTCTACCTCGTGGTGGTGCGGCTGCTGCTAAAAATAAAATATTTCAACCACGAATTGGAGCAGCGCGTGCAGTTGCGGACCGAATCGCTCGCAAAGGAAATCCGCGAGCGTATGCGGCTGCAAAAAGAATTACTGGAAACTAGCGAACGGGAACGCCGCCGCATCGGCCATGAATTGCATGACGGTCTTTGCCAGCAACTTACCGGCGCGGCGCTGGCGGGCCAATTGGTTAGTCAAAAACTTGCGGACATGTGTGTGCCTGAAGCCGAGGAAACGAGTCGGCTCGTGTGTTTGATAGAGGCCGCGATTGAGCAGACGCGAAGTTTATCACGCGGCTTGAGTCCGGTAGAATTAAAGCCGGATCGTCTCCGGGAAAATTTTCAGGAGCTGGCCGCCCGCAGCAGCTCGCAATTCAAAGTAGCCTGTCGTTTTGAATGTGATCCCGCCACGCCACTGCCCGACGCAGAGGTGGCGACGCAATTATTTCACATCGCCGAGGAGGCGGTGGCCAACGCCGCTCGCCATGGTCGCGCGCAGATTATCAACATTTGTCTGGATATCGCGGAGCATGAGCTGGCGCTTACCATCACCGACGATGGCGTGGGCTTGCCGGCGAATTTTCTCCAAGCTAATGGAATGGGGCTTCGTGTCATGGCGTATCGTGCAGATCTCATTGGCGCGACCTTTGAAATCGAGCCTTTATCCACGCGCGGCACTCGGATAGCTTGCACATTACCAGTTTTGGCTCCGGCCAAAGACGAATATGGCAGATAAAATCAAAATTTTACTGGTGGATGACCATCCGCTGGTGCGCGACGGTTTGGCCAATTTGATTCGCCAGGAGCCGGATTTACTCGTTTGCGGCGAAGCGGGCACAGAGGCACACGCTCTGGAACTCAGCGTCGCCCTTCAGCCGGACGTGGCCCTCGTCGACATTTCTTTGGAGGCTGGATCGGGATTGGAACTGATCAAAAGTATCAAGGCCAGTTGTGCCGGCGTGCGGACGCTCGTCCTGTCGATGCACGATGAATCGCTCTATGCCGAGCGGGCGTTGCACGCAGGCGCACGTGGCTACATCATGAAGCGCGAGGCCAGCACCAAGGTCATCGCCGGCCTCCGCGCCGTCCACGCCGGACAACTTTTTATCAGTGAAAAAATCTCCGCGCTCATGGCAGAAAAATTTGTTGGCGGACGGAAAAATGCAGCCGCCACCGCCGTCGAGCAATTGAGCGACCGCGAACTTCAAGTGTTTGAATTGCTAGGCACCGGTCACGGCACGCGGCAGATTGCCGACCACCTTCACGTTGGCTTCAAAACCGTTCAAGCCTACCATGCCCGCATTAAAGAGAAGCTTAACCTGGCCAATGCCACCGAGTTGATGCGCGCCGCCATCCGTTGGAACGAAGAGCATTCAGCCAAGTAACTGGGCGGTTACCTGTCAGGTTTCACCCGACAAAACATATCGGCAAAGCCTGACGTCGCTTTTTTCACTTTGGCTGCCACAGTGCTACCTCCAGTTCAACGCGGTTGCGGCCAGCAATCAAAGTGAGCAAAATCGTAATCATATAAACCCGCTGGCCGTTTAGTTCACGCCGCAAAAAATGAAAGACAAAATGAAAACGACCAAAAACCTCCGTCGCTCTGGTTTCACCCTGGTGGAAATCATGATCGTTGTGGCCATCATCGGCCTTTTGGCAGCGATTGCGATTCCGAATTTTGTCAAGGCCAGGGCAGTTTCCCAAGCCAACGCCTGCATCAATAACCTGCGCCAGATTGATTCCGCCGCCAACCAGTTCGCACTGGAAAAGGGCAAGCGTTCCGGTGACGCAATTAATTTCCCCGGCGACCTCACGCCTTATATCAAGTTGAATTCAGTCGGGAGCATTCCGCCGTGCCCTGTCGGTGGCGATTACTATCAGGACAATGTTGTTGGCTCCATTCCCACTTGCTCGCTTGGCAACACCGTAGCCCCGGCACACGTCTTGCCTTGATTTGAGCGGACATCTGGCGGTTTTCAGGACACTGCGGCGCTCCAAGCCCGCAGTGTCGCTTCCATATTGGGGGCGTGTTTCAGCCGTTTCCGTAAATTTCTCCGACGGCACGTCGCCTGCTAAATGGTGGCCGCCAGAATTTTGGCTTGGGATCCAAAGCTGAATGCGCTGGTCATAACCAAACTCATGAAAATGAAAACTCATAACAACCAGCTGCGCGGTGCCTTTACACTAGTGGAGATAATGATTGTGGTGGCCATCATCGGGTTGCTGGCGGCAATTGCCATTCCGAATTTCAAAAAATCCCGCGCCGTTTCCCAGGCGAACGCCTGCATCAACAACCTGCGACAGATAGACGCAGCGGCCAACCAATTTGCTCTCGAACGTGGCAAACGAACGGGTGATGCGATTAATTTCCCCGGCGATCTCACGCCCTACATCAAGCTGAATTCTGTTGGCAGCATTCCGCCGTGTCCGATTGGTGGAGATTATTACCAGGATAACATTATCGGTTCTTTGCCGACTTGCTCGATTGGCAACGCCGTGTCGCCCGCCCATGTGCTACCTTAATTAAAGTTTAAGGGTTTTTTTGGGGTCAGTGGCCGCTATTGAAGATGCTCAAAAACTGAACCCAACCAGCAGGCGTAGGTTCAAACGTTCATGGCCTTCCAGTTCAAGTGTGGACGTGCCATCAGGGTTGCCCGTGAAATTCGCAACGTAAATCTGTGGCAACACCGAAAATGTCGCCCACCATTTTTGCCGGTGATAGCTGACCACCGGGCCGAGAAAGACAGCGGTGTTTTCCCATGCTTTATACTCCGGCAGTTCGTTGTGGTCGCGGACTTCAAGGCCGAGCGACCAGCGTTTGGCAAGCTGATAGGCCAGCCCACCGGATAATTCTAGTTCACCTTCCGTCTCGCGGAAATGATCAGCCCATTCCGTCGCATGCGACAGATTCACGGCCCATTTCCAATCACTATGCCGCTGGCCGATGATAATTTTTTGTTCCAATTCCGCGTTCTTGCCGTCGTAGGTCGGTTCGAGATACAGGGTGATACCGACGGGATTGTCACGTGGATCTACCACAAGGTAACGGTTTTCAAACGAGATACCGCCCCAGCGATTTTCGCCTGCTGTGATGCCGGTGGCGGAATCGGTAAACCGTTCAAAATTGTGGTTCAAATAAAGCCCTGCAGTATAGCGCTCGGTGAAGCCATGCTCTAACTCCGTGCGAAATTGCCAGCGTTGGTAGTTTTTCTGGCCCACGGCAGAATTACGGATGAGGCGAGAGGTGATGGACTGCTCGATCTCCCAGTCACCCTTCGGTTCGGTCTCCGGCTCGTATGTGTAGGTGAACAGCTTGTTATCAGCTCCGGCGGAACTGGCCAGTAACACTGCAGCTAGGAAAATCCTTTTCAGCGGACGAATTTTTGTCATGAGCCGAGTCTGCGCGCTGAAAATATTTTCTGCTGCCGGACGTTTGCGGAAGTTTAACGTGGCTTTGCGCGGGGCGGAGAAAGCTGGCGGCAGCTTGCGGAAAACTGGCGGGCGTTTGCGTTCCGGCTTATTTCCGTGCAGGGATTTTTAGCGGATATAGTCCGGGGCAAACGCCAAACGTCTCGGTGAACGCAGCACTAAAATGGCTCAGGCTGCTGTAGCCTACCTCGAACGCAGCTTCGGTGACATTGTGCTCGCCCGCCTTGAGCAGCTCCGCTGCGCGCTCCATGCGGAGCTGGCGCAGATGCTGTGTGATGGTGTGGCCTGTCTGTGCGGAAAAAATCCGGCTCAAATAAAAATGGCTGCAGCCGATTTTTTTACCGAGTTCTTCGAGCGGCGGCGGCGTGGCCAGATTTTGTTTCAGTAAAAATATCACCTGCTCCACGCGTTCTTGAGCGACGCGTTGTTGGCGCGTGCAGAACATTTCCTTTTCCGGCGGCGGTTGGAGCAGGAATGTCACCGCCAATTCCAGTGCTTTGCACTGATACCAGAGCGCTTGTGCCGTGGCATACACTGGCGGCTGCCGCAGGGTGGAAATAAGTTGCTGCTGCCCTGCGCCCAAACGCACGGGAGCGCTGGCAACAGTTTTGACGGGAACATTTTCTATCGCTGCGCGGGCGACGGGATGCAACACGGCTTCCATGCCCGCCAGATGTTTGGCGAGAAACGCGCCGGAAAATTCGACGGTCAGAAACCGGTGTTGCTCGTCCGCTGTACGCTTCGCCGTGAGGGGTTCGTCTTGGCGAAAATAAAACCCCGCCGTCACGGGCGCAAACTCGGCGCGCCCATCGCGCCCGGCCACAAAGCCGTGGCCATCCAGATTCAAACACAATTCCACGCAGCCGGGATGAAAGCTCGCCGCCCAATCGAACTCGCGCTTCGCAAAAAAATCATGCCACTCGATGCTGTAGCCCGCGCCGTGAAAACTGCCGAAAAGCGGTTGCCAGCCTTTACCGACGTCGCGCCACGCATCCGCCTCGGTGAATGGAGCGGGTCGGCGATGCTGGTGGGACAATGACGAAGTTGCGTTCACGCGGAGCGGAAAAATCATTCACCGCTGAACTTCTTTTCCCACGCGGCAACTTTTTTCAACAACTCCGGTAGCCGTTGCACCGCGATCAGCACGCGCTTGGCCTGTTTGTCGGGTTGCGCCGGGATGCCCAGCCATGTTTCACCATCGGGAATGTTGTGCATCACGCCAGCCTTGGAAGCGACGGTTACTTTGTTTCCAATCTGCAAATGCCCGCCGATGCCAACTTGCCCGGCGAGCACGACATAATTTCCCATCTTCGTGCTGCCTGCGAAACCGACCTGTCCGCAGAGAATGCAATCTTCCCCGATTTCTACGTTGTGTGCGATGTGCACGAGGTTGTCAATTTTCGTTCCGCGCCCGATGACCGTCGACCCGAGTGCGGCCCGATCAATGGAAACATTCGAGCCAATCTCCACGTCGTCGCCGATGACGACGTTACCCACCTGCGGCACTTTGCGGTGAATGCCCGCGTCGAAAACATAGCCGAACCCATCCGAGCCGATCACCGTGCCGGCGTGGATGCGGACGCGCTTTCCGATTTGCGTGCGCGAATAAATCGCCACGTTCGGAAACAATTTAGTTGCTTCGCCCAGCACGGAATCCTCGCCGATGAAATTGCCGGACAGCAGAACGACACCTGCGCCAATTTTCGCACGCTCGCCAATCGTGCAATGCGGACCGATGTGCGCCGATGCATCAATCCGCGCCGATGCTGCGATGGCCGCCGTAGGATGAATACTTACAGTGAATTTTGGTTCTGGGAAAAAGATGGCCACGGCTTTCGCGTAAGCCACGCGAGGATTCGCCACGCGGATGACTGGCTTGTGCGTGGAAGAAAAATCTTTGCCGGCGATGATCGCCGTGGCGGCGCTCTGCTCAGCGATGGCGAAGTATTCTGCCTTCTCCGCAAAAGTGAGGTCGCCCGCCTTGGCGTTGTCTGCGCTGGCAAAGCCGGTGAGCAAGGCTGACGAATCACCGAGGACTTCGCCGCCAAGTTGTTTCGCGATTTCTGCGATGGTGAGATTCATTGACTAAAATTGTTCGGCTCACTATAAAGCCGGACAAATCCAGTTCAACTTCTACTTTTATGGCTAAAACTTTTCGCGTCGGGCTTATCGGTTACAAATTCATGGGCCGCGCACACTCGAATGCGTGGCGGCAAGCGCCAAAATTTTTCGACCTCAAGGCGAATGTCGAGCTGCACACCATCTGCGGACGAGACTCCGCTGGTGTGAACGCCGCGCGTGCAAAGCTGGGTTGGCAGTTCGCCACGACGGACTGGCGCGAGGTTGTCGAGTCGCCACTCATAGACATCGTGGACATCGCCACGCCGACTTTTTCACACGCCGAAATGGCGATTGCCGCGTTCAAGCATGGCAAGCACGTCCTTTGCGAAAAAGCCATGGCGCGCGACTTGAAGGAATGTGAAGCCATGTTCGCCGCCGCAAAAAAATCCAATCGCGTCCACATGATTTGCCACAACTACCGGCGCATCCCCGCCATCGTTCTCGCGAAACGAATGTTGAACGAAGGCTCGCTCGGCAAGCTCCATCACTTCCGCGCTCGCTATGCACAGGACCGGCTCGCCGACCCGGAATTTCCGCTCGACTGGCGTTTGCAGAAGGAGACCAGCGGTAGCGGCGTTCACAGCGACATCAACTCTCACATCATCGACCTCGCGCGCTATCTCGTCGGCGAATTCACCGACGTCTGTGGCATCGTTCACACCTTCGTGCCGGAGCGTCCGCGCGCTGACATGCTCGCCAAAGGCAAACGCGTGCTTGGCAAAGTTACCGCGCCAGACTCCGCGGCGTTTCTCGGCTGGATGACTGGCGGCGTGATGGCGAACCTCGAAGCCACACGCTACGCGCCTGGTCGCCGCAACCACATTGAAATCGAGATCAACGGCAGCAAGGGTTCCATCTTCTTCGACTTCGAGGATATGAACCGGCTGAAGTTTTACAATGGTGATGACCCGAAAGACCGCCAAGGTTTCCGCGATATCATCGTAACTCAGCGCGACGGCATCCAGCCTTACGTTGCGAACTGGTGGCCGCCCGGCCACGGCATCGGTTACGAACACACTTTCGTCCACGCCGTCGCGGATTTCGTGAACGCCTGCGCAGATGGAAAATCTGTGCAGCCAACGTTTGAAGATGGGTTGCAAAACCAGCGCGTGTTGACGGCGGTGGAAGTTTCTTCGGCGAAGGGGAAATGGGTGAAGGTTTAGCGGTGGTCCTCAACCCAGACAACCCCCTCCTGAGGTTTGCCAAATTCGCGGTTAATTCACGCGCCGTGATCTAGGTCGCCGTTCCAAGTTCCGGCTTGGCTTCCCACGCCTCACGTTCAGTCCCGGCCCACGTTGTGCGCTGGCAAAACAATTTCTTGCCGCGCCCAATCCTAGTCGTTATCAAATTCGCATGGATTCCCGCGAAGCATTCATCGCGCTGAACATGATTGAAGGTGTCGGGCCCGTGCGCGCCCGCTCGTTACTGGAATATTTCGGGGACGCGCCCGCGATTCTCGCCGCGTCCAAACACGAACTTGCCCGCGTCCGTAACATTGGTGACGACACGGCGGAGAAAATTTTCACTTGGGAAAAGTCCATTGACCTTGCGGGCGAATTAAAACGCATCGTGGATTACGGCTGCCATGTGCTCATCCAGACGGATGAAAATTATCCGGCTATGCTGCGCGAGATTTACGATCCGCCGCTCGTGCTTTACGTTAAAGGCGCGCTGACCGCAAAGGACAAGAACGCCGTGGCGATGGTCGGCTCGCGGATGACCACGCACTACGGCATCGAGACGGCCCGCAAGCTGGGCTACCAGCTCGCCTACACCGGCGTGACGGTGGTCAGCGGTGGCGCGCGCGGCATTGATACCGCGGCGCATCAAGGTGCGCTTTCGGGCAAAGGCCGCACGATTGCAGTGTTGGGCACGGGTATCAATCTGGTGTTCCCTACGGAGAATGCAGAGTTGTTTGAGCGTATTGCGGCGAACGGCGCGGTGATGACGCAATTTCCCTTCAACCGTCCGGCGGACAAGCAAAGTTTTCCCATCCGCAACCGTATCGTCGCCGGTATGACGCTCGGCACGGTCGTCGTGGAGGCGAACCTCACAAGCGGTTCGCTCATCACGGCGAATTTTGCAAACGAATACGGCCGGCAGATCTTTGCTGTGCCGGGGCGGATTGATTCGCCGCGTAGCAAAGGTTGTCACGAGCTCATCAAAAAAGGAGCAAAGCTGTGCGAAGGCGTCGAAGATATCTTGAGCGAGTTTGAGTATCTATTTCCCGCGAGCAACAAGCCTGCATCTGTCAGCGAAACCGGTCTGCTGCCCGCGCTGGAATTGAGCGAGAACGAACAGAAAGTTTTCAACGCCGTGAGCACTGACGACGAAAGTGCCATTGACGAGATCATCCGCGCAAGCAATCTGCCCAGCTCGACGGTGAACGTGGCGCTGTTCAGTCTCGAAATGAAACGCCTCGTGCGCCAGTTGCCGGGGAAATTATTTGTGCGGAACAAGTGATAGGGCTCACTCTTTTGGCTTCAAAAATTTATCCTCGCAATCCGGGCAGATGCCGTGGGTAATTTTTGTATTCGAGTTGGCCGTAATATATTTCTCGATCTGATACCAGTAGCCGCTGTCGTTGCGGACTTTTTTGCACCATGCGCACACGGGCAGCAAACTTTGCAGGGCCTCGATCTGGCTCGTGAGTTGCCGCGTGCGGCGCAAGGTGGCCAGCGCATCCGCGCTCGTGCCGAGCAGGGTGGAAAGCAAGCTGAACGCGACTTCCTGCGCGGGCGCAACGTCGCGGCGCAACAGTCCACAAAACATTCCGACGACATGGCTGGAAATCGCGAGCGAGTGCAGCACGCCGCGTTCGCGCTCCGGTTCCGCTTTCAAACCGAGCGCAAAAAAAACCGGCGCACCTTGCCGCAGTGCGAAGGCAAAACGCCCGGCCTTCACCTGGCCATCCACGAGGTTTTGCAGCACCACGCCGTCCGCCTCGTCGCCGGCGAGCGCGAGGTCGAAGCTGAAATCCTTCGGGTTAACAATCCAGAAACCAGTTTTGGAAAACAGGTTCAGCCCGCCGATGTCACTTTGGCTGACGCGGAGAATTCCTTTGGCGCTGTCTTGCGCGTGGAGGTCGCGGCGGAAATGTTCCAGCGCCGAGAAGAGCGTGGGCAATTCCTGTTGCGCGTCTAGACGACTTAATTTCTCCAAACCGCTCCGGAGAAAATCGGGATAGACAGAATCGAATAGCTCGTTCATCGCGCCTCACTTTTTCAGGAACGATTCTTCGACGGCGAGGATTTGTTCGTCTACGGCTTCGATGAGCCGAGCGAGAATTTCCGGACTCAAACCCAGCACCGCCCAGGCCTTTTCATCGAGCGGCGAGACAAACTGTTCGCCGGAACTGCCGATGCCCATCGCGTTCACGAGATGGTCGGCGATGTAGACGACGGACGCTTCCATCTTCGCCACGCTGCTGTCCGGAGCGTGATGAAACGCCACGGCCTGCACGAGTGCGGCGGGATAGCTCCAGCTTTGCAACAGTTCGGCGGCAATCTGCTGATGGTCGAAGCCAAGAATTTTTTTCTCCGCATCGTGCAGGAGAATTCTTTCGCGCTCATACAATTCAAAAACGTCACTCGCCGCTTCAGGCGCTTGCAGCATCAGCACGAGCCGGCCGACATCGTGCAACAGTCCGGCCACGAAAAATTTATCTGGCTTGGGTAAACGGCGTTCCATCGCGAGCAACCTCGCGGTGAGGCCGACGGCGAGGCTGTGCCGCCAGAAGGAATCTTTGTTCACCAAATTGTCTGGCACGCCTTTGAATTGTTCCAGCACGCTCGACGCGACAATCATGTCTTGGATTTGCTGGATGCCCAGCAAGCTCACGGCTTCAGCAACCGTGCTCAAGCGATTGGCGAAACCGAAAAACGGGCTGTTCGCGAGACGCAACAGGCGCGCAGTGAGGTCCGGATCTTTTTGAATCGCGTCGCCGATGGAATTCAGGTTGCACTGCGGCGAGGCGAGCGCGGTTTCAATTTCCTGCAACACCGGACCGTAGGAACCGAGGCTGCGCGGCACGGCAGCGACCATGCTTTTGATGGAGGGGGGAGTCATGGCTTGGCCGGGTTCAAATTGCGTCGCGCCTGGCGCAGTAGCATGAGTTTGAAAATTATCGCTGGCACGGGGCCAAAGTCGTCCGGCTTCCAAAATCGCGCGCGCAGATCGGCGGTGATTTTCGCGAGGACATCGGGCGGCAATTGCGCCAGCGGGTCACGGGCTTTGGCCTGTTCTTCGTTCGCCTCGATTTCAACTTCGACGACGCCCCATGTTTGGAGGATGTCAATTTGCCGCTCGCTCAATTCGCATCCGCTGGGCGCGAGCAGCATCCCATCAATGTTTTTGACATCGCGGGCGACGACCATACCGGGTTGGAGTTCCTCTGATTTGACACGAACCATGTTTGTCCATCGGCGAAGCGCGAGAATTCTTGAATAAACTTTACGCCGGCGCGGCGGCTTAACCCTTTGGTTTGCCGGAGGCGGGCAGGATTTCTTCGAGCGTGTGCACGGGGTTCAGGAGATACCTCACACCGGGCAAATAAATGGGAGTCACTTGTGGCGCGCTGACTTTCCCGTTCACCTGGCATTCAAAAATTTTACTAACCGGCCAGAGCACGGTGCTCATGACTTCGCCGAGCATTGGGGTGTTGCGCAGTAGTTGGGCTGTCACGCGGGCGTCCACACTCTCCTGCAAATCCACCGTGCCGACGTATTGCAGCCGCATCGTGAGCGTATGAATTTCAGCGTCCACGGAGCGCGCCACGCCATCGGTAAGCACAAATGTCCCCGTCGCTTCTGTCGCGCGGTTGTTGCCGAGGCCGGGCGTGACGGTGTTCAACAGTAGCGAAAGCAATCCAAACAACGGAATATTCCAGAGCTGGCCGTCGCTCAACTGCACGCCGCCAAAACCATTCCACGAACGCCACGTTTTGGTGTTCCCATCCGTCACAACCGCTGCGCCGGTCAGTAAGCCTTCAATCAAATTTGTTTTGGAATCCGACAGATCTAGCCCCAACTGATGGACATCCAAATTCGTCACCGCCACGCCGAACTTGAAATCACAGCCATAGCCGACGGGATGAAAATCAAAATACGCCCAGCCCGCGGCGTTGCCGCCGTAGGTTGCCGCCGCAATGTTCGTGAGCACCAGTTCCTGGCCGAGCCAGTGAACCGTGCCCGTGATGTTCGTGGTCGCAAGTTTGGTCCAGCGAAAGTGGTCGGCCCTGAGGATTTCAAACGTCAGGTCGGTTCCGTCGAGGTCGCGCCCGCGACTGATGTCTCCCAATGGCAATTGCCCGTGCGCTCGGACCGTCGGTGGTGTGAGGAATTCATACGGCGCGATGAGTCGTGCGGTTTTCTCGCCGATGGAACGCAGCACCGGTGTGGGGTCAACAGTGCTAAATCCGTTAGTGAAAAATATCATGCCCGCGCACCAATCCAGCGCCACCGCGTCCGCCGTCATTGTCTGCGAGCCGCCGGCGCGGAACATCTGCGGCTGTAAAAATTGCAGCGAGCGGTTGGTGTAAAACACCTGCGCCGTCACGCTTTCGTAAGGCTGCTCGCGCACAGCAAAATTTGTCAGCACCACCCGTCCCGTGGCCGTCAGCGAATGCAGATCCCTCCAGGTGCCGCTTGTGGCAAGGTGCAGTTCTGCCGGTTCGGGCAGCGCGATGATTTTGAAAACCACTGCGGCCGCGTTCGTCGGCATGAATGGGCGCGCTGTTTCGAGCGCAAGTGAGCCGCGCAACGTCCCTGAAAAATTTTCGGTGGCCAGACTTTGCTCGCCGCTGAATTCAAGATGCGTGCGTCCTTGGACCAATTGCAGGTCTGGCGCGCGCCAGATAAAATTTGCGTAACTGAAATGCGACCGTGCCAGTTCTACCGTGAGCCCGTGAGCCACGGCGTTCGTTGCGGCGAACTCGCCGTGCAGCCGCGCCGTCGGGCCGAACATTTCCCGCCAGTCGAACGCGGCGTTCGTCCACGCGGGCAGCGTGAGCGCGCCTTCGCAGGCCAGCGAGGGCGGCTGCGTCCAAAAAATTTGCGCCACCTCCGCGCGGGCGGGAGCGGGCAGGAATGGCTGGAGTAAATGCAGGTCAAACGCGGAGCGATTGGTGAATAGCAATTCCCGCGTGACGATATCAAGGTCACCGGCGGCCTCGACGTGGCCACCGCCGGTTTGCGCGGATAATTTTCCAAGGGCCAGCCGGGGGGCTTGCCATTCGCCGGCACATTCCGCTGTGCGCGCCGAAAAATTTGTCAGCTCCAGTTCAGCTGCGCGCGTGATCCATGCCAGGCGGAATGGTAGCGCGTTCGTCCAAAAACCCAGTGCGGCGTTGGGGTCAGTCGGCGTATTGGTGGGCAGGGAAACGTTGGCGACCAACTGCAGCCCTCGCGCACTAAACCACGGGGTGGCTACACCTGGCGCATTGGCGGCGGCTTTCAGGACGAGTGAATGGGCGTCGCGCGCGTCGCCGGAAATTTCCGCGCTGATCTGCGGCGGCGCGGCAAAACGAATTTTTGCCAGCGTGGCGGAAAAATCTTCCAGCGGTTTTAGTAATGCGCCGTGACCATCGCCGCTGTTACCGGCTAACACATCCCACTTCACCGCATCGCGTGCGTGCGCGAGTTGCCCGGAAAGCCGGATTTTTGCACCGGAAAAATCAGCGCGCATGTCGTCGAGCGACCATGTCCCGTCCGGCAGGAAGCGGACCTCCGATTGGATATTTTGCGCCACGAGGCGGTTGGTGACGGAGAGCGGCAGGGTGAAGATGCCGTCGCGCACCACCACGCCGGCGAGTTGGAATTGGCCGTGCGCCAGCGCCGCGTAGTTGAGGCGCAACTGGATTTGCCCGGCGGTGAACAGGGGCTTTTCTTTGCGGTGCAACTTGTCGCCGATAATGACGTTTTCTGCGACCAGCCCGCGGATGAGCCGCCAGCGCATCTGGGAAAATTCCAGTCGCACGCCCTGTTCGCCGAGGGATGAGACCAGTCGCGTCTTCACGAACTCGGGGACGCCCACGACGTTGACCCACGCGAGCGCGAGCAAGGCAATCAGCAGCACGCACCAGAGAAAATAACGCGCCCAGCGAAACGCGAGGCGGCATTTGCGCCAGAAGCCGGGAATGAAACTCACGCCGAAACCTTGGCTGGAAAACGGCGGCAATTCAAGCTGAACCGGCTCGCCACCCACTCGGCTAGTCGGGCGGTTGGCAATTAAAATTTGACAGCCGACGCGCGGTGCTTATCTTCAACACACTTATGGCTGAAGTTCCACCTAACAATCCGTTGCCGGGCGCGCCCACGGGCGCTGAACCGTTGAAGAAATCTACCGGCAAGGTGCAGCCCAAAAAAGAAACCGTCCGCATCAATCTCCCGCCCAAGCCGACCGCCGCGCCGACCATCAAGTTGCCGACGTTGCCGCCTGGTGGCCCAACCGGTGCGCCCAGCGGCGCACCAACTTTGGCTCGCGCCGCTGCGCCCGCCCCGGCGCCCGCTGCTGCTGCGCCCGCCGCGCTCGCCAAAGGTGCTGCTCCTGCCGCTGCTCCAACCTCTGCCAAGGCGCCTGCGCCCATGCAACGCGTCGCCGCCCCGGTCGTTCCGTCTATCAAGACGCTCGACAAGGTTTTGATTTTCTCCGCCGCAATTGCAAGTCTCGCGGCGGTTGGCGTCATCGTCTGGGTTTTCCTGGCGTTGAAGGACAACGTAGCAACTTTTACCAGTTAAGTTATGGCCTCACCTTTAATCACCACCCTTACGCAGGATAATTTTGACGCAGAAGCCCTAAAGTCCAGCACGCCGGTGCTAGTGGATTTCTGGGCGGAATGGTGCGGCCCGTGCAAGATGATTGCGCCCGTCCTCGACGAACTCGCAGGCGAATATCAGGGCAAGGTCAAGATCGGCAAGGTCAACATTGACGAGCATCAGGGTCTTGCCGCGCAGTTTGGTGTGCGCGCGATTCCGACGTTGCTCGTCATCAAGAACGGCCAAGTAGCTGAGCAGATGGTCGGCGCGAAAAGTAAACGTGATTTGAAGGCCAGCCTCGACCGCGCCATCGCTTGATTCAGTCACAAATAAACAATTTCAAGTCCAAAGCTCGCCCCGCGACTTTGGACTTTTTCTTTGGCGGCTTGGTTTTAAATTTTTGAAACATGGTCACGCCTGGACAACTTAACCGTCGCGCGCAGCTCTACGACCAGTTGGGGTCAACTATCGCGGCGGGTGTTCCTTTAGTTAAAGCTTTGGAAATGGCCAGCCGCAACCGTTCATTGCGCGGTTCGCAAAAAGTAATTCTCGCTCTCATCGGTCATCTGCGTGAAGGTCACACGTTTGCGGACAGCATGAAAATAGTGCAGGGCTGGCTGCCGGAATTTGATGTCGCTCTGCTTTCCGTCGGCGAAGAATCAGGTCGGCTCGATATCGCCTTCCGGCAACTTGCCCGTAACTACACCGCCCGCGTCAAAATCATCCGTGACACCATCAAGGGACTCATCGTCACCGTGATGACGCTCAATGTTTTTCTCCTCGTGTTCCCGCTTGGCATGCTGATCGCCTTCGCTTACGGCATCATGGACAGCGACTACGCGCGCTGCGTGCCGTTTCTCATCGAGAAAATAGTCGTCTATGGTGGGATTTACGGCACGGTCTTCTTTCTCATTTTCGCCTGCCAAGGAAACCGCAGCGAAGGCTGGCGAGCGCTCGTGGAAAATATTTTGATGGCCATTCCGCTGTTGCGCACGGCACTGAAATACCTCGCCATCGCGCGCCTTACCGCCGCGCTGGATGCATTGTTGAGCGCGGGCGTGCCGGTCATCAAAAGCTGGGATCTTGCGGCCGCCGCCAGTGGTTCCACGCGGTTGAAACGGGAAATCCAAGCATGGACACCGCAGTTCGAAAACGGCGTGACCCCCGCCGAGATGATTAGTCAAATCCGCTATTTCCCGGAGATGTTCACGAATCTTTATGCGTCCGCCGAGGTGAGCGGCAAACACGACGAAACCTTGCAACGCCTGCGCGTTTATTTTGAGGAGGAAGGTTTTAACGCCCTGCAATTCTTTGCCCGCGTGATGAATGGCATCATCTACGGCTGCATCACCGCGCTTATTGTTTTCAACATCATTCGCTTTTGGGTGAACTATTACGGCGCAATGATGAAAAGCCTCCAATAATTTCCATGACCATTCCTGAAATTCTCTCTAACGAAGAGCTCCGCCAGCACGAGTTTCCCGTCACCAAAAATAAAATCTTTCTCGCGCACGGCGGCGTCTGTCCGCTCCCGCGCCGTATTGCGCAGGCGATGAACGACTGCGCCAACGAAGGCACGCTCGGCGACCAGGAAGCGTTTGTGATGCATCGCCTCGAAGAAGCGCGGGTGACGGGCGCAAAATTATTGAACTGCTCGTCCGAGGAAGTCGCCTTCATCGGCTCCACCTCAATCGGCTTGAGCTACGTTGCCGCCGGTTTGAATTTCCGCAAGGGCGACAACATCCTCATCTACCACGACGATTATCCTTCGAACGTCTACCCGTGGATGGCGCTCGCTGACAAAGGCGTGAAAGTCCGCCTGCTGAACATCAAGACGCTCGGCGCTGTCCGCAAAGTGGATGTCATGGGGCAGGTGGACGAAGACACCAAGCTGGTCGCGCTCGCCTCGAACCATTTCATCAGCGGCCATCGGCTCGAACACGAGGCCATCGGAAAATTTCTGCGCGAACGTGGTATCCTTTTTTGCCTCGACGCCATCCAGACGCTCGGCGCCTTTCCGACGACCGTGGAGAACGTGGACTTCCTTTCCGCCGACTCGCACAAATGGTTGCTCGGCCCCTGCGGCGCGGGTGTGTTTTATGTAAAAAAAGATTTGCAGACGAAATTAAATCCACCCATCTACGGCTGGCATAACGTCCGCAATCCAAATTTTGTCGCGCAGGAGAAAATCGAATTCAAAACCAGCGCGGCCAAGTTCGAGGCGGGCACGCACAATCTCATCGGCCTCATCGGCCTGCTCGCCAGCATGGAACTCGCGCTGGAGGTCGGTGTGGACAACATCGCGCGTGACCTCATACGCAAACGCACATGGCTCGTGCCCGCATTGCAGGCCAAGGGATTCACTGTGCTAAATGCGGATGCAAAAATGGAAAACGCGAGTGGCATCACGTCCTTTTTCAAACCCGGACAAGACTTGATGCCGTTGCACCAGAAACTTTCCGACAACGGTGTGGTGGCCTCACTACGTGGTGACCGGAAAGGCCAGAAATACATCCGATTCTCCCCGCACTTTTACAACACGGATGCGGAACTGCACCGCGCGGTGGAGTTGCTTTGAAATAATTCAAGCGCGGCTGTATCCGGCTTTGCCGGGATGCACCGCGTTCGGTTCAGCGGCGGAACATCCCGGGCATCGCACCACCCATTTTGCCCATCATCTTGGACATTTTGCCCATTTTTTTCATCATCTGCTGCATCTGAAAAAATTTGTTGAGCATCGTGTTCAGCTCCGTGACCGTTACGCCGCTGCCGGCGGCGATACGACGACGACGGCTCGCATTGAGCAGCACCGGATTAAGCCGTTCTTTTATCGTCATCGCGCAGACCATGCCTTCCATGCGCTTAAATTCCTTTTCCTGTTTGCCCACGTCCATCTGCTTCAGTGCGTCACTGCCGCCGGGCAACATCTTCACAATGCTTTCAAGCGAGCCCAGTTTTTTCATCGCGCGTAACTGCTCCAAGAAATCTTCGAGCGAGAATTCACCCTTACGCATCTTTTCTTCCATGCGCTTGGCTTCGTCTTCGCTGACGGCATCGGCAGCGCGTTCGACGAGGCTGACGACGTCGCCCATGCCCAGAATGCGGGACGCCATGCGTTCGGGATGAAACGGCTCAAACTCGTCCAGCTTTTCACCCACGCCTGCGAACTTGATCGGCTTGCCGGTGACAGACTTCAGACTTAACGCCGCACCGCCTCGCGCATCACCATCGAGCTTCGTGAGAATGGAACCCGTGATATTCAGCGCGGTATCAAAATGCGTCGCAACATTCACAGCTTCCTGACCGGTAGCCGCGTCGAGCACGAGGAGAATTTCCTGTGGCTTGATGAGGTCGCGCAGGCGCACGAGTTCCTGCACGAGCGGCTCGTCAATCTGCAAACGCCCAGCAGTGTCGAAGATGATCACGTTGCTGCCCTGCGTCACGCCAAAGGCCAACGCCTCGCGTGCAATTTTTAAAACATCCGTCTCACCGCGCTTGATGAAAATAGGAACTTCAACCTGTTTGGCGAGCGTCTCCAGTTGATCCATCGCCGCCGGGCGATACACATCCGCCGCGACGAGCAGCGGCGAGCGGCCTTGTTTCTTGAGCAGCTTGGCGAGCTTGCCGCTGGAAGTAGTTTTACCCGCGCCATGCAGGCCAACCATCATCACACAACTCGGCGTGCCGGAAAGATTCAGCGCAGCGTTCTGTGAGCCGAGCAGTTCCGTGAGTTCGTCGCTAACAAACTTGATGATCTGCTGGCCGGGCTGGACGCTCGTGATGACTTCCGCGCCGAGCGATTTGGTTTTGACGCGCTCAATGAAATCGCGCGCCACCTTGAAATTGACATCTGCCTCCAGCAGCGCCATCCGCACCTCGCGCAAGGCATCGCCGATATTGCTCTCGGAAATTTTGCCGAGGCCGCGCATATTTTTGAATGCGTTCTGGAGCTTGGTGCTTAACGAATCGAACATTCGGCCAGCTTAGTTCAACCGGCGTGCGCGCACAATTTTCGTTTTCGCCGATCGCGGGTTACCAAGGTTGATTTCTCCACGTAGTTTCGAACTCCTTCTTGACCGAGTGGGGGGGCAAGCCAGCGCCGCCGGGGGTTCAAATCTGAAAATCCACTGAGGTTTTCTTGTCGGCCTTGCTTAGCACGCGCATGTCGAGGCCGTCGTAGATCACGAGCGAGTTCGGTTGCACGCTGTCCATGATGAACACATTGCCGCCGATGGTGCTGCCCGCGCCGATCACCGTGTCGCCGCCGAGAATCGTCGCCCCCGGATAAATCGTTACGCGGTCCTCGATGGTCGGATGCCGCTTTTTGCCGCGCAACGCCTGGCCGCCAGCCGTGGATTTCGCGCCGAGCGTCACGCCGTGATACATCTTCACATGGTTGCCGATGATTGCCGTCTCACCGATGACCGTGCCGGTGCCATGATCCACAAAAAAGTGTGAGCCGATGGCCGCACCCGGATGCAGGTCCATGCCCGTGCGTGAGTGCGCCCACTCGGCCATGATGCGCGGGATGAGTGCCACGTTTTTCAAATATAACTCATGCGCGAGCCGTTGCACCGCGATGGCCTCGATGAATGGATACGAAACAATGATCTCTTCCTTGCTAGCCGCCGCCGGGTCGCCATCGAACGCAGCTTGAACATCCGTCTGTAACAGCTCGCGGATGCGCGGCAGGCTGCCGAGAAAATCCACCGTCAGCTTGTGCGCCTCGCTCGCCACGTCACTTTTAGCGAGTCCAACTGGCGTTTGGTATTCGAGCGCCTTGCGAATTTCGTCTTCGAGCGTGCCGAGAATGGAATCCAACAACGCCGCCGTCTCTACCTTGATTTCGGAAGAATGAATCAGCTTTTCATCAAAAAATCCGGGGAACAGCAGCCGTAGTAAATCGCAAGTCAACGCGGTGACGACGCGTTTGGAAGGCAGATTTTTCCCATCAAGATGATTGATGCCACCCGCCTTCGCATAAGACGCGACGAGCTGATTGGTGAGTTGCGTGACGATTTCCACGCGCGAAAATTACCACGAAGCCGCCCGGACACAAAGTTTTTGCTTCACTGCCCGGCGACGAAAACATTGCCGAGCAGTTTCGGTTGCTTGGGAAGTTTCAGCAGTTGTCTGTCCCAATATTCTTCAGTCTGTGGCCAGAGCCACAGGCTGCCATCCGCCGCGAGCGCCACGACATTGCCAAAGGTGGAAGCGATGGCCACCCAATCATTGTGGATACCCAGCCGAGTCGGCAGCGGCACGTTGACCTGCCTTCCAGGATTAAAACACCTCCACAATGTTCCGTCAGATTTCAGTGCGACAGGGTTCCACCAGGCATTACCGGCGATATAATTCCAGTTGGTATCACTGCCGCATTGATATGTGCGCACCGGCGGATTGTTGTAGTTTTTACCCCACTGATGATGCCAAAACCACAGCGTGCCGTTTTGGAGGATTTTTGCTCCGGCTGAATCATCCCAACCCCGGGAAAACTTTGTGAAATCCACCTGATCGAAGTTCGTTGCCGAATCTATTTTTGGAAAGCGGTTGCTTAAATGCCACCAGACCAGCCAAGTGCTGCCGTCGGCTTTTTGTGCGTAAGAATGATTGAAGGAAATATCTTTCCAGTTGGAGTCGGTTCCAATTTGAACTGGGCTGGAATTGCGCAAGGCCGGCCACTTTTCAGGTTTGGTGTGCAGCTCAACTCGGTTTGTTCCCCAGCACCAAAGCGTCCCGTCGTTTTTCAAAAGCAGAACCCAGTGGTTTGCCTGCGACCAAGACAGCGCCTGCCAGTTGGTCTCCACACCGAACTGCGTGAATTTTTCATCGAAGCGTTTGGGCGATGCTGGCTTGTCCAAAATCCAAAGCGTGCCGTCCTTTTGGATACCGACGGTTTCAAGTTGTCCCCTGATTCTCGTGTTTGCGTCAATGTAGATGTCAATCTGACGCACAACGAGGCTCATCCAGTTGGAGCCAGGGAAAAATTGCTGCGGGCCGACGCTATCGGGCAGCGGATCAAAGGCCTCGTGAACCATGTCGCGGATAAAACCAGAATGATGATGCCCGACGCTACCAGACCAGACTCGGCCATCGGGCAGTTGCACCGTCAAGCCGCCTCTATTGTCGCTATGAATGACCGGCGGATTGGAGATGGAAAGTTTTGCCTCGCCGTGCGCCGGTTCTGCCGGTCGAAAAACTTCCCAAGCCCGGTTGTAAAGCGCCGCGCTGGAAGCAAAGATGAATAGTGCTGCCCCCACTAGCCCAAAAACATTTCGCCGCCAAGTCCGGCCCGGCTCTTGGAAAAATTTGTAGTTCCGATACGTCAGCACCGGAGCTACCACCAGCACGGTCAGAACAGCCAGCAGCATCGTGAGAAATGGATTCCATTCCACCACGCCCGGAATCTCCCGGGCATTTGCCGCCAAAGTCGTGAACATGGCGGCACCGACGATGACCACCACGGCGATGCCCATCGCTTGCAGAAAACTTTTTGTCAGCGTCGAGGCGTAGCAGCCCGCCAGCGATAGGCCGAGCGCCAGGCCCGTCATGGCGACGGCGGCGCCGCTGTGTGCATAAGGGCGGAAATCCGGATTGGGCGCACCGACCAGCACCGCGAAGCCTTCCAATAACATTGGCACGACGCCGCCCAGCAAAATGCCGGAGAAAACCGCGAGAAAAAATTTGAGGGCGAATTGCAACCGTCGCGACGCAGGCAGGCAGGCTTGTCCCTCCATTGTGCCGAGCCGGCGTTCCTCCGCCATCACCGTGCAGCCGATGATGATGGGCATGATCAGCCACACCGTCAGATAAAATTCCGAGGCGACGCCCGCCAGGGAATCCCGCTCAAATTTTCCATGCGCATAGCGAATGGCGATGATCGCGAGGTGCAAGACCAGCAACGCCGCCGCGCAAAACCAACTGATGCTCTGCAACTGAAATTCTTTTTTCACCAGCGCGACCAGCGGACGCCGTTGTCGCAGGGAAACGACCGAGGTCGAGCCGCTTTCAAAATAGCGCCATTTAGAAAAGGCTACGATGCCGCCAGCCCAGCCTACATCCTGCGCATTGTGAAACATCCGGCGGGCAAACCAGAAACTTGCGGCGGAATAAATTGCTGCGAGTGTGTAGAGCAGAGTGGTGAGGAAATATTCGTTGCTCTCCAATTTCGGCGGCAGGCAGAGCATGACAAGCACTAGGATTCCGGCCGGAGCCAAAAAAGTAATCCAAAACGCGGCCGCGATCTGCCGGATCAACATCACTGTCCACAAGGCGCCAGTGGCAGCCGCCAGTGTCAGTGCCAGCATCGCGCCCAGCCATTGCGGCCAGTCATGGCCTGGGCTTATCCAGTGGTTCGCACCAGAAAATGGCAGCCAGCAATAAAACCAAGCCCAATAGCTCGAAAGCTGCACGCAAAAAAAGACGGCCACAGCAGCAATGAGCAGCCGAATTTTGGTGCGCCAGACAATCCGGCGTTCGAGCGGCTGCGACATCAGTGAGGAAAAAGTTCCCAAGCTAAATTCCCGTCCGAATGAATCCAGCGCGATGAGGGCGGTGCCAAAAAATGAAACCATTGGCATCACGCCGATGAAGGAACCATCGCTGGCCCAAACCCAGGGCAGGACGGCAGCCAGCGACAAAAGCGCCAGCCAACTCGGCAGCAGCAAGCGGATTTCTTTTTTGACGAGCGGAGTCATGTGGTTGCCTTTTTCAAAACATCTGAGGCCACGAAGATTTCTTCCAGCGTGAGCGATACGGTTTTTAATTCTTCCGGCCCATGCGTTTTCAATTCCGTGAGCAGTTGTTCGCTGTTGCCGTTGGCCAGAATTTCCACGTCGCGCCCGCTTTGCTTCACACTCAATGCCCCAGTCAAATTGAGCTTCAATTCCTGCGGCAGTCGCGCGCGGATTTTTTTGAAGCGGTCACGCGCCGCATCGGCTTCCATCGTCAGCAGATTTTCCCCTGACTCAACGATGGTGAATTCGTCGATCAAGCCTTCGAACTCGGAGATCAAATGCGTGGAGACAAAAACAGTGCGCTTGCCGGGATCGCTGGATTGATACGCGCCGATGACGGTCTCAATGAATTCGCGGCGGACAATCGGGTCAAGGCCGCTGGTCGGTTCGTCGAGCACGAGCAGTTCCGGCTCCGGACAAATCGCGCCGATGAGCGCCAGCTGTGTGCGCTGGCCTTTTGAGAGGCTCGTCGTCTTTTTGGCGGGATCCAATTGGAAGCGTTTCAGCAAATCATTTTCAATATCGCGATTCCAGTTGGTGCGGAATGAGGCGTAGTATTCCAGCGTGTCGCGCACGCTCATCCACGGATAAAAAGCGACGACGTCCGGCACATACGCGATACGCGATTTGATGGCGACTTCGTCACGCTGCGGGTCGAGGCCGAACACGCGCACGCTGCCGGCGTCGGGGCGGAGCAGATTGAGCAGGCACTTGATGGTCGTGGTCTTGCCCGCACCGTTGCGACCAAAGAAGCCGTAGCACTTGCCGGGCTGCACGGTGAGCGAGAGGCCATCCACGGCGTCGTGCTTGCCGTAGCGCCGCACGAGATTTTGGATTTCGATGACTGGAGTTTCCATTTTCATGCGTGTCATAGGTTCAATCGTTGGCTGCCTTATTTTTTCTCTCAAACGCCTCCAGCCGCTTCTTTACCAGCGTAATTAGGTCGGCGTCATTAATCTGCAAGTGGTGCGCGGCGACGATGGCGCGGTCAATTTCCTGCACGACTAAATCATTGCGAGCGGTCTTGGTAAGCGGAGAGCCGACTTCTTTAAGGAAACAGCCTTTGCCGGGAATCATCTCAATCACGCCTTGGCTTTCCAGTTCCGCGTAGGCTTTGGCTACTGTGTTGCGGTTCACGCGCAATTCCTCGGCGAGCGGGCGGATGGAGGGCAGTGGTTCGCCGGTGCGCAACCCGCCGGACGCGGCGGCGTGGCGGATCTGATCAATCAGTTGCAGATAGACTGGGGTGCCGGACTTGAAATCAATGTGCAGGTGCATAAACGGCGACTGTCCTATGACACTAGGACAGTAGGCCGCGCGCGTCAACTGGAAATTTTATCGGTGATGAAGTTAACGCCTTCGGGCAAATTTGCCGGGCGGCAAGCGTGCCGGGGTGTGGTCACGCGTGCGGAACAATCATCTGGTGCAAGCCCGTCAACCGCCGGTGGATGGGTTGAATAAAAGCGCTGTTCAGTTGCTGGAATGGCCGTCGCGTTTCTTTTTTAAATCGCTGCCATACGGTTTTCTTCATGGGCATCCCGCATGGTTGGATGGAGCTTTTGAATTCAGTCAGTGTCATTTCCGCAGGGAAATGCTGTGCCTGCGCGCACAAGGCGGGGATGAGTTGCAGAATCGGCCGGTAGGGCTGCGAAAATTCCGGCGCGAACATGGCCACATCCGGCACGCGTGCGACCACGGTGTTAGCCGCGATCAGCAATTCTGCGCCGCGTCGGCTGATGACGTAAGCACCGGAACCGTTGTGCAGCGAGTGCAGTTCCGCCAGCACCCGGTCGCGCGCCGGCCGCGTGGCACGGGACAGCGTGATATTTTCAAAAAATGTTTCCAGCCGGAGGAGATTGCAGCCAGCGGGAATCCAAGATTCATCTCGGATAAAATCTGGAAAATCCGGGCTGAAAACCATGTCGTCCTCAAGCACACAGGCATACGCACCGCCATCCGATAGGAAGCGTTGCCACGCATTGCGGTGGCTGATCAGGCAAGCTGCTTCAAACCGCGTCACGTTGGCGATGGTGGTGGGAGCGGATTTATCGCGGCGATCGGGGCCGGTGAGAGTGTGTCCGTCCACGGCGGCGATGCGCTCGAAGGGAAGACCGGGCAATAGTTTTTTCATGCGCTCCAGACGTTGCACATGACGGTCCAGGTTGACGCAGTAAATTTTCATTTGGCGGCGCTGATGATAGCTTCCGTTACGCGGCTGGTGCTGATGTCTTTCATGCAGCGGAAATCAATCGGGCACTCGCGGAGAAAACAAGGTGAGCAGGGTGCGTCAGATTTTATCAACTGATGCCGTGCATCTCCCGGCAAACCGGGCCCGGTCAGTTCCGGTGATGTGCTACCGAACGGCACGACGACCGGCGTGCCAAGCGCGGCAGCAACGTGCATCGGGCCTGTATCGTTCGTAAGCAGAACGCGGCAGGTTTTCAACAAGGCCATGAGCTCTCGAAGTGATGTGCGCCCCGCCACATTTACCAGTTTCGGGCGAAACTTCCACTGGCTGGCAGCTGACCAAAATTCCTGTTCGATTGTTTCTACCGTGGCGACATCGCTTTTGCCCCCAAACAAAATCACCCCCCAGCCACCAGTCCAAGCTGCTATCTCTCTGGCCATGAATAAAAATTTTTCAGCCGGCCAGCGTTTTGCTGGGCCATATTCAGCGCCCAGATTGATACCAACCCATTTGGTTTGGTCATCAATCAAAAAATGTCGTTGCGCGGCGATAAGTTCCGCTGGCGTCACCACGAGTTGCGGCGCGAGTGGTTCCGGATTTGCGCTCATCGCGGCGGTGAGATGGAGATACTCGTGGGTTTGATGCGCGGCTGCTGGGATGGCTAGATGCGGGATGCGGGATGTAGGAAGTTGCGAAACGAGCGCCTTGATCTCCTCGCCGGTCCGCTTCTGCATCTTCACCGCGCCTGCCCGCGAAGCGACGGGTTGCGTCAAAAAGAAATTCCGCCACGGACGAGCATAGCCGATGCGTTGCGTGATACCGGCGAAGAAAACTTCCAGCGCTGAACGCGGTGAATTTGGCAGCACTAGCGCAAGGTCGAACCGTGTAGGAACTTTGACGGGACCGGCATGAAAACCAGTTTGTGAGCCATAAAGAATCTCGGGGCCTCTTCCAAACCGTAACTTTTGCGAGACCTTCCAGACTCCGTCGCTGGGAGCGAACGGAATGATTTCATCTACAGCCGGATGGTGCAGCCAAAGGTCTTTTAATTTCTCCGGACAAAGCAACGCGATGTGGGCGGTGGGGAATTTTTCCCGCAGCCGCAGCAGCGCCGGCGTGGTCATCACGGCGTCGCCGAGCCAATTGACGCCGCGCACCAAAATGCGGCGGGGCGGAGTGGTTAAGGCGACGCTCATTTTATTTTTTCCAGCGGCGGTGAATCCAGCAGAACCAATTTGCCGGGTCGCGACGGATGGCGTTTTCGTAGGAGAGGTTGACGTCGCGAGTGATGTCGGCGCTTGAACGCGGATGGCCGTTTTCATGCGTCGGAATTTTATCGCCGACTTCCAGCCGCCATTTGGCCAGCGAGGTTCGGAAGCAAAATGCTGTATAAAGTTCGCATTCGTAGCGTAGTGCAAGCACGGCGGGGCCCAGGCCAGTGTGGCAATCGTGACCGAAGAACGGCGCGCGCAGCCCCTTCGAACTTTGGTCGCCGAGCAGGCCGAGAATGACGCCGCCGCGCGCCATCGCCGTGCGAAGTTGCGTGCCTTCAAAGCGTCGCTCGAAATAAAGGCAGCCGCTGCGTTCGCGCATTTCCTGCGTGAGCCGGTTGAGGCCGGGCTGCTTCAGTGCACGATAGGTTGTGGCGAGTTGATAATCGGCGCGCAAACTTTGAAATCGCGCGTAGAGTTCGAAGTTGCCGAAGTGACCAATGGCAAAAACAAAGTTTGGCATGATTGCGCCGGGCTGGGGGGCCGGGAGTGGACTGTTGGCTCCAATTTCCAGATGGGGACGCAATTCTTCAAAAGTCATGCCTGCGGTCTTGATCGCGCTGATGGTGTTCTCGCCAATGCGTCGGAAACTTTCCTTGGCGATGGCGTGGAGTTCGGACGCAGATTTTTCAGACTTGAAAGCCAGCGTCAGATTTTCCAAAGCCAGTCGCCGGTATTTTGGCGCAATCACCCACGCCAGCGCGCCGATGGCGCGGCCAATGCGCGCTACGAACGAGAGCGGTAGCTTCTGGATGCAGGCGATGAAAAGCCGGGCCAGCCAGTAAACGATGGTGTTCATCAGCGGAAACAGATTTTGTTTACGCAGTCCTCAAAGCCGTTCGCACCGTCCACAATCTTGATTTCAACACGCATGAAATAAAACGGCAGGTCGCGCCGATCAATTTTCGGAAAGCGCACGGCGTCCTTCTGCGTCGTGACAATCATTTCAGCCTGCCGTTTCTTGGCGCGGTTGATGGCATTAAGGATTTCCTGCTGCGAGAAACGATGATGATCGGCGAAGCGTTTGGAATAGACGAGTTCGCTGCCGAGTTTTACCAAGCTGTTTTCAAAGCTCTCCGGCTGCGCAATGCCACTTAGCGATGCAACTTTTTTGCCCGCCATAAACTCAAGCCCAACCCGTTCACCGGTGAAGACATCTTCAAAATACAGCGGCTGGTGGACACATTCGATGATGGGTGCGGTGGGATTTAATTTAGTGATGCGCCCGCGTAACGCCGCCGTGTTGCCATCGCTCTTGGTGATGAAAATGGTGTGGGCGCGCGCGAGGTGCGAGTGCGGCTCGCGCAATGTGCCGCGCGGGAGCAGATGCTCGTTGCCGAACGGCTGTTGCCGATCCACCAGCACCACGTCGTGCCGGCGTCCGCGCAAATCCCAGTATTGAAAACCGTCGTCCAGCAGCAGCGTGTCGCAGCCGTATTTTTCAATCGCGTAGCGTCCGCTCTTCACACGGTCTTTATCCACTAGCACCACGACATCCTTGAGGTTGGAGGCAAGCATGTAAGGTTCGTCGCCAGCCATTTCTGAATCCAGGAGGAGCGATTTGCCGTCGGACACGATGCGCGGCGGCGTCTGGTCTTCACGCAAAAGAAGTTTGTTGATCAAGCGGCGATGCAGCGGCGCAGGTTTGGAGCGATAGCCGCGCGAGAGGATGGCGACTTTGCGCCCGGCACTTTGTAGCGTGCGAGCAAATTTTTCCACAACAGGCGTCTTGCCCGTGCCGCCAACGGTGAGGTTGCCGATGGCGATGACCTGCACGCCGAGCGTTTTGTCACGGAAGATGCGCCAGTTGTAAAGCACGCGCCGCAAAACGATGGCGACGTGATAAACTTTGGAGAGGCTGAAAAGTATGACGCGGGTAAAACGCGCCTTGAAATCGTGCCGCTCCTCGAAAATGACTTCGAGGAAAAACGTTTCAAAGGCTTCCGCCCAGACGACAAATTTTTCGCGCATTGCGGCTTAATGTGCCAAGTCCAGAGGGAGTTTTGAATTGTTAATTTTAAGTTTTTAGTTCCAAGCAGTGGATTTACGCCAGCCTAAAACTTAAAGCTTAAGACAAAAATCAATTTCAATAGCCGAGCTTTGCCACTTCCTGTTGCAAGGCGAGTTGGAATTCTTTTACGTCTTCAGCGGAAGGTTTGTAGCCTGCTACTTTTGGCACGACGCCGAGGCGACCGGTTTGGTCGAGATACCAATCGGCAACCTGGCCATCGCTGAAATTTACTTTGCCGCTGATGATTGCACCCGGGCGAGTAATTTGATCCACGATAACGGCTACATTTCCGCCAGTAGGCGCAGCCGCAGCAGTTTCTTGGGCCATTGGACTTGCTGCCACCGGACTCGGTGCGGCAACGGGCGGCTCAACAACTTTTGGTGGTTCCGGATCTTTAGGCGTAAGCTTCAAATCGTCCACGAGGAAGCGCGCTTCCATGTAGGTGAGCTTGATGCCGAATTCGGCGGCGAGACGATTCTGAATCTCTGAAAGTTTTGCGCCTTCAGTAATCCATTTGCTGACCGCCTGCCGCTGGTTGTCGTCCAATTTCATGCCGCCAGCTTACTCAAAGGCTCTTGAGAATTCCATCGTAACCGTTGGCCTCGAGTTCCAGTGCGAGTTCCTTGCCGCCAGATTTTACGATGCGCCCATCGGCCATGACGTGGACCACATCGGGAATGATGTGGTTCAGCAGGCGCTGATAATGCGTGATGACAAGCTGGCACGAATCCGCGCGACGCAATTTGTTCACGCCACTGGAAACGATTTTCAATGCGTCAATGTCCAGGCCGGAATCCGTCTCGTCGAGTATCGCGAGCTTGGGTTCGAGCACGGCCATCTGAAAAATTTCCGCGCGCTTCTTTTCGCCGCCGGAAAAACCCTCATTCACGGAGCGCTTGAGCAAATCTTCGTTGAGGTCGAGCAACTTGATTTTGTCTTTCACGAGCGCGAGAAATTCGATCGCGTCGAGTTCTTGCAAACCGTGATGCTTGCGGATTTCGTTTAGAGCGGCCTTCAGAAAATAGGTGCTGTTCACGCCGGGAATCTCGACGGGATACTGGAACGCGAGAAACACGCCTTCGCGGGCGCGCTCTTCGGGGTCGAGCTCCAGCAAATCTTTACCGAGATAATTCACGGTGCCTGCGGTGACTTCGTAGCCCTCCCGGCCGGCGAGGATCGCGGCGAGCGTGCTCTTGCCGGAGCCGTTTAGGCCCATCAACGCATGGACTTCGCCTGCGTTGATCGTCAGGCTGAAGCCTTTGAGGATTTGTTTATTCTCCACGCCCGCGTGGAGGTTTTTGATTTCAAGAATAGGTTGCTTGCTCATTTTCTAAAATTTTTAACCAACGCTGCCTTCCAAACTCACGCCGAGAAGTTTTTGCGCTTCGACGGCAAATTCCATCGGCAGTTCCTTGAACACTTCCTTGCAGAAGCCGTTCACGATCATGTTCACGGCGTCCTGCGTGGCGAGGCCGCGCGAGTTGCAGTAAAAAATCTGGTCTTCGCCAATCTTCGAGGTCGAGGCCTCGTGCTCCACGCTCGCGGTGGTGTTCTTGACTTCGATATACGGAAAGGTGTGCGCACCGCACTTGGCACCGATGAGCATCGAATCGCACTGCGAAAAATTGCGCGCGTTTTCTGCGCTCTTGCGGATTTCCACGAGGCCGCGATAGCTGTTCTGGCCGCGACCAGCCGATATCCCCTTGGAAATAATGGTGCTTTTCGTGTTCTTGCCGATGTGGATCATCTTCGTGCCGGTGTCAGCCTGCTGCATGTTGTTCACGACGGCGTCGGAGTAAAATTCTCCCTTCGAGCCATCGCCAAGCAAAATGCAGCTCGGATATTTCCAGGTGATCGCCGAGCC
>CAINDH010000283.1 GCA_903847285.1 uncultured Verrucomicrobia subdivision 3 bacterium | reverse complement strand
CGCCGCCTCGTTTCCGACCGGCAAAGGTTTTCCGGTGAAAGTTGACCTCGCCACTTCTGTCGTCGCCCGCGGAAACATCATCGCTGCGCAAAAACGCGGGCAACCGATTCCGTCTGGATGGGCGTTGACGGTTGATGGCGAGCCGACGACCGATGCGGCCGCGGCGCTGGCTGGCACGGTGCTGGCGATGGCGGGACACAAGGGCTACGCGCTGGCGCTGATGGTCGAAGTTTTTTCCAGCGTGCTCTCCGGCGCGGCGGTGGGCTCGGCCATTGGTTCGATGTATAAAAACATGGATCGCAAACAAGACGTCGGCCATTTTTTCTGCCTGCTCGACATTGCGGCGTTCATGGACGTGGCCGAATTCAAATCGCGTTTGGACAGGGCAATTGACGACATTAAATCCTGCCGCAAGCGTCAGGGCGTGGCGGAAATTTTGATTCCCGGAGAACGTTCTAATCAGAAGGCGCTGCAGAATCGGGCGCAGGGAATTTCGCTGGATGACACGACTCGGAAAGAATTGAAAACATTGTGCGAAGAACTGGGTGTGCCGTTCACATTGAATTAAAAATGTCTGCTGAAATTTTAATCACAGAAAATGTTGGCGCGAGGTGGATTGATGAACTCAAAAAAAAGTTCGCCGTCGCGTTGGAGCCGGAGTTGTGGAAATCGCCCGACAAAATCAAGGCGCTGCTGCCAGGCTGCCGCGCCTTGATCGTACGTAACCAAACACGCGTAAACGCCGATCTGCTTTCCGCTGCTACAAAATTGGAAGTGATCGGCCGCGCCGGCGCGGGGTTAGACAATATTGAACTGCCGGCGGCAACGGCAAAAGGCATTGTCGTGGTCAGCACGCCGGATCAAAATTCCATTTCTGTCGCGGAACTCGCGATTGGCATGATGCTTGGACTTGCTCGAAAAATTTCAGCGGCAAACCAGCACGCGCATGGCGGCGGCTGGGAACGGCAGCGCTTCGTTGGCACTGAACTTTACGGAAAAAATTTCGGCGTCGTGGGTTTGGGCCGCATCGGTTTTCTGATGGCGATTCGTGCCCGCGCGCTGGGCATGAACATTCTCGCGCATGACAATTACATCAGCCCCGACGCCGTCGCTGTGGCGGAAACGCACGCGGAGATGCTCGGCCTCAACGAACTGCTAGCGCAGTCCGATTTTGTTTCGTGCCACATGCCGCTGACGCCGGAGACCAAACATTTTTTCAACTACGAAAAATTTTGTCAGATGAACCCATCGGCATTTTTTCTGAATCTTGCGCGCGGCGAAGTCGTGGACGAAGCCGGTCTGATTCGCGCATTGCAGGAAAAGAAAATCGCCGGTGCCGGTTTGGACGTGCGCGAGCAGGAACCGCCCGCACCCAGCGCCCTCGCTGGAATGGATAATGTCATTTTAACACCGCATATCGCGGCATTCACGCGCGAGGCGCAGGACCGCGTGATGGTGGCAGTGTGTCAGGATGTGACCGCCGTGCTCGAAGGCCGCGCGCCGAATAACTTTGTCAATTTTCCGAAGCCAAAAATTAAATTATGAAATTATTTATTGATACCGCTGACGTGGCGCAGATACGCGAGGCATATTCCTGGGGCATCGTGGACGGCGTCACGACCAATCCCACGCACGTCATGAAATCCGGCCGCAAGCCGGACGAAGTCTATCGCGAAATTCTCGACATTGTGGACGGCCCAGTTTCGCTGGAAACCATTGCAACCGACGCGCCGTCTATCGTGAAAGAAGGCCGCGCGCTTGCGAAGCTCCACAAAAACGTCGTCGTCAAAGTGCCGGTCATCCGCGAAGGTCTGAAAGCTGTGAAAGAACTTTCCGCCGACGGCATCAAGACCAACGTCACGCTAAACTTTTCGCCGCTCCAAGCGTTGCTCGCGGCCAAATGCGGCGCGACATATATCAGCCCGTTTGTCGGCCGGCTCGACGCCATCGGCCACATCGGCATGGATCTCGTCCGGCAGACGCGCACGATTTACGACAACTACGGTTTTAAGACGCAGATTCTGACGGCCGCTGTGCGTCATCCGGGGCATGTGTTGGAATCGGCGCTTGGCGGTGCTGACGCCTGCACGAT
>CAINDH010000282.1 GCA_903847285.1 uncultured Verrucomicrobia subdivision 3 bacterium | reverse complement strand
GGCAGCGCAGCGCGCCATCCCTACCCCATTTCGGAATTCGGGTTCAAGGGCGCCATCTGAATTTTCCTAAATGAAAAAAGTTGCTGTCATTGATTCGCACACCTGCGGCGAGCCGACGCGGGTCATCCTCTCCGGCGGGCCTGAACTGGGGGGGGGGACCGTCGCGGAGCAGTTGAATGTTTTCCGCCAGCAGCATGACGCGTTTCGCTCCGCCGTGGTCAACGAGCCCCGGGGTTCAAATGTTTTAGTGGGCGCGCTGCTGGTGGAGCCGGCGGATAAATCCTGCGTCTGCGGAGTGATTTTTTTCAACAATGTCGGCTGCCTCGCAATGTGCGGCCACGGCACCATCGGACTTGTCGTCACGCTGGCGCACCTAGGCAAAATCAAGCCCGGGGTGCACAAAATAGAAACACCGGCCGGTACCGTCACCGCCACGCTGCACGCGAACGGCGAGGTCTCCGTGGCGAACGTGCCGAGCTTCCGCAAAGCCAAATCCGTGTCGATTGACGCGCCGCAGATTGGCAAAATCACCGGCGACGTCGCCTGGGGTGGCAACTGGTTTTTTCTCGTCGGCGAACACGGCCGCGAGCTCTCTTTAGCCCATGTCGAATCGCTCACCGATTTCACCTGGCGCCTCCGGCAGGCCCTGAACGCGCAGGGGTTTCCCGAAGTGGATCATGTTGAGCTGTTCGGCCCGCCGCAGGACGGAGGCCAGTCGCGGAATTTTGTTCTGTGTCCGGGCAAAGCGTATGACCGCTCGCCGTGCGGCACCGGCACCAGCGCCAAGCTCGCGTGCCTCGCCGCCGACGGCAAACTGGCCGAAGGCGAAACGTGGATTCAAGAAAGCATTTTGGGCGGCAAGTTCGCCGGCAAATTTCACTGGCTAAATCGTGAACACCACCAAGTCCTGCCCATCATCACCGGCTCGGCCCACGTCAACGCAGAATCCACCCTGCTGCTTGCCAATGAGGATCCGTATTGCTGGGGCATCCGGTAAAATGCGTCCACCCGCGCGAAGCGTTTTGGAGTGCGCCAGCCCTCAGGCGCTTGGCTGGCATTCTCCGCAGCCCAATGACTGGCGGAACATCAAAAAACCGACAATGAGCAAGGACGTTGTCATCATCGGCGCCGGCGCCATCGGACTTTCGGTGGCGCTGCATTGCGCGCGCAAAGGACATCGCGTCATGGTGCTGGAAAGCCGCGGCGCGCAGCGCGACGGCTGCTCGTTCGGCAACGCCGGGATGATTGTGCCCAGCCATTTTGTTCCGCTGGCCGCACCGGGCATGGTGAAATCAGGCCTGAAATGGATGTGGAATCCGGAATCGCCGTTCTACATCAAGCCGCGATTCAACGGCGGATTACTCGACTGGGCGATCAAGTTTTGGCGCGCGGCCAGCGCGGAACATGTCCGCCGCAGCGCGCCGCTGCTGCGCGATTTGAATTTTGCCAGCCGCGCTCTGTTCGAGGAACTCGCCGGACAAACGCAGAACGAATTCGGCCTCGTGACGCGTGGGCTGCTGATGCTTTGCAAAACGCAGCGCGGCCTGGACGAGGAAGCACACTACGCCGCACAGGCAAATCAACTCGGCGTCCCGGCCGAGGTGCTCGACGCGCGGCAGGCCGCCACGCTCGACCCAGGCGTGACCATGGACGTGGCCGGCGCGGTTTATTTTCCGAAGGACGCGCATTTCTCGCCGGAGCGCTTCATGGAAGCGCTGCGACGCGAAACCGAAAAACTCGGCGTGGCGTTCCTGTGGAACTCCGCGGTCACCAATCTTAAAATTCGCGGGGGGGAAATCTGCGCCGTGGAGACAGTGCACGGTGAATTGACGGCGGACGAAATCGTTTTATGCGGCGGCTCGTGGTCGCCGGCGCTGGTGCAGAAGCTGGGATTGAAAATCCCCATCCAAGCTGGCAAAGGTTACAGCCTCACGCTGCCGGAGCCCCGCGAATTGCCGCAGCGGTGCTCCATTTTCACCGAGGCGCGCCTGGCCATCACCCCGATGGCCACAGCGCTGCGTTTCGGCGGCACGATGGAAATTGCCGGGCTGAATGCAGACATCAATCCGGCCCGCATTCAGGGGATCATCAAGGCCGTGCCGCAATATTTTCCGAAATTTGCGCCGGAGGATTTTTCCGGCGTGCAACCGTGGTGCGGGCTGCGGCCATGCTCGCCGGACGGGTTGCCGTATCTCGGCCGCACGGCGAAATTCTCCAACCTCATTCTCGCCACCGGCCACGCGATGATGGGCATGAGCCTGAGCCCCATCACCGGCCGCCTCGTGAGCGAAATCATCAGCGGCGAAAAAACCGCGTTGGATTTGCGCCTGCTCTCGCCGGACCGCTACGCCTGAATGGAGGCCTTCGTCCACTGACCATTCACGGTGCGCCAGATGCCGCGCGGATTGGCGTTCTGCAATTCCGCCGGCAGCCATGCATCGGACGCATTTTGAAAACAAACCGGCCGCACAAAACGCTGAATGGCCAGCGCCCCGACGGACGTGGTCGAGGGCGCGCAGGTCGCCGGATAGGGGCCGCCGTGAACCATTGCATGACAAACTTCCACACCGGTGGGAAAACCGTTGAAGATCACTCGCCCGGCGAATTGGGCGAGCAATTCCGCAACAGCCTGAACTTCGCCTGCAGAATCCGCCGCGCCCGCGTGCAACGTGGCGGTGAGATTTCCGCCGACCAATGCAATCGTCTCATATAGGTCAGAAAGGTCTCGACAGCCTACCACCACCGCTCCCGGGCCGAATGCTTCTTCGTGCAATTCGCCCTGCGCCCGCCACGTTGCGGAATCCACGGCAAACAGCTGCGGCGACATGGCGGCGAAACCGGAAGGCGCGTTCGCCAGAACCGTCCGCACGCCGGAAATATTCTGAAACGTTGTCGTTGCGACGCAGAACCTCTTTCGCATGTCGGCGCCCAGCATCGTGGTCGCCGGAACGGCAGCCATCTGTTTTGCGAGTAGCCCGATGAAATTTTCAGCGGCGGAATTGCTGATCACAAAAATCAGACCGGGTTTGGTGCAGAACTGCCCGGCGCCAGCGGTGATAGATTGGGCGAGCCCGGCCGCGATGGCGCCGGTGCGCTCGGCGAATGCACCGGGCAAAATCACCAGCGGATTCACACTCCCCATTTCCGCAAAGACCGGAATCGGCACCGGCCGCGCCGAAGCGAGATCGAACAGCGCGCGTCCGGCACGCTTCGATCCGGTAAACCCGACGGCTTGGGTGGCGGGATGTTTCACGAGGGCCTGGCCCACGGTTGCGCCGGGGCCTTGAAGCAGTTGAAAAATTCCCGACGGCAATCCGCATTCCTCCAAAGCGGCGAGAACGGCATGCGCGAACAGTTCGTTCACGCCCGGATGACATTCGTGCGCCTTGACGATGACCGGATTACCGGCCGCGAGTGCCGACGCGGTATCGCCGCCGCACGCACCGTAGGCAAACGGAAAATTGCCCGCGCCAAAAACCACGACTGGGCCGATCGGGCGCGCGATGCGACGGACATCCGGCTTGGGCAGCGGCTGACGTTGGGGATCGGCGGTATCAATGACCGCGCCGGTCCACGAACCTTCGCGGAGCACTTCGGCAAAATGTTTAAGCTGGTTGCAAGTGCGGGCGCGTTCGCCCGCCAGGCGCGCCGGCGCCAGGCCGGTTTCCAATTGGGCGCGCTGAAGCAGCGGGTCGCCGAGCGCCATGATTTGTCCGGCGATGGCTTCGAGCAACTGCACGCGGCGCGTGACGGAAAGTTCGCGCGTGACGGCAAAGGCGCGCTGGGCTGATTGCATCGCGGCGTCCGCTTCCGCATCGGTTGCATGGGCGAAGACAGGTTCCAGCACCTCGCCGGTGGCCGGATTCATTCCACGCAATATCGGGCTGCCTGCGGAAATCCATTTGCCCGCGACCAGCTGCCTTCCGGTTAGTTGAAAATTCATGAAGACAGTGTTGGAGGGTTTGCGCCGGTTGGCAACCGGGAAAAATAGCCTGGCATCGTATCAGCAGCGAGCCCCGGAAAGCGCGATCGCGACCCTAACCCTTTCCATTTTGAATAACATCCGTTTGGGAGCCAGGGCCCACCTTTGGGCACAACCAAGATCAAGGCGCCGGCAGGGCTCGATCAATTGGACAACGCCCTCGTCCATATCAAAGCCGTCACCATTCACGAAGCGGTCAGCCCCTGCGATTCGGGGTAGCCTATGCATGCCTGTCCCCGGTTGCGGGAACAAACAAGATGCAAAAGCACAAATGGCATGCCAAATTTCTACTTCGTTTCTTCGCTCCTTTGTTGTTAAATTTCCGCCATGTCCGCTGAACAAAAACCGACGACTGATCCATCCCATGCGTTGAATCCCGAACGCAAAACCCTCGACGACCGCGCGAAGATGACCGAGCTGGAGCGCCTCCGCCACTCCTGCGCCCATGTCATGGCCACCGCTATCCTGCGGCTCTGGCCCGATGCCCAGTTCGCCTACGGCCCGCCGGTCGAGAACGGCTTCTACTACGACCTCGAATGCTCCCACCGCATCTCGCCCGAGGATTTCGAGAAGATCGAGGCCGAGATGAAGAAGGAGATCAAAGCGAACAACGTCTTTGAGAAGAGCGAAGTCACCCGCGAGCAGGCGATCAAAGACGCGGAGAGCGGACGGCTGGGCGGACTCGGTGAGCGGCCCGGCAACGCCTCGAAGTTCAAGCTGGATTTGCTCAAGCAGATTCCCGAGAGCGAGCCGATCTCCTATTTTAAGAACGGTGATTTTGTTGACCTGTGCGCTGGGCCGCACGTGATGCGCACGGGCAACATCGGTGCGTTCAAGCTCACCAGCGTGGCCGCCGCGTATTACAAGGGCGACGAAAAAGGTCCGCAGCTTCAGCGCATCTACGGCACGGCGTTCAAGAACAAGACCGCGATGGATGAGTACTTCAAGATGATCGAGGAGGCCAAGCGCCGCGACCATCGCAAGATCGGCGCGGAGATGGGGCTGTTCGCGATCGACACCGAATACGTCGGGC
>CAINDH010000281.1 GCA_903847285.1 uncultured Verrucomicrobia subdivision 3 bacterium | reverse complement strand
CTCGCACGCCGCGTGAAGACGGCGATGAGTGCGCGATTGAAAAATTTACGCCCATCCATCAACGCAGTGGGCACCGCAGCAGCAGCGCCGGTGGCGTCTAGTGGTGAACATTACAATCCGCGTCAGTTGATAGTCATGGGCGCGTCAACCGGCGGCACAGAAGCCTTGAAAGATGTGCTCGCTCGATTGCCTGACGGCCTGCCGGGAATTTTGATTGTGCAACATATCCCGCCGGTGTTTTCAAAAACTTTTGCGGAAAGATTGAACGAGGTCTGTGCAATGGAGGTGCGCGAAGCGGCGCATGGCGACGTAGTTAAGCCCGGCCTCGCACTGATTGCGCCCGGCGACTACCACATGGTCGTCAGCTTTGAAAATAATTCTTACCGCGTCCAGCTCCGTCAAGACCCACCCATCCATCACACGCGACCGGCCGTAGATATGCTGTTCAACTCAGCCGCGCGTTGCGCCGGTTCAAGCGCGCTCGGCGTGCTGCTTACTGGCATGGGGCGCGATGGCGCGCAAGGAATGCAACAGCTCAAGACCGTCGGCGCGACGAACCTCGCGCAGAACGAGGAGACTTGCGTGGTTTATGGCATGCCGCGCGCCGCCGTGGAGCTCGGTGTGGTGGACCGCGTGCTCCCGTTGGACCAAATTCCACACGCCATGATGCACGCATTGAATGAACGGTCACTTGCAAGAAAATCCGCCACCGCCGCATATAAATAAATTATGAGCCAGATAATCCAACTTCCCAGTCTCAGCGAGTTCATGAACGGCCACCTCACGGACGTTTTTGAAACGATGCTCTCCATGAAGGCCGTGCGTGTCGCCGGCGATGCCATTCCGCAATTCGATGGCCGCGTCACCGGCTCGGTCGGTTTCGCCGGCGAGAATGTCACGGGCGCGGTGTATTTGCATCTATCCGCAGGCTTCGCAAATAAAGTAGCGGCCACGATGCTGGGCATCACGCCCGAGGAAATTTCGGACGAGAACGAAGTCAACGATGTCGTCGGCGAGGCTACGAACATGGTCACCGGCGGCTTAAAATCCTGGCTATGCGATGCAGGCGCGGACTGCGCCATGAGCACGCCCGCAATTATTCGCGGCACATCATTCGCCATCGAACCTATGCCGGACGTGAAACGCGAATGGCTCATATTTGATTGCGATCACAATTTCATCGTCGTGGAAATCCACATCAAACTGAACTGAAAGAAAAAATTATGGCTACCAAAATACTAAGCGTGGATGACAGCCGCACCATCCGTCTCATCGTGGGGCGCGCTTTCAAATCCTATGACTGCACCGTGCTCGAAGCCTGCAACGGCGAGGAAGGTCTCGCCACTGCCGCGCGCGAAAAACCCGACCTCATCATCCTCGACGTGACCATGCCCGTGATGGACGGCGTGACCATGCTCACCAAGTTGAAGGAGGACGAGGCCATCAAAGGCACTCCCGTCATCATGCTCACCGCCGAGTCCGGCCGTGAAAATGTTCTGCACATCGCCAAGCTCGGCGTGCGCGACTATCTCGTGAAACCATTCAAAGAAGACCAATTGATTGAAAAAGCCGGACGCATCGTCTCTCTGGTAAAAAAGCCGGTGTGAACATTTATGCCCGCTGATGTCCAAACCAAGCAATACGACGAACTCGCCAAGCGCTACGGCTTCGCGGCCGCGCCGGAAAGCGTCTCGCGCCTCACCAAGCTCGTGGCCGACCAGTATGCCGACCTCGATGAAATCGCCGCCGTCATTCAAGGCGATGCCGGGCTGACCTCGCGCCTGCTGCGCGTCGCCAATCCGCATGCGACATGTGAAGCGGAATATACCGTGGACTCCGTGGAACAGGCCATCATGCGTAACGGCATCGGCTGTGCGCTGATTCTCGCGATGGGCACCCCGCTGTCGCTCGCGCTACAAAAAGCGTTTTAAACCATGCTGGACTTGAAGCTGGAAAAATTTCCCGCGCACCAGCTCGTCGGCGTGAACGGCGAACATCTGCGCGGACGCATTGGCTTTGCCGGCAAAGTCACCGGCCACGTTTATCTGCGCATGACCCTTCAATCCGCGCGCACCGTGGCCGCCAGTATCTTCGGCTGCAAACCTGAGGAGATGAATAATACCGATGAAATCCGTGATGCCATCGGTGAGTTACTGAACATCATGACCGGCAATTTTAAATCCAACCTCTGCGACGCCGGTCTCGAATGTCGCCTCGAACCGCCGAAAGTCGGCGTGACGGATGATTATTCCACGCCCATCGAACCCGGCGGCAGCATCGAGCGCATCGCGTTTCGCTGTGGGAACATCCATCCCTTCGTCGAAGTCACCGCCAATCCGTGGACGGGCTGAAACTGGCGCGCGGCATCTTGCCGACCGAGCGCGCGATTCCACAGAAACTCGTAGCTGGAAGCAGAACCCGAGTTGTTTGGCTCTGGCCTTAAGCTATTCCACCCGCGAAATGCCCTTGCCCTTGACGATTTCGCCGATGATCCACGCCTTGTGCTTTTGGCTCTTGATGAACTTCAGCACAGCGTCCGCTTTATCGGCCGAGACAATGCCCACCATGCCGATGCCCATGTTGAAGACCTGATAGAGTTCTTCTTCCGGCACGCCG
>CAINDH010000280.1 GCA_903847285.1 uncultured Verrucomicrobia subdivision 3 bacterium | reverse complement strand
GCGCATGACTTCCATCTCGTATTCCTTCCAGCCGAGGAGGGATTCTTCGATGAGGATTTCGTTCACGGGCGAAAGCTCGATGCCGTTCTTGGCGATGGCTTCAAACTCTTCCTGATTGTAACCGATGCCGCCGCCCGTGCCACCGAGCGTGAAGGCGGGGCGGATGATGAGCGGGAACTTGCCAATCTTCTTCGCGACATCGCGGGCTTCGTCCAGGTTGTGCGCCACGCCGGAAATAGGAACGTCGAGGCCGATCTGGAGCATCAATTCCTTGAACGCGAAACGGTCTTCGCCTTTGTGGATGGCTTCAGGTTTCGCGCCAATCATTTCGACGTCGTGCCGGGCGAGCGCACCATTTTTATTCAGCGCCATCGCGGTGTTGAGGGCCGTCTGACCACCAAGAGTCGGGAGTAAAACGAGTTTGCCGGTCGCGCCGAGGCGTTTCATTTCTTCCTTCTCGCGGATGATGATTTTCTCCACGCATTCGGGCGTGATGGGTTCGATGTAGGTGCGGTCGGCGAACTCCGGGTCGGTCATGATGGTGGCCGGGTTGGAGTTGATGAGAATGACGCGGTAGCCTTCTTCCTTGAGGGCTTTGCAGGCTTGCGTGCCGGAGTAATCGAACTCGCACGCCTGGCCGATGATGATCGGGCCGGCGCCGATGATGAGGACGCTGTGGATGTCGGTGCGTTTAGGCATTGGTGGAATTAAAAATGCAAAATTAAAAATAAAAAATTGCCGACGCGCGCCGTGCGGCAAAATCGTTGGTTCAAACGGCACAGATTGAACACCGATTTGGCGCGGAGTGAAAGAAAATTGCTATTGGCGGTGAAAGATTTTCCAGATACATCCGGAAAATGGATTAACTGCTTGCAATTTGACCTGTTTTTTCTAGGCTATTGCGAATTGGAACTTAATGGCCGAACGAGAATCGCCGGGAAATTTTTAGCCAATCGAAAATCAAACACTATGAAAGTTAATCTGAAAAAAATCGTATCCGTGATGGGATGTGCCGTGCTGCTTGCCGGTTGCGCCCAGCAACAAGGAAAATACAGCGCCAAACCGGCGGCCACCACTGCGAGCGCACCTGCTCCAGCCAAATCCGGCTCGGTCACTGCCTATTTCCCCAGCGGCAAATTGGAAGGCAGCGGTCTCGCGGTTGAAAAATCCGCCCCCGCTGAAGTTCTCGCTGGCCAGCCGTTCGCCTACACCTACAAGGTCAGCAACCTGACCGATGCGACGCTCGAAAACGTCACGGTGAGCGATCACGTCACTGCGAATTTCGCCGCGACTGATTCCGCGCCCAAGGCCAACAATGTTTCCAACGGCAGCGCCACTTGGAACCTTGGAACACTCGGAGCGAAAGAATCCAAGACCATCACTGTCAATGGTGCCAGCGCCGAAGAAGGCGTCGTGACCACCTGCGGTTCCGCCAGCTATAACCCGGTTGCCTGCCAAGACATCCGCGTCGTGAAGGCAAACATCACCCTCGCCAAGAGCGAGCCGTCTGATGTGCTCATCTGCGACCCGATTCCGGCAACTATCACCGTCAAGAACAACGGCAGCAGCGCGCTGTCTGGTGTGCAAATCACGGATATGCTCCCCACGGGCATGACTAGCGAAGGTAAGCAGAACCTCTCGTTTGACATCGGCAACCTCGCCCCCGGCGAAAGCAAAGAAGTCAAATACACCGCCGCCGCTTCTGCGACCGGCAAACTCGTGAACAACGCGAAAGTCACTTCCGCCCAAGGCGTGAGCGCCGAAGCGTCCGCCACGACCACGGTTCACCAGCCGGTGCTCGCGATCACTTGCAAAGCCACAGAACAACAGTTCATGGGCCGCAAGTTTGAAGTCTGCTACACGGTTTCCAACACGGGTGACGCCGCTGCTGCTGGCGCGGTGCTCGAAGTCGCCGTTCCGGCTGGTCTCGAAGTTGTCTCTGCTGGTTCCGGCACGGTCAACGGTGGCAAGATTACTTACAACCTAGGCTCAGTTGAAGCCAGCGCTCCGCAGAATGTTTGCGCGACGTTCACCAGCGCCACGGGCGGCACGTTTGATTTCGCGGGCACGGCCAAGGGCGCTTGCGCCGCGGCAGTCTCCACAAGCTGTTCGACGAAGGTCGTTGGCCTCGCGGCTATCTTGCTTGAAAAAGCGGATGATCCGGATCCGGTTGCGATCGGCGACAGCACGACCTACACGGTCAAAGTCACGAACCAAGGTTCTGCGGTTGACCACAACATCCAAGTCATCGTGAGCATCGCTCCTGAACTCACCCCGGTGAGCAGCAGCGAAGGCACCATCGAAGGCAACACGGTCACCCTGCCGGCGGTTGCGAGCCTCGCACCGAAACAGGCGGTCACCTACAAGATTGTGGCCAAGGGCGTGAAAGCCGGCGACGGACACACCTCCTTCAAGCTCACGTCTGACGTGCTGAAGTCCGCCATCACGGCGGAAGAATCCACGCACGTCTACTGATCAGATTTGACACCAAGGCCGCCGAAGAAATTCGGCGGCCTTTTTTGTTGTCCGAAATTAACAGTTGAAAAATTAACCTCGTCGCCAAATCCTTGCCGCCAGCATGAACATCAGAATCGCACTCTTCTTTGCCACGCTAGTCTTTGCTTCAGTTACTATCGCACAAACAAATACGCCGCCCGAACATCATCGCGCGACGCGTCTTGGCAATCCCGCGACGCGTTTTGCGCCAACCATGCACACGCCGGAAGATTTGCGCGATCGGTTCCGCGATAAAAAATTGCACGGCGATTTCATCGCGGTGTTGAAGCAATGGGGTTGGACCGGCGAACTCGAAGACTTTTTTGCGGCTGGTCTGGCGGCGGAAATCGTCGAGTGGCAGATTCCCGTTGGCAACACTATGCCGTTCATGTCCTCACGGGAAGACGGCAAAGCCATCTGCCTTCGGAATGTTGAATGGGCGGGCACCGAACCGATTCACGCTTACTCGTTTTTGTTTCATTCCAAGGGTCGCATCTGGCGCTGCATCATCCCCAAACCGTGCAGCAATTTTTTTGTCGTGGACCTCGGCCCGGAACCGCATGGCGGGCTGGCGATTGATTGCGACGCGCCGGAAAAAGTTGTTCTGGGCCGTGATGCAAAAATTTGCCTGAACCTGCACAACACCGGCAACATCACCGAGCCACTCGCCACCATCACGTTGCCGATTCCTGATGACGCCATCGTCGCCACGACCACTGATGACGGCGCAGCGCAAGGCGGTTCGATCGTCTGGCAAATCAAAGACCTGCCTGCGAACGCCACGAAACAAGTTTGTGCTAAATTCAAAACAAAAAAATCCGCCACCCTGAATTTCAACGCCACCGCCAGTAGCGAAAAGGTTTCCGCCGTGACCAGCGCGTGCGTCTCCACCGTCGCCGGCATTCCCGCCATCCTGCTGGAAAAAGCCGATGACCCCGATCCTGTGGCCATCGGCGACACCACAACTTACACGGTGAAAGTGACGAACCAAGGAACGGCAGATGATTCCGATGTGCAAGTCGTCGTGACCGTCGCACCGGAACTAGCGCCAGTAAGCAGCACAGAAGGCAAGATTGACGGCCAGACCGTAACACTCCCACTGATCCCCAAACTCGCGGCGAAAGAAGCCGTGACTTACAAAATCATCGCCAAGGGTGTTAGTGCCGGCGACGGCCACACGAAATTCACGCTCTCATCGGATGTTCTGAAGGCACCGATCACCGCCGAGGAAAGCACCACGGTTTATTGAAAGCGATTGTGATGGTTCGCTTGGTTTTATTTTCCGTTTTCATCGTCGCCGCCGTTTCCGGCTGCGCGACGGAAAAAATTTCCGATCGCGAACAAAAAACTGAAGTCTCCGTGTTGGCGAAAAATCTGTGTGGCCTTTCGTCATCAGTGAACACGCTTGAGGCTTTTCGTGCAGCGGACACCGCTGTGCGTTATCCGCTACTGCTCAGCGAAGAATGGCGCGTCACACCGCCCGCTGCTTTCAACAACACGCTCATCAACGTCGGCATCCACTCGCGCGGCTTGTGTTACCAATGGGCGGACGCCCTCACAGTGAAATTGATGACGCTGCACCTACACACGCTGGAAATTCATCGCGGTGTGGCCAAGCTCGGCACGCGGCGCGAACACAGTTGCGTGGTGCTGACCGCGCCGGGGCAGAACTTTACCAACGGCATCGCGCTCGACGCGTGGCGGCATTGTGGAAAACTTAATTGGTCGCCCGTGGCCACGGACAAATACACGTGGCAGGAGGTGGATTTGCCGCCGCTCTATCAAGCAGAGCTGCGTGCCGCCGCTGGAAAGCTGGGATATTCATTCGATTCTCAGTGACGCATCAGCCGTGCAATTTTGGCGGCTTGCCTTGATGGGTCGTTGCGGTTTGATGACAACGCATCAGCGCGGACGGATGATGGCGATTTTTTTTCCAAAAACAAACAGCCTCGGAGCAGCCACAAACAATAAAATCTTCAACTGCGCTTGGGTTCTCATGGCGGGCGGCGGCGGCGTATTTTAACGCAACGGCGTGCGCGCATCCTTGAGAAACTGCGCGTGACCGCCGAGGAAGATGCGGTTGCGTCCTCCCGAGTGAATGGTTCGCCCCGACATTCCGAGGGGAGCGGTCGGAACGGTATTTGGAAAATAAGGATCCACGACCAATTCAACGTCGCTTGGCCCATTGATGAAACCGACGCTCGGGTTGTTCGCGGCTTGGAGATCAGCGACGGCTTGTGATACCGATTTCGCCCAAAAATCTTCAAGCATGGTGGGTGCGGCCAGGTCGTCCATGCGGTCAAAGCGCCAGGCCCAGTAACGGCAGATGGGCGCGTTGCTCGCGGAGGAAGTAGCCTGTGCCGATTGGAGGGCGTTGCCGGTGGAGGAATCGACCGACGCCGGGCAGGACCAGATTTTGAGGTTCGGACATTCGCTTGAAAAATTCGTGGCCGCCCAACCCGCCCGCGGGTCGGACGGCGGCCAGGTCGTCCATGGATGAAAACCGCCGGGCAGCCTGGCTTTCAGGTCGCGTCGGTCGGGAAACCGATCGCCGTGGTCGTTGAGATAGATCACAAAAGCCAGGCCGATCTGTTTGAGATTGGAAAGACAGACGATCTGCTGGCCCTTTTGCTGGGCGCGGGACAGCGCCGTGAGCAGCAGCGAGGATGTGATGCCGATGATGGCGATGACCACCAGCAATTCAATCAGTGTAAAACCGCGTTCAATCTTTTTCAGCCGTGGCATCTTTAAAAATCGGGCTTGGTGAATCCGATGCGGACATCGTCCAACTTGACAGTCCGGATAGCAGTCTGATTTGAATTCCCTTTTTCGGCCATGGGGTGAATACCCCATAGCCTTTCACGGGGCAAAGCTCGTATAGTTTTTCCCGTAGGATTTTTTATGAACCTTTCCACAAATCTGCGGAGTGTGCGGCTGCCAACGGTCAGTTTTTCCATCGCGCTTTTCATCGGTTCACTGTCACCCCTCTGGGCGGGCGTGGGAGTTTACACGCAGCACAACAACCTTGCCCGCACAGGGGCGAATCTCAGGGAAACCATTCTCAACACGCAGAATGTCAATTCGAACAAATTCGGGCTGCTATTCGCGCGCGATGTGGACGACCAGATCTATGCCCAGCCATTGATCGCGCCCGCCGTGAACATTCCTGGCAAAGGCGCGCGTAATCTGGTCATCGTGGCGACGGTCAACGACTCGGTTTATGCGTTCGACGCGGATACCGCCGCCGTCACCAACGCTTACTGGCAGGTGAGTTTTCTTGGCGAAGGCGTCGTCCCGCCTCGCAACACCGACATGACCGGCGCGTGTGGCGGCAGTTATCACGACTACAGCGGAAACATCGGCATCGTCAGCACGCCGGTGATTGATCCCGCGACGGGAACAATTTACCTGCTTGCGCGGACGTTGGAATTTGGAACCACATTTATCCAAAAGCTTCACGCGCTCGACATCCGCACCGGTGTCGAGCGTCCCAACAGCCCGGTGGTCATTGACGCCGCCGCTCCCGGCAATGGCGACGGCAATCTGATCGGCATCATTGCCTTCGATGCGCAAAAGGAGAACCAGCGTTCCGCCCTGACTTTGGTGAAAGGCGTTGTCTACATCAGTTGGGCCTCGCACTGTGATTGGGGGCCCTATCACGGCTGGCTGCTCGGTTACGATGCGGCGACGCTGCAACAGGCTGTGGTTTACAACACGACGCCGGACGGTGCAGGCGGCGGTATCTGGATGGCCGGCCAGGGCTTGTCAGCGGATACAGCCGGAAACCTATATGTCTCCGTCGCCAACGGCACCGTCGGCAACAATGGCAACCCCCGCGACCTAATCAACCGTGGTGAAAGCTTCCTCAAACTCACCCGTAACGGGGAAAGCCTGAATATCGCAAGTTGGTTCACACCTTTTAATTATCAAGACCTTGAAAATTCAGACCTCGACCTTGGGTCCGCAGGAATTTTATTGATCCCTAATTCAAAGCTTGCCCTTTCCGGCGGCAAAGAAGGCACGCTCTATATGGTGAATCGTGACAAAATGGGCGGCCTGAGCGGAACAACTGCGGACAACAACATCGTGCAATCCTTTCGCCCGGTCTCCGGCTCGCACGAAATATTCGGGTCGCCGGTTTGGTGGGACGGTCCGAATAACAGCTACGCCTACATCTGGGTTACGGACTCAGATTATTTGCGGCAATTCAAATTCAATCGCGCCACGGGAAAATTTTCACTGCCGGGATTCGCCGTCAGCCAGACCGCCGCGCCCGAAGGCACGCCCGGCGGGATTTTGTCCATTTCGGCAAACGGCAGTCAGGGCGGCACCGGTATCGTCTGGGCCTCTCATCAGCTCGAAGGCAGTGCCAATGAGGCGACCCGTTCTGGAATCCTGTGTGCTTTCAACGCCCAAAACGTCTCGCGGGAACTTTGGAACTCGGAACAAAACAGCACGCGCGACACGGTCGGCCAGTTCGCCAAATTTAGCCCGCCAACCATCGCGAACGGGAAGGTTTATCTCGCCACCTTTTCAAACCGGCTGAACGTCTATGGTCTGCTGAAAAAATCTCCCACCTGGAAGTAAGGTCGCAACCTTTTTAAGTAAAAGGCCAGGTTAAAAAATCAAATCATTCTCTGCTGAATGCCCGTCGCCGGTTTCAACCCTAGTTTCTTGTAGCTCAACCCTGTCGCGATGCGGCCTTGGGGCGTGCGGTTGAGGTAGCCTTCCATGATGAGATACGGCTCATAGACTTCTTCAATCGTGTCCGGCTCCTCGCCCACGGCGACGGCGAGCGAATTCACGCCTACCGGCCCGCCGCCAAATTTCACGATGATGGCTTCGAGAATTCTTTTGTCCATTTCATCCAAACCATTTTCATCAATCTCCAGCATCGCGAGCGCTTTGTCGGCGACCTCTTTGGTGATGCGTCCGTCGTGCCGCACTTGCGCGTAATCGCGGACGCGGCGGAGCAGATTGTTCACGATGCGCGGGGTTCCACGGCTGCGTCGGGCGATTTCGTGTGCGCCAGATGGGTCAATCTCCACGTTGAGCAAATTCGCAGAGCGGAGAACAATTTTATCCAAGTCCGCCGAGCAATAATAATCCAGCCGCTCGCGCATCCCGAAACGCGTGAGCAACGGCGCGCTCAATAAGCCGCTGCGCGTCGTTGCGCCGATGAGCGTGAAGCGCGGCAGGTTCAGGCGCACGCTGCGGGCGTTCGGCCCTTGGTCAATGATGATGTCTAACTTGAAATCTTCCATCGCGGGATAAAGATACTCCTCGATGGTTTTTTGCAGGCGATGGATTTCGTCAATGAAGAGCACATCGCCTTCTTCCAGATTGGTCAGGAGGCCAGCGAGGTCGCTTGCTTTTTCAATCGTCGGACCGCTGGTGGCTTTGACATTCGCGCCCATCGCCTTCGCCAAAATATTTGCGATGGTAGTTTTGCCCAAGCCCGGCGGACCGGAAAGCAGGATGTGGTCAAGCGCCTCGCCGCGCTGCTTGGCGGCTTCGACGGCGATTTCCAGCCGTTCTTTCACCTTCGGTTGGCCGGTGAAATCAGAAAAGAGCGAGGGCCGCAGCGTCACTTCGAGCGCGGCGTCAGGTTTGTTCAAGGTTGAGACAGGACGTTCAGCCATCGCGGGAAAGATTGCGGCAGGCGACGCACACCGGCAAGCGCGATTCGCGATAGATCGTCAAGCCTCACCACTTATTTCAAAAGAAATTGCTGGAAAATCAAAGTCGGCTTGCCCAGCCTGTCCTATCCCTATGAAAAACAAAGGAACAATTTTAATGGGCGGAATTTTCCTGGCGTTGTGTGGGAGTAGTGCCAGCGTTTTCGCCGGCGACGCAGACATTAACCTGCCCGCGCTCGATCAGGTTTTATTTTACGGCGGCTCGCTTGGCAGCCACGCGATTTTATATCTAGGCCTCGTTATCTGCGCGGTTGGCGCGCTGTTCGGCTGGATAGAGTATCGCAATACCCGCGCCCTGCCCGTCCACAAATCCATGCGCGATGTCTCGCACATCATTTGGGAGACGTGCAAAACGTATCTGTGGCAGCAGGGAAAATTTCTCGCCGCGCTGTGGATTCTCATCGCCGCGTGCATGATTTATTATTTTGGCCATCTGCAAGGCAAGGCCACCAGCGCCGTCCTGATCATTCTTGCGAGTTCGGTTTTAGGAATTCTCGGCAGCTACAGCGTCGCGTGGTTCGGCATCCGCATCAACACCATCGCCAATAGCCGTGCGGCCTTTTCGTCACTGCGCGGCGATCCGCTCCACACGCTGTTCATCCCGCTGCAAGCCGGCATGAGCATCGGCCTGCTACTCGTCGCCGTGGAACTGACGTGCATGATTTCCATCTTGCTGTTTATTCCGTCGCAACTCGCCGGTGCCTGCTTTATCGGTTTTGCGATTGGTGAATCGCTCGGTGCGTCTGTTCTCCGCATCGGCGGCGGCATCTTCACGAAGATCGCGGACATCGGTTCCGACCTGATGAAAATTGTTTTTAACCTGCCCGAAGATGATCCGAAAAATCCCGGCGTCATCGCCGACTGCACGGGCGATAACGCGGGTGATTCCGTCGGCCCAACCGCAGACGGTTTTGAAACCTACGGCGTCACCGGCGTCGCGCTCATCGCGTTCCTCTCGCTATCGTTGGTCGCGTCGCCGATTCTTTGCGGCAAACTCATCCTCTGGCTGTTTGCGATTCAAAGTTTGATGGTCGTGGCCTCGCTCGTTTCATTTTACTTGAACAAAGTGCTCGCCAATTTGCGTTACGGTGGCAAAAAAGATTTTAATTGGGAAGCACCGCTCACTGATCTCGTGTGGATTACCAGCATCATTTCCATCATCGTTTGTTTCATCGCGAGCAAATGTTTGCTGGGTGATTTTGAAATTACGGATCCAAATTTTCATCACAGCGCCATTGCAGACAGCAGTCCGGTGCCTTCAAGTATTCCGCTCACAAATCTCTGGTGGATTCTCTCCGCCATCATCGCCTGCGGAACTTTGGCGGGCGCACTCATCATGGAGTTCACGAAAATTTTTGTGAGCACCAAGTCGCGCCACGTCCAGGAAGTCACCAGTGCGTCCGACCACGGTGGCGCGTCGCTCAACGTCCTCGCCGGCCTCGTCGCCGGTAATTTCTCCGCGTTCTGGATGGGCCTCGTCATTCTTGGCCTCATGTTCGTCTCGTATTTGTTTTCGCAACAGCATGACTTCATGGCGCTCATGCCGCCGCAGTTCACCTTCGCCGCGCCCATCTTCGCCTTCGGCCTCGTCGCCTTCGGTTTTCTAGCGATGGCTCCGGTGACGATTGCGGTGGATAGCTTCGGCCCTGTCACGGACAACGCACAATCTGTCTATGAATTAAGCCGCATCGAAGCGCAGCCCAACATCAGCGCGGAGATTGAAAAAGAATTCGGCTTCAAACCAAATTTTGCCGACGCCAAACATGAATTGGAAAAAGGCGACGGCGCGGGCAATACCTTCAAAGCCACTGCCAAACCTGTGCTCATCGGCACGGCGGTTGTCGGCGCGACCACGATGATTTTCGGCATCATCATGCTGCTCGAACAGGCTTTCGGTGGCGCGATTGCGCACTTGAGCCTCGTGAATCCGCAGGTGATTTTCGGCCTGCTCATGGGTGGCGCGGTGATTTATTGGTTTACCGGCGCGAGCACGCAAGCCGTTGTTGCCGGGGCTTACAGCGCGGTCGTCTTCATCAAGAAAAATATGAAGCTCGACGCCCACACCGCCTCGCTCGATGACAGCAAAAAAGTTGTGGAGATCTGCACCCGTTACGCGCAACGCGGTATGATCAACATCTTCGTCGTCGTCTTTTCCTTCGCACTTGGCCTGCCGTTTTTCGATCCATATTTTTTCATCGGCTACCTCATCGGCATTGCGTTCTTCGGCTTGTTCCAGGCGATTTTCATGGCCAACGCCGGCGGCGCGTGGGACAACGCCAAGAAAATTGTCGAAGTGGACATGAAGAAAAAGGGCACGCCGCTCCACGCCGCCACCGTCGTAGGCGACACCGTTGGCGATCCGTTCAAAGACACCTCATCCGTCGCGATGAATCCCATCATCAAATTCACCACGCTCTTCGGTTTGCTCGCCGTGGAGATCGCGGTGGAATTGAAAAAGAAAAATCCCGACTCGCATCTCTCTATCATCATTGGCTCCGTGTGTTTCCTGGTTGCGCTCGTGTTCGTGTATCGCTCGTTCTACCACATGAGAATTCCCGCGGAACCGACGGACTCGCATTGAACAAATAATTTCTCGCTTATACCTGCCGGGCGTTTCAGATTAAGCCCGTGTCCGTCATCGAACGTTCCATTCAAGTCAATTGGCCGCTGCGCATTTTCTTCACCGAAAACATCTTTGCGCTGGATAATTTGATTCTGCGCGATGTTCTTGCTGACCGCACGCCGCGTAAAGCGTTGGTCGTCCTCGAAGACTCCCTCGCGCAGGCTCAGCCGGAACTAGAAATGCAAATTGGAAACTATTTTTCCATACACGCTGCCACAGCCCAGCTTGTCCGTCCGCCGCTCTTCGTCTGTGGCAGCGAAACCGCGAAAAACTCCCCCATCATCGTCAGCGAAATCCATTCGCACATTGACCGCCACCACATTGACCGCCACTCGTATCTCATCGCGATCGGCGGCGGCGCGCTGCTGGATGTTGCTGGTTTTGCCGCCGCCACCGCGCATCGCGGCGTGCGCCATGTGAGGATTCCAACGACGACGCTTTCGCAGGCTGATTCCGGCGTGGGTGTGAAGAATGGGTTGAACGCCTTTGGCAAAAAGAATTTTATCGGCACGTTTGCGCCGCCGTTTGCCGTCATTAATGACTTCGATTTTCTCGCCACGCTCGCCACGCCAGATAAACGCGGCGGCTACGTTGAGGCCGTAAAGGTCGCCTGTATCCGCGACGCAATATTTTTCGGCGAACTGGAACGCGATGCGCAAAAACTCTCCGCCTTCGAATCTGGCGCGATGAAACATCTCATTCGCCGCTGTGCCGAGTTACATCTGGAACACATTGCCACCAGTGGCGACCCGTTCGAGATGGGCTCCGCGCGCCCGCTGGATTTTGGCCACTGGGCTGCGCACAAACTGGAGCAGTTGTCGCGTTTTCAAATTTCCCACAGCGATGCCGTCGCTATCGGTATCGCGCTCGACGTGGTTTACTCACGCAACCTCGGTTTGCTAACGGCCGCTTCTGCCGAGCGAATTTTGAAACTGCTGGAGCAACTTGGCTTTAGACTATTCGCTGATGAACTGCTGAATGCCGATAACTTCAACCGTCTCGCTGTTCTCGCCGGCCTTGAAGAATTCCGTGAACATCTTGGCGGCGAGTTGACCGTCACGCTACTTTCTGAAATCGGGCGAGGCGTGGAAGTGCACGAGATGGTTGAAGAGAAAATCATTGCCGCGATCCAAGAGTTGCGTGCCCGCTGACAATGAAGCGCCTCGCCGTCATCAACGTTGTCGGCCTTACCGAAGCCCTCATTGGCGAACACACCCCGCGTATCGCGGCGTTCGTGAAGCGTGGCGCAATGACGCACATCCAGCCCGCTTTTCCCGCTGTCACCTGCACCGCGCAGTCGAATTATCTGACCGGCAAAACACCGGGCGAACACGGCATCGTCAGCAACGGCTGGTTCAATCGCGAGCTTTCCGAAATCCATTTCTGGAAGCAATCTAATCACGTCGTCCAAGCCACAAAAATTTGGGACGCGCTGCGCCTCCAGAATCCGCACGCCACCGGCGCGAATTGCTTTTGGTGGTTCAATATGTATTCGGACGTGGATTATTCCATCACGCCGCGCCCGATGTATCCGGCAGACGGCCGGAAATTTTTCGACGTATACGCGTGGCCGTATTCCATTCGGGAGGAGATTAAAAAAGATTTAGGCGAATTCCCCTTCTTTGGTTTCTGGGGGCCAGCGGCGGGAATCGATTCGCCGCAAGGCAAACCAGACTGCGCGACGCGCTGGATTGCCGAGTCATCGAAGTGGATAGAAAATAAATATTCCCCCACGCTGAATCTGATTTACCTGCCGCACCTTGATTACAACCTCCAACGACAAGGCGTTTTAGATGTAAATGGCAGCGCGTTGCCACAAATCATTTCTGACCTGCGCGCCATTGATGCCATCGTCGGCGATCTGATTGATTTCTTTGCCCAGCGTGGCGTGCAAATCGTTCTCCTGTCCGAATACGGCATCACGAACGTGGACACGCCCGTCCACCTCAACCGTATTTTCCGCGAGCAAGGCTGGCTCACGGTAAAAGAGGAGCTCGGTTTGGAAATTCTCGACGCGGGCGCGTGTAAAGTTTTTGCCGTGTCCGACCATCAGGTGGCGCACATTTATCTTAATGACAAGTCGCTGGAACAATCTGCGCGCGCTGTTCTTGAAAAAACACCTGGAGTGGAAAAAGTTCTTGGTGCAGCGGAGAAAAAAGCCGCCGGCATTACACATTCGCGCACGGGAGATTTGGTTGCCGTCGCCAAGGAAAATGCTTGGTTCACATATTATTACTGGCTCGATGACGCGCGCGCGCCGGATTTTGCGCGGACGGTGGACATCCATCGCAAGCCAGGATACGACCCGGTGGAATTGTTTCTGGATCCAAAAATTCCGTTTCCGAAATTAAAAATTGCTTGGCGGTTGCTCCAAAAGAAATTCGGCTTTCGCATGTTGATGGATGTGATTCCACTCGACGCAAAGCTGGTGAAAGGCTCGCACGGTCGTCGGCCAGAGAACAAAAAAGACTGGCCGGTCTTCATCACGCAGCAAAAAGAATTCCTTGGTGCGGCGGAAATGGAATCCGTGGACGTTTATCAAGCACTGCTTCGGCACCTGTGAGCGACAAGGCACTTTGCCCTAAAAAACACCAACAATTTTAGCTGGCCGGACTTCTTTACCGAGCTTCAGCTTCGCCGCCTCGCCGGATTTTTTGCCAACAAGCTGTTCGCCGAGCGGTGACTGCGGGGTGATGACAAGAATTTCTTTTTTGTCGTGGATGATTTCCGTGCCGCCCGCGCGGGGGCCAAGGAAATAAAAATTCTTTTCGCCGCTCATCTCCAGTTCCACTAGTGCGCCGACAGCGATGGCGTCGCCGGAAGTGAACTTCTTGGCTGTGAGTGCTTGAAAATCTACGATGGCTGACTCGATTTCCGCCACCTGCTTCGATTGACCGCGCGCGAGATAAGATGCCTCAAGGCCGCGCGTGTCGTATTTATTCTCGGCCTTGTTGGATTCGTGTGTGGCCTCGGCACGCGAGAACTGTGCAGCGCGTAAGTATATTTCTAATTCGCCCGCGAGTTTGGCGATGATTTTCTGGATGACGGCGCGTTTATTCATTTCGGCGGCGGAACGTTTAGCGGGTAAGTGGACGGATGGCAAAAGGTTTGTCGCACAAGTTTGCGCGGCCGCACCTCAACGCCGCAGCACTTCGCGGTAAATTTCTAGATGCCGCCGCGCCACGACTTCGGGGTGAAATTTTTTTAAAGCCGCACTTCGCGCCGCCGCCGCAAGCCGGGTAGACAGCGCAGAATCATTCAACAAGCGCGCGAGCTGTTGGCTGAAGGTTTCCGGATTTTGTGGGTCGCAGAAAAGCCCCGTCGTCTCCGGCTCAATTAAATCCGGAACTCCGCCCACGGCGGAAGCCATGACCGGAACTCCCGCCGCCATCGCCTCCAGCACCGTCATTGGGCAATTATCTTCCAGCGTGGGTAACGCGAGAAACGAGGCGCGTGCAAAATATTTTTTTAAGTCGGCACGGCCTGCGAAGCCCGCGTGCTCGCACCATGACCGCGCCCGCACGAGTTCCAAAAATTCTCGACCATAGTCGTCGTCCGCCACCTCACCGAGAAAAATGAGTTTAAATTTTTTCCGCGCGGCCAGCCCATCCAGCGCGCGGATGAATTGGTTTTGGTTTTTGCGCAAACAGATGGTTCCCACACACAAGCCAACCGGCGGCTCGGAGGCATCCGGTGCGGCGTGGACGTGGAAAAACTCCTCGTCCACCGCGTTCGGCAGCACCCAGGTGCGCGGCGCAAGTCCGGCCACGGCGGCGCGCGTGTAGTTCGTGATGCACACCACGCCATCCGTGCGTGGCAGCGTGAACCGCTCCAGCTTCGCGGCGAGCCACAGGAATGAAAATGGTCGCGCGCCGTTTACTTCTGCAACCAGCCGCATGTTGCCGTGGATGGTCAGCACGTTCGGAAGACCGCTCCGAACCGCGCTCAACGCGCAATCGCGTTCTGTGCCCTGACCGTGGACGAGGTCGGGATTTATTTCCCGGATTTTTTTTCGCGCAGCGCGGATACAGCCGGCATAAAACGTCCGCATCCAGCCCGCTTTCGGCACCACGAGCGCGTGGTAAAAAATGTTCGGCGCAATTTTTTCCGGCGAGGTGACGGGCTGGCGCAGGCAGGAAACAATGTGAATTTCCACCTCCGGTAATTTGGCAAAGCCTTGCAGCAGCGCCGCCGGGGCGGTGCCGAAATACGGCTGCGGATTCGCGTAGTCAGCGTAGTGTTCGCGGCTGTCGGTGGTGAGCAGGACAATTCTCAAGCGGAATTTTTCTGGAAGACGCGGTTGTGGCCGACCTGTAAAATTTCTGTGAACGCCGCGCGGCTGATTTCAGTGGCGAGACGCGACGGGCCGGGATGCCCGGCGGTCGCGAATGCGGGCGGCTGAAACTTGGTGCTCAAGCCGGAGTCGTCCAGCACGATGATGCCGCCGAGGCGGACGTGTTGCGTGCATAGTTCCCAGTCCGCCTTCGCGATTTCATAATCGTGGTTGCCGTCAATGTAGATGATGTCCCAAGCGCGTGAGGCGATCAGCGCCGCCGCCGCCGCGTCCGTGGAATAGGCCTTGAGCAGCGCAGGCGCGGGCAAATTAAAATGCGAAAAATTTTGCAGTGTGTCCGTATGGTAATCCACGCCGCGCGCGTATTTGGAAACGGCGTCGCCGGCGGATGAAAATGGCGAGATGCCTTGCACAAAACTGTCGAGTTTGAACTGCCGTGCGCACAGCGCTGCGAGGCTCAAGCTTTGTCCGCGAAACACGCCGATCTCCAGAAAACTATTGGGACGAAATTCGCGGAAGAGCAGAAACCATTGCGTGTGGAACGCGTCCTCGCCGAAGCCCCGCCCGTTCTGTGTGAAATAACTTCGGTGGGCGCGAAATTCTTCCGGCAGGCTGCGGTCAAAAAATTCAACGGCGCGCAGGTAAAACGCCGTGGGGTCGGACAAACTTTGTGCCCAGTCGGCGCGTGAAATTTCTGGAGCGGAGCCCGTGTAACCCGCGCGGCGGGCGGCGCGTTCGCGGGCGGCGCGCCGTTCGCGGAGTTTGCCCCGGATGAAAGGAAGCGGATTCATGCGCGGAACTGAAACAATAAAGTTGCGGACGAAATTAGGTTCATAATTTTTGACGTCTGGCGGCAAAGGTTACGCCGGGTGGCGTGGAGTGGCCAATGAAATTCTGGCTGGGAAGGCTTGTTCGGCTCATTTGATTCATCGGGCCAGACGCGCACTGTATTCGTCGAGCAGCCGGTCGCCATAGTCTTGCCAAGTGTTTTTCTCCGCGCCTTTTTTGTGGGCAGCTTCGCCCATCCGTTGGTTCAGCACGCGATCGGTGGCGACGCGGAGCATGGCTTCCGCAATGTGCTGCGGTTCGCGGGGGCGTATGATGAAGCCTTCCACGCCGTCTTGCACTAAGGTCGTTGCGCCGCTCTCATACGAGGCGAGGAGCGGCAGCCCGGCGGCCATCGCCTCAGACAACACGCGCGCAAAGCCTTCCTCCAATGAGGGCATGACGAAGGCTGTGCAGCCGGCGAGCAGTTCCGCAAGTTGCTGGTGGGGCAGGCTGGGGATGTGGGTAATGGTATCTTTCCATTGCGGCCATTCGCGGCGGAAATCCGTCTTGAGGTCGCCAACGCATACGAGTTCAGCTGAGGGCATTTTTTTCTTAACCTCGGCGAACGCGCGGAAAAGATACTGGTGGCCTTTGCGGAGGCAGATGGTGCCGACGGTGACGAAGCGGGGTTTTTCCGGCACGGCGATGCGTGGCTTGAAAACTGAAGTGTCCACGCCGAACGGGTTGACAAAACATTTTTCCGCCGGGATGCCGTTGGCCAGCATCGTGTCGCGGACGAATAGTGACGGGCACAAAACCACGTCGGCCTGCGCCAGTTCGCGGTTCATGCGGGCGAACATCCAGCGCGGGATCGGCACTTTTTCGCCGGGGCACCAGAGGTCGCACTCGCGTTGCCAGTGACCGAAGTAGGTTGTGGGATGGCTGTTCGGGCAGTCCACGACTTTCAGCGCGCCACTCTTTTCGGCGCGGGCAAAAGGCTCGGTGGCGAAGCCCATCGTGGCGTGGATGATGTTGGCTGTTGGCAAGGCTTGCGAATTAAACCATGCCCGCCAGAAGGGAAGATTGAAATAACTGGCGCGCTCGATCCAGATCTGCGGCGCAACCCGGTAGAATGGCGTCATCGCCAGATGATACGGCCAGCAACGGCGATAGAGCTGGGTGGAAACGCCCGTCGAATTTTTGTCCGAAATCCAAAGCCCGGCCAGCGCCGATCTTGTTTCAAACGCTTTCGCCGTCTGGCGGAGATACCAAGCACCCGGCGTGGCCAGCAAAACTTTTGGTTTCGATTCAGCGTTCATGGTGGTGATGGCGAAGCGCCTCCGGGCTTAATAAAATTCCACCAACGCGCCGCCAGCCCGGCGGCGGACGCTGACCGGAAATTTTTCCCGCCACCCAGCCGTGCGCGCTGGAAAAATTTTTCTGGTAGCGGAATTTGAAATGCCGAAGGCGATGCCGCGATAGCAGCAGCAGCGGCGGACACAGCGAAATAATGAGACGCTGCCGGAAATATGGCCAATACATTTGCGCCTCCGCCGCGCCGTAGGCATTGCGATAAAGCAGTTTGAAATAATCCGCCGCCGTTTCGCGCATCGACCAATGCACAATGGCCTTGGGGTTATAAAAAAAAATCCGCCCGATTTTTTGTAGCTCGTGCGTAAACAACGCATCCTCGCCCGCAAGCGTAAGCCATTCAGGATAGCCGCCCACATCTGCCCACGCCGAACGCCGGAAGGCCGTGTTGCGCGACGAAGGATGAATGCCATCGCTCGACACGCCCGTCTCCACGCGCGGCTCAAGTTGCGCGAGAAAATTTTGAAATGGTGAGGTGTCGTTGGACACGTTCAGTCCGCCGGTCACATCCAGTTTTTCATCTTCCCGCAGCGGTCGCGTGATTTCGGCAAACCATTCTGGCTCGGGAAAACTGCCCGCATCGGTGGCGGCGATGATGTCCGCATCCGTCAGCGCAATCGCCCGGTTGCGGCCGCCAGCGATGTTGCAACGGCGCTGCTCCAGTTTCACCGGCACGCGCGATTGCTTGGCAAGTTGTTGGAGAATTTCCCAAGTCTGGTCGCGCGAGCCGCCGTCCACGATGACAATTTCATCCGGCAAAACCGTCTGCTGCATGAGGCAATTCCACCAGCGTGAAAGATTGTCGGCCTCGTTAAAAACAGTGGCGATCAGGGCGATTTTTGTCCCGTGACTCATTTGGTGGCAAACGCGATCAGACGTTCGGAAAAAACCGAGGGGAAGCAGCGGCCCAGAATCGGCAGATGCAACGGACGCGGAACGTGATCGTGACACCAGTAGGCAATCTTTGAATACGGTCCCGCGCACCAGAACGCGTCAAAGATACTGGAGTTGCACCAGCCGCGGACTTGCACATCTTTGAAGCCCGCTTCCAGCAGCAGTCGGCGGAACATATACAAACTAAAAAACCGGATGTGCACGCCGCGAAAGCGATTGATATCTGCCTCCATGGGAACTTGTGCGCGCAGCAACGCCATGAGTCGCCAAGGATGGTAACCAAAATTGGGAACGCTTGCCACCAGCACGCCACCAGGCTCAAGCACGCGGTGTAGTTCGCGCGCGGCGGCCAAGGGATCCCACAAATGTTCAAAAACTTCCGAGCAAACGGCGCCATCAAAGGAATTCTCGATCAACGGCACGGTGCTGTTTTCCGCGATGCGGACGGCTTCCAAGCCGCGTTGGATAGCGGCATCCACGGCCACGTCAGAAATGTCCGCGCCAACGTATTTATTCACACACCCGACCAAGTGGCGTTGGTAGCCGAACCCCATGCCGCAACCGTAGTCCAAGACCCGCCGCCGACCGCCGAGCACGCCGAAATGTTTTTTGAAATATTCCGGCTGCCACTCTTTGGTGGTGTGCGTTCCGCTCTGCCAATACGCGTTGTAATTCGCTGCGTCACTCATCGGGAAATAGTTTGCCAGCATGATTTCGCTGCCGCCAGCCATTAAAAAACAGGTCGGAAATCTTTTCCAGCGGAGCGCACGCTATCTGAGATCAGTCTGACTTGATGGCCGCAACCCTAATTCAAGTTTATGCACGATGCTCGGCCACGGCTTCGGCGTAAAATGTTTTCATCCGCGCGTTGATCACGTTCATTGAAAAATGTTCCCGCGCATGAATTTGCGCGGCCGCGGACATCCGCGCCAGCAACGCTCGGTCGCGGTCGATGCGCTCTAGAAATTTTGCGAGCGCAGCCACGGCCTCGGTTGGGTTCGTGGCGGGTGCGGCGAAACCTGTCTCCGGTGTGATTTGCGAGGCGGGGCCACCGATGTCGAGGCAGCCGACGGGGCGTCCAGCGGCCATCGCTTCGGCGCAGACGTTACCAAAGGCTTCGTGCAACGCTGGGTGCAACAGGACGTGCGATTGGCCGAGCTTTTCCAAAACGTCGGAATACTTCGGCAGCGTGCCGAAAAATTTTACGCGGGAGCTGACGCCGGTTTGCGCGGCGGCCTTTTCCAGTTCACCGCGGAACGGGCCGTCGTTCACGATCCAGAGTTCGGCTTCGGAATTATTTTTGGCGAACTGGGCGAAGGCGCGGATGGCGAGATAAAATCCTTTCCAGTGAACGTGCCGGCCGATGCAAATTGCGCGGAGCGGGCCGGGCGGTGGTGCGGGCAAAGCGGCAAATTGCGCGAGGTCGGCGTCCGTGAGCGCGATTTGCGGCATCTGTTCGACGCGCCGTGCGCCAAGGCGTTTCAGCGCGTCGCAACTTTCGCGCGTCACGCCGATTGCGATGGTCGCGGCGGCGGCGGTGTTGCGGAGTGCGGAAGTTTTCTCGCAAAAATACCGAGCCGCATCGCGCGCGGCTTCGGTGAAACGATTTTTCAACGGCAGTTCGGCAACAAATTCGCGCGGCGGCGTTTCGGCGGCGCCGACGGGCCCCCAGATGAACGGCAGATTTAATTCCCGTAGTCCGCTCGGGGTCCAGTAGCGGCCATAGGTGACGTGGTGGACGAGGTCAAATTTCACTTGCTGATGCAGGTCGCGCACAGTGCGGCGTAGGCCTTCCTGCCAGAGGTGATAATAAATGGCCGTCGTCTTGGGGCTGTCGCTCATCCATTGATACGCGGATGGCAGCCGTTGGAAGATGGGATGAAAATTCGGCAGCGGATTTTTTTGCAGCACCGGCTCGGTGAGTTCGCGGTAGCGGTGCGCGTCGGCGATGACTGCCCAGACTTCGTGTTCCTTGAGTGCCTCGTTGATGGCGCGCCACGCGTTGCCCGGCTCGGAGGTCTGGCAGGGAAAACAGGAATAAGTCGAGAGCAGGACTTTCATGCCGCGTCAGATGCGGTTCCACCACACCGCGGTTGGCTGGGGCACGTCGATCGTGACGCGCTGAGCCGGGTTGGCCTTGGTATAGATTGCGTAGCTCGTGGCCTGAAGGCGGAAATGGCCGCGACTCAGCCGGCGCAACCGGTGCTGCAAAATCCAGAGCGGCTTGAGCAGGTTCACCCAGCCGGGAATCATTTTCGCCGTTTCATTTTTTTCGCGGATGGCGTTTGGCTTGAGGTTCATGTTGTCGCCGGTGTCCGCAAACACAGATGTGAAAGTGTCGGAAACCGCCATTGGGACGCCGGCTTTCATCAATGCCAGCATCCAATGAAAGTCGCCAAGGTCGCGCCATTTGGTGTCGAAGAAAATCTGCCGTTCGGTGATGACTTTGCGCCGGATGAAGATGCTGCTGGTCAGGGCGGAAAAGCGATACCAGACGTGGTTCGGGCTGGGCACCAGCGCGTGGCGGTGACAGATATATTTTCCATCGCCGTCGGCTACGATGCTGCCAGCGAGGAGGACTTCAACGCTGGGATTTCTCTCAAAGAATTCTTCCACGGCCTTCAGCGCGCCGGGCAGGTATTGCTCATCGCAGTTCAGATACGCCAGGATGTCGCCAGAGGCGCGGCGGTAGCCCCGGTTCACGGCATCATACATCCCGGAATCTTTTTCGATGAAGGCTTGGACGCGGGAATCCTGTGGCAGCCAGTCGCCCGTGCCGTCATCCGAACAAGAATCCTGCACGATGTGTTCGAGTGTGACGCCCTGCTGGTCAGCCACGGAGGCGATACACAGCTTGAGCCACGCAGAGTTGCGGAAGCTGGGCGTGATGATGGAAAACTTCATGTCGTTTTCGGCAAAATTGTTTCTGTTTCCTTTTGATTATCGGGCGCGAACGCCGCCAAGACTGGTCAAAGAATTATGCACTGTCAAACCTTCGTCTTGAACCGCTGCGCCACGGGAATCCGCCGGCCCATCCCGAACGCGCGCGGGGAAACTTTCAGGCCGGGTGCGGCCTGCCGACGTTTGTATTCGCTGAAATTGATCTTGTTCACGACATCATTGACCACCGCCGCGTCGAATCCGCTCGAAATGATTTCCGCCTTGCCCAAATTTTTCACGACGTAGAGATCGAGGATGGCGTCGAGAATTTCGTAGGGCGGCAGCGAATCCTGATCTTTCTGGCCGGGCCGCAGCTCCGCGCTTGGCGGCTTGGTGATGGAATCAGACGGTATAATTTCTTTTCCGCGGTTCACCCATTTGGCGATTTTGTAAACGTCTGTTTTCAACACGTCGGCGATGGGTGCCAGCGCGCCGTTCATGTCGCCGTAAAGCGTGCAATAGCCGACAGCCATCTCAGACTTGTTCCCGGTCGTGAGCACCAGCCCGCCGAATTTATTCGAGAGCGCCATCAACGTCACACCGCGCAGTCGCGATTGGATGTTTTCCTCCGCCGCGTTCGGTTTGGTTCCCGCAAAAACTTTTTGCAGCTGCGACTCGACAGATTTGAACGCGGGTTCAATCGGCAAAACGTCGTAACGGAGACCGAGATTTTTGGCGAGCTGCGCCGCGTCCGTCAAACTGCCTTCGCTTGAATAGCGTGCAGGCATGGCCACGCCCCAGACGTTTTCCGCGCCGAGCGCATCTGCCGCGAGGACGGCAATGAGCGCGGAATCAATCCCGCCGCTCAAGCCGAGTAACACGGATTTGAAACCGCATTTGCGAACGTAATCGCGGATACCAAGCGAGAGCGCAGAAAATAAAAGTTCTTCGCGCGCAGGAAATTCGTTTCCGCTTTCCGCTTTCCGCTTTCCGCTTTTCCCTAGGTCCACCACCAAAATGTCTTCTTTAAACCCGTCGCCCATTGCCAACACTTCGCCGTGGGCATCGAGCGCGACGCTGTGGCCGTCGAAAATTAATTCATCATTTGCGCCGATGGCGTTGACCTGCGCGAGCGGGATTTTTTCATCGCGCGCCACGCGGCGCAGCATCTCCAGCCGCGTGCGCTCCTTGCCATCGCACCATGGCGAGGCGGACAGATTTAAAATCATTTCCGCGCCCTGCAAAATCAGTTCACGGACCGGGTCGCGGCGATACAGGCGGTCGGGCCAAAAATCCTCGTCGTTCCAGATATCCTCGCAGATGGTGATGCCGAGCTTGTGTCCGTTGAACTCAAGGGGCGTGACGGTCTTGGCCGGTTCAAAATAGCGGTCTTCGTCAAACACGTCGTAAGTCGGCAATAAACTTTTCGTCGTGCGCCAGATGATTTTGCCGTGCTGCAAGACGGCGGCGGAATTGCGAAGCGCGCGGCCGGGACGCTCGGAATTGCGATCTACAAATCCGACGCAAAGCGGAACTGCGCCGATTTGTCCGGCGGTTTCCGCGAGGGCGGTAAGGTTGGCCTCCACAAAATCATCGCGCAACAGCAGGTCGCGTGGCGGGTAGCCGCAGAGAAATAATTCCGGAGCGAGCACGAACTCCGCGCCGCTCGCCACAGCCTGCGCGTAGGCGGCGACAAGTTTCTCGCGATTGGCGGTGAAGTCGCCAACGGTCGGGTTGAGTTGAAGCAGGCCTAGTTTCATTTGCGATTAGCGGTTTAAACATCCGCCGCGATTTAGAACGGAATCGTAAATCGTAAATTGCCAATCGTAAACCTATTCCACGCTGCGGATGGCGGCGGCGAGGTCCGCGAGATGGCGTTCCAGCGTGAAATGTTCGGTGAAATGCGCCCGCATCTGCTCACCGTTTTCTTCTGCGAGCACTTTCAAAATGGAGGCGGCGATTTCGGCAGGATTTTGATCTGCCACCAGTCCCGAATAATTTCGCGGGAGCATTTCCGGCAAAGACCGCCAGCGCGTGCTGATAATTGGCAGGCCAAACGCCATCGCTTCAATCAAATTCACCGGCTGGTTTTCGCCAAGGTATTGCGTGGGGAAAAGAAACAGGTCGGCCTCACGGTAGAGTGCCGTTTTGCGCTCACCGCTGACGAAGCCGACGTGCCGCACAGCAGCGGCGAACTCTGTCGATTGCGACAAACGGTCGAACTCTGCCTTTTCCTCGTTAGTCACAAAATTGCCGGCGGCGGCGAGTTCCAGCCGTAACGGCAGGCAAAGCGCAGCGAGTGAACGGTTGGCGCGTAGCACGGCCTCGGCTGAGGCGAAAAGGCCCTTCTCCCGTGTGCAATGTGCGAGGAATAAAATTTTTACCGTGAGTGGCGCGGTGTTTTTTTCGCCAGAAAAAATTTTCTGCCGGGCGGCAAAGCTATTGCGGCGGGTTGGGCGGATTGAGGTTTCAAAGTCCGCACACGGGTCGGGGATGCCGTTGTTGACCACACAGATTTTGTGCGAGAGCAGCTTTTCGGCGTCGGCAAAATTGTAGCGTGAAAGCACGATACTCAAATCCACCGGACGAAAGCAGCGCCAGGTGGTAGCGCGTGAACCAATCGTGGTTTCTGTCTCCAACCATTTGGCGAGACCGGCGGCATGCCAGTGAAGGATGACGGTTTTGAACAGCGGGCGGCAGAGGAACATGATGAGCCAGTCGCGATACAGCGCGACTCGCTTGCCGGGTGCGGGAACGTAATAAAAATTTTTTACGCCATAACGCAAGCGCAGCCACGCCGCCTGCAGGCAGAACCAGAAGATAAGAAAAATTTTTGCGCCCTGAAATTCGCCGATGTCCGCGAGGCCGCGAGAGAAGCGGGCGTTGACGTGGTAGCACTCGATACCAAGCGCGGGCAGAGTGGTGGAATTTTTGCGACGCACATCGCCACCGAAGCCCTCCAGCATCAGCTGCACCATGTAGCTCTGGCCATGGTGCGGCGGCGGCGTGTGGGCGAAGACGAGCAATTTCATTTCGGATTTGCGGTTTGCGATATACGATTTACGCAACAGCTGAATTCTGAAATCGTAAATCCGAAAACGTAAATCGTAAATGACTAACCGTGTTAATGTCCTAGGGGTCGGTATCAGCGTGCTGAATCTGCAGACCGCGCTGGCAGCCAGCGCCGCCGCTGTGCGCGAGCGCCGCAAAGGCTACATCTGCGTGACTGGCGTGCATGGCGTGATGGAAGCGCAGGATGACGCCGCCTTCAAAAAAATTCTGAACGACGCGTTTCTCTGCACGCCCGATGGCATGCCGATGGTTTGGGCGGGCAAGCTCGCCGGCCACAAGGAAATGGGCCGCGTCTATGGCCCGGACTTGATGCTGGACGTTTGCGCGTGGAGCGAGACGAGTGGCGCGAAACATTTTTTCTATGGCGGGGCAGACGGCGTGGCGGAATTACTGGCGCGAAAGTTGAAGGAACGATTTCCAAAGTTGCAAGTGGCCGGGACTTACACGCCGCCGTTCCGCGCGCTGAATGAGGCGGAGGTGAAACGTTTGCAGGCGCAGGTGTCCGCGAACCGGCCGGACATTTTCTGGGTGGGCTTGAGCACGCCCAAGCAGGAGCGGTTCATGGCGGAATTTCTGCCCAAGCTGGACGCGACACTGATGTTTGGCGTGGGCGCGGCATTTGATTTTCACAGCGGGCGCACCAAGCAGGCGCCGCGCTGGATGCAGCGTTCTGGTTTGGAATGGTTTTACCGCCTGTGCAGCGAGCCGCGCCGGCTGGGCAGGCGCTACCTGCGGAACAATCCGCTGTTCCTTGGGAATTTTTTCCTCCAGCGCACCGGCTTGAAAAAATTCCCGTTGTGACGCTTGGGATTTCGCCCGGTTGTCAAAGATATATTAATGTCGTGCCAGTGTTTTTGTTTGAGCAATCCCCGCCGTTCCGCTATCTCAGTCTCGCAACCTTGTGTCTGTAACCGCGAACAAAACCAAAAACGAGCCGCCAATCCTAGGAATTTTATGGCCACATGAAATCCCCCTCGTGGCGCTAATCGCGTTTGCCATCGTGTATGCGGCTAGCCCGGAGTATCGCGGCGCAGCCTGGCCGGTTCCCTGTTTTGGCGCGGGGGTGATTGCCGGCATGGTGATGCTGGCGCTGCGCTGTCGCGAGGAATGGGCGGCGTTGCCAAATAAATTTTTCTTCTTTGGGCTGGCGGCGGCGTGGACGTCGCTGTTCGCCCTGCTCGGCAATTCCACCTTTGGCTATTTGGACACACCCTCGATTTTTTCGTGGGTGTTCGATGCTTACACGCCGGCGGAATCGGACAGCCAGTTTGGTGTTTTCATCCCGTTTGTGGTGCTGGGGCTGTTCTGGTGGAAGCGTGCGGAGCTGTCCGCTGCCGCGCGGGATGTCTGGTGGCCGGGGTTGTTGCTGGTAGCCGGGGCACTGCTATTACATCTAGCCGGCTACGTCATCCAGCAGCCGCGACTTTCGATGATTTCATTTCTGCTCGGGCTTTATGCTTTGACCGGGCTGGCGTGGGGACGCCGCTGGCTGCGGGCCAGTTTATTTCCGTTTTTTCTCTTGGCGTTTTGCGTGCCGGCGGCGGGCACGGATTGGCTGGCGTTCAAAATGCGCCTGCTGGTCTCGTGGATCGTCGAGCACATCGCGCATCTTGGCCTCGCGCCTGATTTGATTCGTGATGGCACGCAGTTGTTTGATGCGCAACACCGGTTCGCCTACGAGGTGGCGGCCGCTTGCAGCGGTATTCGCAGCCTGACGGCACTGCTGGCGTTGACGACGATTTATGGTTTTGTGACGTTCAAGGCTCCGTGGAAGCGGGTGGTGGTAATTGCCTCGTCGTTCCCGCTGGCCATCGCTGGCAACGTGCTGCGCCTGTGCTTTACCATCATGGTGGCGGAACTTGGCGGTCAAGACGCGGGCAAAGCGGTGGAGACGAAGGCGGGTTTTATAACCTTCCTCGTGGCTATCGCCGGAGTTTATTTTCTGGGACGCTGGCTGGAAAAAGTGGGAAACAAAAATCCTCAACCGACTCAGCCATGATGAAGTCCAAAAAAATTCTCGGAGCGACGACGCTCGTGATGCTGGGAGTTGCCGCCTTGCTATTAAATCACATGAAGGCCAACCAGCGCCTCGGCGAGCCGGGTGTGAAGACGCGTCCGCTGGCCGGCGCGCCGGCGGGCAGTTTGAAACGAGAGGTGCTCATGCCGGAATCCGTGCCGGGCTACACTTCCACGATTGTCACGAATTCCGAGATGGTGCTGGGGGTGTTGCCGAAGGATACCAGCTTCCGAGTGCGGGCTTACGTCGCCGAAGATAATTTCTGGGTCTCGATGACCACGGTGGTCATGGGCACCGACCGCACGAGTATTCATCGACCAGACATTTGTCTGCCGGGACAGGGTTGGAACATTGACGTGACGCGCTCTGGGCAGGTGATGATTCCCATGACACAACCCATGGCGTATGACTTACCGGTGAACCGCGTTTTTGCCAGCAAGCAGTTCCCGGATGAATCCGGCAAGCTGCAGCCCTACCGCAGCTTGTTCATATACTGGTTCGTGGATGGCAGCCATCTGACCGCGAGTGCCAACGAGTGGAAACTCTGGTGGATGCCGCGCGATCTGTTGCTGCATGGCACGCTGCAACGGTGGGCTTACATTTCCGCCTTTGCTATTTGCGCGCCGGGTCAAGAGGAAGCCACGTTTGAGCGGATGAAAAAATTGATTGCCAGCACCGTGCCGGAATTTCAACTTGTTCCCAAGGCAGGTGGTTAACACCAGCGCCTTTGCCATTTAATCTGTAGATAAATTTAGCAAATGCTGCAACGCGACCGCCAATTTAGAACGCAAATTCACCAGCTCACCGATGCCTGTGTGTTCGCGATGAGTTTCTGGCTGGCGTTCGTCTTGCGCAGCAATCCGGTGTTCGTTGGCTTCATCAACGAAACACTCGCGGGTGCGCACCCTTTTTTCAAACTGGAGACCATTCCGGCCGATTCCTTCAATCAGGTCGTTTGGCTCTATTTTGCGCTCGTGCCCGCCGCGCCGCTGGTGCTGGAATCGCAAGGGTTCTACAGCCGGCCCATGCTTACCGCGCGTAGCTCCATGTTCTGGCCGCTGCTCAAAGGTTGTTCCATCCTCGCCATCGGGCTGGTGCTGCTGCTTTTCATCTTCAAAGAATCCAATAATTCGCCGCGCGTCGTCATGCTGTTCTTCGGCATCATCAGCTTCGGCCTCGTATGGCTGAAAGAAGAGGTGCTGCGGGTGGCGTTGCGCAGCCGGCTGGCCAAGGCACAATATAAGCGCCGCATCGTCATCGCCGGCACACCCACAGAAATCGCCCGGCTCCGGAAACTGGTGGCCGCCCACGCCGCCAACAGCATGGAAATCGCCGCCGAGTTCAACCTCGCCGAATCTTCCGCGCCGCAACTTATTGAATTGTTGCACGAACATTCCGTCAGCGGCGTGCTCGTCAGCGCGCGCCACACCCAGCTCGAACGGGTCGAGACCCTCATCCAGCTTTGCGAGACCGAAGGTGTCGAGGCTTGGCTCATCGCGGATTTTTTTGCGACGCAAATTGCCCACGCCAGTTTTGATGAAATGTTCGGGAGCCCGCTGCTTGTCTTCCGCACCACGCCAGAAACCTCCTGGCAGATGCTCGCCAAGATGCTTATGGATCTCGTTGGCTCGTTGCTGGGGATTCTCATTGTCGGCCTGCCCATGCTCGTCATTGCCGTGCTTATCAAGCTCACTTCCCCTGGGCCAGTGTTTTTCCGGCAGCAACGGTCCGGCCTCAATGGCACACCGTTTGAGATTTTGAAGTTTCGCACCATGGTCACCAACGCCGAGCAATTCCAACACGAACTTGCTGCCATGAACGAGATGACCGGGCCCGTCTTCAAAGTCACCAATGATCCGCGCATCACGCGGATCGGAAAACTTCTCCGCAAATACAGCCTCGATGAACTCCCGCAGCTCTTCAATATTTTCCGCGGCGAAATGAGCATTGTTGGGCCGCGCCCGCTGCCGGTGAACGAAGTAAAGCGCTTCAATGACCTTGCTCATCGTCGCCGTCTGAGCGTCAAGCCCGGCCTCACTTGCCTGTGGCAGGTTGGCGGACGCAACAAGATTTCCGACTTCAAAGAATGGGTGCGCCTCGACCTCGAATACATCGACAACTGGTCCATCTGGCTGGACATCGCCATCATCATTCGCACTGTCCCCGCCGTGTTCAGCGGCAGCGGGGCGAAGTAAAACCTCAAAATTGTCGACTCGCGTTAGTATGTGGTCGGGTCACTTCACCACCTGACCAAATCATTCCGCCACATAGTGAGGCAAGTCCGCCATGTAGTTGAGTCAGCCCACCACATGGTTGCCTCACCCGACCATGTGGGGAAGTCATTTCTCCACATGGAAAAATGACCGGAATAGGTGTAAAAACGGCTAAAACAAGTCATTTGAAGCCAAAAAGCTTAAGCCGTCGCCAGATTACCTTCCAACACCTTCGAGTGCGCCAAATTCTCCGGGGCTTCGCCGCTGGCTTGGTTCGTGTCCGCCAGAACTTTAATCGGCTCGTAAAAAGTATTTCGCTGCACGGGCGTGCGGCCGGTTTCGCGAATGGCTTTGATCATGTCCGTTTCGGTCTGCAATTGCGGCGAGGTCGCGCCGGCCATGTGGAAGATGTGCTCCTCGATGATCGTGCCGTGGATGTCGTCCGCGCCGTAGCTTAAGGCAACTTGTGCGAGCTTCATGCCGAGGCCCACCCAATACGCGGTGATGTGCGGAAAGTTGTCGAGATAGATGCGGCTCACGGCAATCGTGCGGAGTGAATCATAGCCGGTCGGCGGCGTTTTGACGGGGATGTCATTGTTCTCCGGCTGATACGCGAGCGGGATGAGCGCAGTGAAGCCGCCGGTCTCATCCTGCAGCGCGCGGAGTTGGCGCAGATGATCCACGCGGTCGGCCAAGCTCTCGACGTGGCCGTAGAGCATCGTGCAAGTGCTGCGCTGGCCGAGCTTGTGCCATTGGCGATGCACCTCGAGGTATTCCTCGGCAGATTCCTTGCCCTTGGCGATCTGTGAGCGGACTTCTTTGCGAAAAATTTCCGCGCCGCCACCGGTGAGCGAGTCGAGGCCAGCGGCTTTCAATTCCGTGAGCGTTTCAACAGTGGACTTTTTAGCGAGCCACGCAAGGTGGAGAATTTCAATGGCGGTAAAACATTTTAACTGGAGTCGCGTGTCCAGCGTCTTGAGCGCACGCAGCATCTCGACGTAATGGTTGAAGGGCAGCGACGGGTGCAATCCGCCGACGATATGCAATTCCGTGATGCCGAGTTTCAATGCCTCGCGCGCTTTCTCGACAATCTGCGGGATGGTCAGCTCAAAGCCGTCCGCATCGCGTTTCTTCCGCGCAAACGAGCAGAACTGGCAGGAGAGGATGCAGTAGTTCGAGTAGTTGATGTAGCGATTGATGATGAAGCTGGCGCGGTTGCCGTTCTTTCGAGCGCGCACGAAATCGGCGATGGCCCCCAGCGCATTCAAATCCTTCGTCTCAAACAGCCGCAACGCGTCGGCCTCGGAAATGCGTTCGCCCGCGACGACTTTGTCGTAAAGGTCGCGTAATTCGCTACGTTGGATGAAAAAATTCACCCGAAAGAATTATCAGAAGCGGCGCGCACAGGCAAATTGCCAGTTTGGATCGACGGGCATTACATGGTGGTGGTTCATTGGGCTGGAGCGGGGCGAGCTATGCTAAGCGGTCCAAAACGAACTGAGGGTTTGATAAATCCAACAAAATCTGCAACTTTTCGCGCCCCTTGATGTTCAAACAGGACAAAAATGGCCTTTAGCTCGGTCAGAAATCTCGTCGCGACGGTCGCGGAAGCGTCACCGGCGCAGTTCGACGACTGGCGTAAATCGTGGCGTGCCGCCGCGGACGCCGGTTCCGCCGACCCGTTGCTCACGTTCGTCGCCCGCGAACGCGGCGTGGCCGAAGATGTCTTCATGCAGCGCCTCGCCGTTGCGCTCGGCTGGCCGTATCTTGATCTCGCCAAGCTGACCATTGAAGATGATGTCCGCAAAAAAATTGCCACCAAGATCGCGTTTCAATTTTTCGTAATGCCCGTCGCCATCAATAATGGCGTTTTGCAAATCGCCGCGAGCGACCCGTTCGATGCGGCGATGATGAGTGCGGTGCGCTTCGATGCGAAGATGCCGGTGAGCTTTGCGCTCGCCACGCGCACGGAAATCGAAAAGGCGCTCAAAAAATACTTCGGTGTCGGCGCAGAAACGCTCGACGAAATGGGCGAGGGCGACGGGATGGATCTCGAACTTGCCACGGACAAGGAAATCACCGAGGGCGATCAGGAGGCGAGCGTCATCAAGTTCGTGAACCAGATCATCTGGGAAGCGTTCAAGAATCGCGCCACCGACATCCACTTTGAACCGCAAGAAGACGAACTGCGCATCCGCAACCGCATTGACGGTATTCTCCATCTGATTCCACTGCCCGCGCAGTTGAAACGTTTTCAGGCCGCGCTCATCTCGCGTATCAAGGTGATGAGCGGAATGAACATTTCCGAAAAACGTCTGCCGCAAGACGGGCGTATCAACGTCCGCATCAAGGGCGAGGAAATTGACATCCGCGTTTCTACCGTGCCGACGGTTTATGGTGAATCCGTTTCGCTCCGCTTGCTGACGCGTGGAAAAATTTTTCTATCGTTGGACAAACTCGGATTTTCAAAATTGGAAGAGGACGCCATCCGCGACATCATCATCAAGCCACACGGGATTTTTCTTGTCACCGGCCCGACAGGTTCTGGCAAGTCCACGTCGCTCTACGCATTTCTCTCCGCCATCAACTCGGTTCATAAGCGCATCATCACCATTGAGGAGCCGGTCGAATACGAACTCAAGGGCATCAACCAGATTGCAGTGCGTTCGGACATCGGACTGACGTTTGCGATGGGGCTGCGCCACATTTTGCGCCAAGACCCGAATGTGGTGATGGTCGGGGAAATCCGCGATTCGGAAACGGCCGACATCGCTATCCGTGCGTCGCTCACGGGTCACTTGGTTTTCTCCACGCTGCACACAAACGATGCGCCGAGCGCGTTCACGCGTTTGACGGACATGGGCATTGAACCGTTCCTCATCGCGTCTTCCGTCGAAGCGGTGCAGGCGCAACGTCTCGTCCGCACAATTTGCCAACACTGCAAGACCGAGCAGAATGTGGATCACGATTACCTGCGCAAGATTGGTTTTCCCGAAGCCGACATCGGCAAGGCGAAAATCTGGCACGGCGCGGGTTGCGAAGAATGCCGCCAGCAGGGTTATCAAGGCCGCAAAGGTATTTACGAACTGCTGATTGTCACCGAAGCGTTGCGCCCGCTCATCATGAACCGCGCGCCGGCCACGACCATCGCCCAGCTCGCCATCGCCAACGGCATGAGAACGCTCCGCACCGACGGCTGGAAAAAAGTGCGGGAAGGCACCACTACCATCGAGGAAGTCCTTCGCGTCACCCAGATGGAAGAGCATCTTGAGTCCCTTTCCGGGGCGGATGACCAGACTCAATTCGTCACGCGCTAACTATTTTTTTACATGGCTCGCTGGAATTCATGCAACCTCCTCCACGTCGCCCCGGACGCGAAACGCCTCTGGCAGTTCGACGCGAAGGGCGGCAGCTTCGTGCTCGCGCGCGAGCAGCGCGTGCCGCACACGGAGACGATGCCAGCCAAATTCGTCGCCAAATCCTGGAGTTCCCTGTGGCAACCCAAGCTGAACCTCGCGTGGCTGCCGCCGGAAAATGTTTTTCTCCGCGTCATTGAATTGCCGGCGGCGAACACGGAAGAAACTTTTTCCATGGTGGAGTTGCAGTTGGAAAAACTCTCGCCGATTCCCATTACGCAAGTCGTGTGGACCATGCACGCACTCGGCACGCACTCCAGCGCAGCCAAGGCGGATGGCACGGTGGAAAGTTTGCAGACCATTATGGTCATCCTCGCGGCCCGCGGCGCGGTGGAAGAATTTCTTGGCAAACTGGAGAAGGAGGGCTATCTCGCCGACCGACTCGAAGTGCCGATGCTCGACCAGCTCGAAGCTGTCGCTGCGACCGGTGATGGCGTGTGGCTGTTTCCATTTTCAATGTCCGGCCAAAACGCGGCGCTCGTGGCCTGGCGTGATGGCGGCGCGTTACGCAGCTTGAGTTTTGTGACGCTGCCGGCAGCGGGCGACCGCGCGGCGGAATTACAGCAGCAACTTTCCCTGTTGATGATGGCGGGCGAAGTCGAAGGCTGGCTGACTTCCGAGCCGAAGTGGAACCTCGTCGCCGATCCGGCGAACGCGACGGAGTGGGAGAATGTTTTGCGCGCGGCCACCGGTGGCACGGCGACGGTCATCACGCCACCCGCCCCGGTGGAACTGGCGTTGCGCACCACGAAGCGCGCGGCGGACGCGGATGCAAAAGTGAATTTGTTGCCGCAGGAATTTTCCGCGCGCTACCACCAGCAGTTCATTGACCGGCTATGGTTGACGGGCCTCGGCTGGGCGGGCGCGGCGTATGCGGTGTTCCTCGCAATTTACTTTTGCGCGGTCGGCTTTCGCGGCTGGCAGGCGCATGGTGTGGAGTCGCAGGTTGCCGCCATCAGCCAGAGTTACACCAACGTGGTGGAGCTGAAAGCGAAGTATGCGGTGCTGCAAGAACGCGCGCAGTTGAAATACGCGGCGCTGGACGTTTGGAAAGTTGTCGCACAACAGACGCCGCCCGGGCTCACCGTTCAGCGCATGGGCTTCACGGAAGGTCAGCGGCTCGCATTGAGCGGTTCAACCACGGCGGACATGGTGAACACCCTGCTCAACTTCGATGAAGCCTTAAGAAAAACACAGGTTAACGGCCAGCCGTTTTTTGATTTGCTCAGCGGCAGCCATGTCAACCCGGTCACGCAGGGCGGATCAACGACTTGGAGTCTTACTACCGAACTGTTGCACACGGAGAGGAGCGCGCCATGAAGAAATTTTTTGCACACCTCCGTCCCATGGAACGCCGCCTCGTCATCGGCGTGGGCGTCGTGCTGCTCATTGTGCTGAACGCGGTGTTCATCTGGCCGCACTTTTCTGATTGGGGCAACCTCACCAACCGCTACACCGACGCGCAGCAGAAGTTAAAAACTTACCAGACCGCTGTAGCGCAAAAGCCGGAGCTTGAAAAGCAGGTGCAAGTTTTCGAGAGCGACGGCGAATATGTGGCGGCGGAAGATCAGGCCATTAATTTCATGCGCACCATCCAGTCACAAGCCTCGGCCAGCGGCTTTGGTATTGAAAGATATTCGCCGACGCGGATGACGACCAACCAGTTTTTTGTGGAGCAGGTGCAGAACATCCAGGTCCACGCCACGGAGGAACAGCTCGTAGATTTCCTTTATAAGATCGGTTCCGGCGCTTCGATGATTCGCGTGCGCGATCTAACGTTGACGCCGGATGCGGCGCGCCAACGCCTTGGCGCCGACATCAAGCTCGTGGCCAGCTACCAGAAAAATCCCAAACCGGCGGCCACTGCGCCCGCGCCCGCCGCCGCAAAAAATTCACCCGCAAAGGCAAAATGAAAACTATCCTGCTCGCATTGCTGCTGGCCTTCACCGGCTCCGAACTTCTCGCGCAAATTCCCGCGCCCACCACGCCGGGAGCCGGCATCGGGCGCACGCGTCAGCCGCGTTACACTCAGTCGCTGGCCGCACCCGCCGCCGCGCCGACAACGCCCGCCACCACCGTGCCGCCGGAAGAAACCATTCCGCCGGGGTTGATTGATTTTTCCGGCGTGGATGTGAATCAAGTGCTGGATGTATATGCGAAGCTGGTGAATCGCACGATTCTCCGCGCCGCGTTGCCGGAGGCAAAAATTGTTTTAAAGACGCAGACCCCATTGACGCGCTCGGAAGCGATCCAGGCATTGCAAGCGGTGCTGGCGCTCAACAACATTTCCGTGGTTAACATCGGCGACAAATTCGTGAAGGCACTGACATCCGACGCCGCCAATGCCGCCGGTGGCGAGGTGGATCGCTCCGGCACGACGAACCTGCCGAACCTCGGCACTTACATCACGCACATCACGCAGTTGAAATATGTTAAGCCCAGTTTGATGGTTCCGCTCATCACGCCGTTCGGCAAGCTGCCGAATTCAGTTTTTCCGATTGATGACAACGGCATCCTCGTCATCCGTGACTACGCGGAAAACGTGAAGCGCATGCTCGAGATGATTGACCAGATTGACGTGAGTGTGCCGGCGGAATATATCTCCGAAGTCATCCCGATTCGCTACGCGAAGGTGGATGAAATCGCGTCTGCCTTGAACAGCCTCGGCGGCGGCGGTGGTGGTTCCACGGTGAGCATCGGTCAGGGCGCAAGCAGCGCGCCCATCAGCGGTTTGGGCAATCGCAGCGGCGGCGGCCTCGGCGGGGGCATGGGCGGCGGCGGTGGGTTCGGCGGAAATAATTACCAGCAGGGCGGCATGGGCGGACGCGCCGGTGGCACGGCCACGCCGAACGGCACGCCGGCGGCGGGAACCAGTTTTCAATCGCGCTTGCAAAACATCATCAACAAAGCCAGCGGCCCAACCGGCGGTGGTGGTGGCGGTCAGGACCAAATCCAATTGTTTGGCCAGACGAAAATCATCCCGAACGAAAGTAGCAGCACGCTGCTTATCTACGCCACGCGTCAGGACATGACGATGATCAAGGAAATCATCAGCAAGTTGGACGTGCCGCTCGCGCAGGTGCTCATCGAGGCCGTCATCATGAACGTGACCATCGGCAACACCTTCAAGCTCGGCGTGTCGGCGGCACAGAATCCGCAGTCGCTCGGCGGCAACATTCTTGGCGGCGGCGGCTTCAACAACGGCCAGAACTTCGCCAGCTTTTTGCAGACCATCACCACCAACTACGGTTCCGGCGCGTTCAGCAACGTGGTGGTGGGCACGACCAAGGCAGTCACCTCGTCGCTCGGCACCAACGGCGGCGCATTCGCCAATTCACTGCCCGGTGGCTTGAGCTATTTCGGTAACATCGGGCCGAACTATGATGTTGCCATCACGGCCGCGGAATCGGACAGCCACGCAAGCATCATCCAGCGCCCGCGCATCCAGACCTCGCAGGCCAAGGCCGCGCAATTTTTCGTGGGCAGCACCGTGCCTTACGTCACTGGCACTTATTACAACGGCGGCTATGGCGGCGGCAACAGCTCACAATACGCGCAGTTGTCCGTCGGTGTGGAACTGGATGTTACGCCGTTCATCAATCCCGATGGCGAAGTCAGCATGGACATCGTGCAGAACATTGACGACGTAGATGGCTTCACGAAGATTGATGGCAACGACGTCCCCAAAACCCTCAAGCGCACCTTGAGTTCATCCATCACCGTCCGTGACCGCGATACCGTGATGCTCGGCGGCTTCATCAAGTCTGACAAGCAGACCGCCAAATCCGGCGTGCCGTTCCTCTCCGATATTCCGCTGCTGGGCAATCTCTTCACCTCGCGCAGCGATTCCAAAGGCCGCTCGGAACTCATCGTCCTGATGCGCCCCACCGTCTTGAAGACGCCTGAACTTGCCGCAAAGAACACCATCAAGGAAACCCAGCGACTGCCCGGCGTTTCCGCCGCCGCCGCCAGCGATGCTGACTACGAGCACAAACTTGTGGAGGCCGAACGCAAACGCGAATTGCGGAATGCCAAGAACGGCAGCAACACCAATGGATTCTTCAACGTGCTCATGCCGCTCGAATCGTTGGCCAACACGAACGTGCCCGCCGCCGCGCTGGAAAACCAGACTCCGGCCACCATGCCTGACCCCACGCCAGCCTCGACCACCGTGGATCCTGCCGGTGCGGCGTTGGAACGCGCACGAGTTGATTTCCAGAAAAAATCCGCCGAGATGGAAGCCGTCCGCTCCGCCGCCCAAAAGAAAAAACTCGATGCGCTCCTCAACGACCACATGACCGGCAAGTTGTCGGACGATGATTACAAGACCGCCCGCGACAAAATTTTGAACGCGGAGAATTAACCGGCGACGCATCCGCCCGCCCCATGAAACTGGCCGCCAAAATTTCCGCCCTGCTGCTGCTCGACACGCTGGCCAGTCGGGCGGAAACTATTTTATGGGTAGATAATTTTGAGACCAACGCTGCGAGCCGTTGGACTACCAACACCGCCTGGAAAATTGGTTCGCCCACCACCGGGCCGAACACTAACGCGTCCGGTTTCCGTAGCTACGCCGGTTCGCGTTGCGCCACCACCGGCCTGACCGGCAATGCGCCCGCCAATGTGGACCGCCGCCTCGTTTGCACCAATTACAACGGCTCGCCGTTCCTGACCATCCCTGATGCCAGTCAATCTCCGCGTCTTCGTTTCTGGCAATGGTTCCAATTCGTCAACGCCCTCGGCTTCGTGGAAGTGCAAATCGTCGGCAGCACCAACTGGCAGAGCATCACGCCCACCAACATCAGCGTCGGCGGCACCGCCAGCACGAGCAGCGGTGTTTGGTCGCGAACCTCCATTGATCTGGGCGCGTTCGCCGGGACGAATTTACTTTTGGCCTTCCATTTCATCTCCGGCGCCAGCGGCTTTGGCAATGACCTCGGTTGGTATGTGGACGATGTGGCGCTCGTCACCAGCACGCCAGTGTTGAACAACCCTGAAAGTTTTGAAGCCAGCCCCAGCGATTGGTCGGTGGAAACCGGCACTTGGCAAATCGGCAAACCCACCAGTGGCCCCGCCACCAATACCGCCGGTCTTCGCGCGCACACCGGAACGAATTGTGCGGGCACGGTTTTGGCGGGCAACTACGGCTGGTTTGTAAACACGCGTCTCGTCACGCCGCCGTTCACTGTGCCACCGTCCGGCAGCCCGGCTTTGCGCTTCGCACAGTGGTATCAATTTATTAACGCGCTGGGCTACGTCGAGGTGAGCAGCAGTTTTGTGTTCACCAACTTCACCGCCTATACCAACTACATTACCCTCACGAACATCAACACGGGAACCAATTTCACCACCAGCACCAATGTCTCTGCCGGAGTGACCAACATTATCACCACCACCAACACCTACGCCTTCACCAACATCAACGTCATCGCCACCAACATCACAACCTCGACCAGTATCAGCACGAACAAATGGCAGACGCTTTCAAAGACCAACATCAGCGTGGGCGCGGCCGGCATCAGTAGCGGCGGCTGGACGAATGTCTCCTTGGACTTGAGCGCCTTCACCGGCCAAACCTTGCGCGCGGCGTTTCATTTCGAGTCGGGCGTCGGTAGCTTTGGCAACGCTGCCGGGTGGTATGTGGACGATATTTCTGTGGTCACTTTTCCCGTCCTCACGTTGCCCGCCACGCAGACCATCACCGCCGGACAAAATTTTTCTGCAAGCGCGAGTGCTACGAATAGTCTTTCGCCCGCAGCAAAATATATTTTTGCGCTCACCGCCGCGTCCACCAACGCCATCGTGGCCACCAACGGATTAATCACCTGGACCAACACACACCCGGCCATCGGCACGAATATTTTGTCTGTGAAAGTTGATGACGAAAGCTTGCCGCCGGTGAGTGTCACGAATAGTTTCTCGGTTATCGTCCGCCCCGCCTACCAGTTATCCGCATCCAACACGTTGTCGAAGAAATATTTTCTACTCACCCTGCAAAGCCTGTCCAACACCACTTGGCGCATTGATGCCTCGACTAATCTGACCGCGTGGCAACCGGTGCTGACCAACCTCACCGGCCCGCTCGGCACAATGCAATATACCGACGTGCTGGCGACGAATTTTCCATTCCGCTTTTACCGCGCGGTGTATCCGTAGCCATTCAGTCGGCCTAGCCCTTGCCAGAAGAATAAAAAATTCTTTCGCCAAAAATTTTCACGCGCTTAAGATTATCCCCATGAATTCTGCTCCCAGACTCGAAATGCGCGGCGTGCGCCGGAGCTTCGGCGCGACGAAGGCGTTGCGCGGCGTGGAGCTGTCCGTCGCGCCCGGCGAAGTCATGGCGCTTGTCGGCGAAAACGGCGCGGGCAAATCCACGTTGATGAAAATTTTGTCCGGCGCGATTCCGCCGGACGAGGGCCAGATGTTTCTCGATGGCACGGCTTACGTTCCCGGCAATCCGCTGCACGCGCGCAAGTCCGGCGTGGCGATGATCTATCAAGAACTCGCGCTCGCGCCGCATCTGTCCGTGATGGAAAATATTCTGCTCGGCATCGAGCCGTCACGCGGGCCGTTGATGAACTGGCCGGAGATGAAACGTCGCGCCGCCGCCGCGCTGGCGGAAGTCGGCCTCGCGGACATCGCGCCCGAAACGCAGGTGCGCCGCCTCGCCATCGCGCAGCAGCAGTTGGTGGAGATCGCCCGCGCCGTGGCGCTCGACTGCCGTGTGCTGGTGCTGGACGAACCAACAAGTTCGCTCACGGCCAAGGACATTGAAAAACTCTTTGCGCTCATCCGTCGGCTCAAGGCGAAAAATATTTCCATCGTCTATATCTCGCATTTCCTCGAAGAAGTCCGCGCCGTGTGTGATCGCTTCACGGTTTTGCGCGACGGCGAAACCGTCGGGAGCGGCGTGACGACGGAAACGCCCAACGAACGCATCATCGCGCTGATGGTCGGGCGCAATGTAGATGAACTGTATCCGCGCTCGGCTCGCATTCCGGGCGAAGTGATTCTGGAAATGAAAAATTTGAGCGGCATCGCGAAACCGAAAGGTGCGTCGCTGCAATTGCGTCGCGGCGAGGTTTTAGGAATTTCTGGATTGGTCGGCGCAGGCAGAACGGAGTTGATGCGCGCGATTTTTGGTTTGAACCGCGTGACGAATGGTGAGATTCGCATCGGCAGCATTGAAGGTAATGGTTCGCCCGCAAAACGCTGGTCACAGCGCGTCGGTCTCGTGAGCGAAGACCGCAAGACGGAGGGCCTCGCACTCGGCTTGAGCATCGCGGACAACATGACGCTCGCGCGACTTGAAGGACTTGGTCCGCTGGGTTTGGTGATGCCGGCTCGTCAACGCGCGGCGTGTCAGCCGTGGATCGAAAAAATTCCCATCAAGTGCCAGGGGCCAGAGCAGCGCATCAGCGGCTTGAGCGGCGGCAACCAGCAGAAGGTCGCCATCGCGCGCCTGCTGCACGCGGACGTGGACGTGCTGCTGCTGGACGAACCGACGCGCGGCATTGACGTCGGCTCGAAGGCGCAGATTTACCAATTGATTGATGAACTCGCGGCGCGCGGCAAGGCGGTGCTGATGATCAGCAGCTACATT
>CAINDH010000279.1 GCA_903847285.1 uncultured Verrucomicrobia subdivision 3 bacterium | reverse complement strand
GGCGGAGTCAATTTTGGATTTATTCAGAAAGATTTTTCTAACAACTTCGCTTGTCGCACGTCATATATTTTGTTGCTATCACTCACACCATGAAAACTTCCCTGACCCTGCTCGCCTTTTCCGTGACCGTTGCCGCGCTGGCCGAGCCGGCGCTCACCATTTACAACCAGAACTTCGCCGTCGTGCGCGATTCCGTGCCGCTCGACTTGCAGGCGGGGGCCAACGTCGTGCGCTATCCCGGCGCGACCGCGCAGGTGGAACCCGATTCGGTGATACTCCGCGATCCGGCCGGGAAACATTCGTTGCAAATCCTCGAGCAAAATTACCGCAACGATCCGGTGAACGAATCGTTGCTGTTGTCGCTGTTCGAGGGCAAGACGATTGATTTTCAAAACAAGCGGCTGAAGGACAACTCGGAAATCACCGAGTTGATTCCGGGGAAAATCATCCGCAGCGGCTACATTCACGGGATCCCCGTACCCGGCCCGGAAATCGGCGACAGCGCGCCCATCATCGAAGTCGCGGGCAAGCTGCAATTTTCCCTGCCCGGCACGCCGCTCTTTCCCGACCTCGGTGATGACACGATTCTCAAGCCAGCCTTCAACTGGCTGCTGCAATCCAGCGCGCCCGGCAAGTTCGACGCGGAAGTGGGCTACGTCACCGGCGGCTTTGACTGGAGCGCGAGCTACAACCTCGTCTCGCCGGAGAAAGGCGACCAGTGCGACCTTACGGGTTGGATCACGATGAACAACCAGAGCGGGAAAACTTTTGAGAACGCGAAGATTAAATTGCTCGCAGGCGATGTGAACAAGGTGCAGCCGCCGCAAGTCAATTGGCGAATGGTGCAACGCAAGCTGGCTGTTCCCATGGCAGCAGGCATGGCCGACGAAATGGCTCCCGCCGTCACCGAAAAAGCCTTTGATGAGTTCCATCTCTACTCCATCGCGCGTCCCACCACGCTGCATGACCGCGAGACGAAGCAAGTCGAGTTTGTCCACGCCGAGAAGATGTTTGCGCCGACGATTTACGTCTATGACGGCGCGCCCGGCTACAATTTCTACGGACTGAATTACGACCAAGGCTACGGCCAGAGCGACAGCAAGAAAATCATCGTTCAACGCGAGTTCAAGAACGCCGAGACCAATCAGCTCGGCATCGCCCTGCCCGCTGGCAAGCTGCGTTTCTATCGCCGCGACAGCGACGGCCAGTTGCAATTCGTGGGCGAGAACACCATAGACCACACGCCGCGCAACGAGACCGTGCGCGTGACCACCGGCAACGCCTTCGACCTCGTGGGTGAGCGCAAGCAGACGGATTTCCGGGTGGACACCCGCGCGCACCAGATTGACGAGACGTTCGAGATCAAGCTGCGCAACCGCAAGAAGACCGACGCCGTGGAAATCCGCGTGGTCGAACATCTCTACCGCTGGAACAACTGGAACATCACCGCCAAGTCCGACGACTTCGTGAAGAAAGACGGCCAGACCATCGAGTTCCGCATCCCCGTCAAGCCCGACGAAGAAAAGACGGTGACCTACACGGTGCATTACTCGTGGTAAATATAAAAAATTACCAAACTCGCCGCGATCATGAAGATTATTCGCCTCGG
>CAINDH010000278.1 GCA_903847285.1 uncultured Verrucomicrobia subdivision 3 bacterium | reverse complement strand
GGCGGAGTCCGCCGGCCCAAAGAAGTTCGCGCTGCCGGATGAGATGCCGTTCCAGAATGTTTATTTCACCGGCATCATCCGCGACAAGCAAGGTCGTAAGATGTCCAAGACGCTCGGCAATTCGCCCGACCCGCTCGTGCTCATCGCCCAATACGGCGCGGACGCCCTCCGCTTCGGCACCATGCGCAGCGCACCGCTCGGCCAGGACGTTTTGTTCGATGAAAAAGATGTCGAACTGGGCCGCAATTTCTGCAACAAGCTCTGGAACGCCTGCCGCTTCCGCCAGATGCAAGACGGCGGTGGCAGTGCCACTTCCCAAATTCAGGGCGAGATCGAACGCACGTTGCTCACCCCGGATGACAAATGGATTCTGCTCAAGCTCGACGCCGCGATCCGCGAAGTCACCATCGCGCTGAACGAATACAAATTCAGCGAAGCCACCGCCGCGCTCTACAAATTTTTCTGGAGCGAATATTGCGACTGGTATGTCGAGGCAAGCAAGGCGTCGCTGCCGCGCCCGCCCGCCGAGGCCGCGCCCGGCGAAGCGCCAATTGCTGTCTCCGCGCTCAGTCCGGAAGTCGAAGCGCGCAAAGCCAACACGATTGCCGTGATTGATTTTGTGCTCTCGCACACGATTCGGTTGTTCCATCCGTTCGTGCCGTTCATCACGGAAGAACTATGGAACGGGATGGGTTACGCCACCGACATGCCCGACAATCAGGGCGGCAAGACCATCATGAACGCACCGTGGCCCATGCCGTTCGACGACGACATGAAAGGCCACTACGGTCTCGACGATTGCTACATCGAGATGACAGACACGAAATACGAACTCGTCCGCAACGGTCGTGATTTGCGCCGCGCCGGAAATATTCAGGCCGCGAAGAAAGTGAAATACGTCTTCAAGCCCGCGCAACACCTCACGCCGCACGACGCGGAAGTCATCAAGCTGCTGCTCAACGCGGAATCGCTCGAAGTGGACGACGCCTATCAGCCGCCGAAAGGCACGCCCGTTGTCGCGTCACCACTCGGCGAATTATTCCTGCCGCTCGAAGGTTTGATTGATGTCGCTGCCGAAAAAATCCGTCTCTCGAAGGAAGTGGATAAGATCCAATCCGAAATCGTGAAAGTGGAGCAGAAGTTGGCGAACCCGAACTTCACCACCAAAGTTCCGCCTGCCGTTTTAGCGGAACATGAGCAGCGTCTGGTGGAATGGCGCACGAAGTTGGCGCACACACAGGCATCGTTGGAAGTTTTGGGTTAGTCAAATTCTGGTGGAGGCAGTCGCGCTGCGACTGCCTCTGCCCGCGCAGTGGGCACTAAGAAATGCGGATGTGTTTCGGCACACGAAAAACACCACCCTAAAAGACTTGGTCACCACCACGCTTTAAAGTCTTTTGTGCATTTCGTGGTTTATTCTTAAGGCGGTTCCATTTAGCTTTTGGCCGTCATGGAGCCAAACATCGTCACCGAGATTGCCAAGCACGGTCTCGTCACCGATATCGCCACTTGCATCATCGCGGCGTGGGTGGTGGCAGTGGTCTCGCAAGTAGCTCGTCAACCGTTGCTTCTTGCGTATCTCGTCGCAGGTTTTGCCATCGGCCCGCATGGTTTCCAATGGGTTACCGACACGGAATCTATAGCCACGATTTCGGAGATTGGGCTCTCGCTGTTGCTATTCATGATCGGGTTGGAAATCGATCTCAAAAAAATGTTGAGCGCAGGCCGCACCATCACGCTCACTTCCGGCGTGCAAATTCTTGGCTGCCTACTGCTCGGTTGGCTGGCGTTTGGTTTTCTCGGTCCGGCCAAAAATAATCTCGAAGCCCTCTACCTCGCCGTTGCAGCCGCGATGAGCAGCACGGTCATTATCGTCAAAATTCTTTACGACAAGCGTGAATTGGAAACGCTTGCTGGACGTGTGACGCTAGGTGTTTTGGTGATGCAAGACATCGCCACGATTTTATTTCTCGCGGTGCAGCCGAACCTCAAGCACCCGACCGCGGGCATCATGTTCGTCGCCATCTGGCACGTCATACTGCTGTTGTCTGTGGCGTTTCTCGCGAGCCGGTTTGTGCTGCCGCACATTTTCAAATTCATCGCGCGCTTGCCGGAACTCGTGCTCGTCGGCGCGCTCGCGTGGTGCTTTGCGATGGCGGGCTTTGCGGATTATCTGAAGCTCTCGACGGCGATGGGCGCGCTCATCGCCGGCGTTATGTTGAGCACGTTTCCCTACACGCTCGACGTGGCGGCGAAAGTCACGAGTCTGCGCGATTTTTTTGTGACGCTCTTCTTTGTCGGCCTCGGCATGATGATTCCCGTGCCGACAGTGACGATTGTAGCGTGGACAATTTTTGTCTGCCTCGTGCTCATCGTCACGCGGCTGGCCACGGTTTTCCCGTTGCTGTATTCGATGAAGCAGGGCTATCGCGTGAGCTTGCTGCCAGCGATCAACCTTTGTCAGATGAGCGAGCTCTCGCTCGTGCTGCTCACGCTCGGCAAGGCCAGTGGGGATGTCTCGGACAACGTCATCGGTATCGCAGCGTTTTCGTTCGCCTTCCTTGCGGTTGGCTCCACCTACGCCATCATTGGCAACGACACGCTGCTGCGAAAAGCCACAGTGTTGTTCAAAAAGCTCGAACTGCACGACCTTGACCATACGGCGTTTCTTTCCCGCAGTGAAACCAAGTCGCGCCGGATCTGTCTGCTTGGCTTCTCGTGGACAGCGAGTTCGCTGCTCGCGGAGATTGAACGCAATCGCCCCGAACTGATTCCAGAAATCTGCGTCATAGATTTCAACCCCGTCGTTCACGAGAAGCTTAAGGCGAAAAATGTTTATGCCGTTTATGGCGACATCACCGCGCGAGACGTGTTGCATCACGCGGGCGCGTCGCACGCCGAAGTCATCGTTTGCTCACTGCCGAATATGGTTTTGAAAGGCGCGAACAATCTGAAAATCCTCCGCCAGCTTCGTGAGTTAAATCCGCACGGGCAAATCATCGTCCATGCAGAATTACTTTCGGATGTGCCTGAGCTTTACGCAGCTGGTGCCAGCTACGTCACTGTGCCGCGTTTGCTGGAAGCCAGCGATTTGCTGCAAGTCATCGCCGCCGCCGAGAAGAAAACGCTCGAACACAAACGCGGCGACCAGGAAATGCTCCTGAAGGAACGCAGCGAAGTCATTCCGTGATTTTTTGATGAAACCTGTCTCCCTGAACTCCGCTTTGGCCGTAGCCGTCAAAGCCGCGCGTGCCGCCGGCAAAGTGATGCGTGACAACTGGCATAAACCCAAGCACGTGAACTCCGCCGAGGCTCACGACATCAAGCTGGAACTCGACGTGCAATGTCAGGCGCTCATCGAAAAAATATTGGCGAAAAATCTCCCGCAAATTCCCGTGCTCGGTGAAGAAGGCAGCACAGGCGACGTGACTGCCGAGTATCGCTGGGTCATTGACCCGATTGACGGCACGGTGAATTATTTTTTTGGGATGCCGCACGCCGCTGTTTCCATCGCGCTGCAACATGGCGAACAATCTGTCGTTGGCGTGATTTACGATCCGTTCACCGATGAGATTTGGACGACCACCAAAGGTCAGCCGACGCGGCTTAACGGAAGAACTGTCCGCGTCAGCAACCGCACCAAACTGAACGACTGCATCATCGCCATGGGTTTTTCCAAAAGCCGGGACAACTTGCAGAAAAGTTTGCCGCATCTCATCCGCATCTCGAAGCAGGCCAAAAAAATCCGTATCATGGGCAGTGCTGCGTTAGAGTTGGTCTATGTCGCCAGCGGACGACTGGATGCCTATATTGAACGCACTATCAATCTCTGGGACGTCGCGGCGGGCTCGTTGCTCGTAGAAAATGCCGGCGGCGAGTTTTACACCGTGCCCGGCCCGAACGGTAAACTCCGCATGTGCGCCGACAACGGTAAACTGCGGAAGAAACTGAAGATTGGCACTCTGTTGAAGTGATCAGCTGACTTCCGGACGCTTTGAATCCTCTGAAGTGGGCAGTTTTCCACGGAGAAAATCTTTCAATTGCGCCAGCGCCTTCGCGCGGTGGCTGATTTGGTTTTTCACGTCTTCGCCAAGTTCCGCAAACGACTTCGTAAATCCGTTCGGCACGAACAGCGGGTCGTAGCCAAAGCCTTTGGCGCCACTGGCGGAAAGTTGAATGATCCCTTCGCACGCGCCGTCAAAAATTTGCGTGGGAAAATCATCGGCAAAACAAACCGGCGAGGCGTTTTCAATCCGGTGATCCGGCACTGACACCAAGGCGATCACGCAGCGAAACCGCGCGGTGCGATTTTCCGGAGCCACGTCTTTCAGCAGGCGCATGAGTTTGGCGTTGTTGTCGGCGTCAGCGGAGTTTTCTGCTTTGTCCAATGCAGCAAAGCGCGCCGAATGCACGCCCGGTGCGCCGTGGAGAGCGTCAACTTCCAGTCCTGAGTCGTCGGCGAGGACGAAATCTAATTTTAAGTTTTGAGTTTTAAGTTTTGCGTTGGCTGCCAGCCAGTTTGCCAGCGAATCCGATTTCTTCATCGCGTTACCCACGAACGTTTCGGCATCCTCGATGACGGGTGGCGCGTCAGGAAAATCTTTCAGGGTGAGGCAACAGTAATCGTTGCCTAAAATGGCTTGGATTTCTCCGACCTTGTGGGCGTTGCGCGTGGCGATGAGCAGCGTCGTCATGTTGGCAGTCTAAACAATAGCTTCCGGTGCGTCAGGACAAAACCCACCCAACTGGATGATTACGCGTAAGATTTTTTGAGCGGGCTTGACTCGCAATTTTTCCGCCCTGAAAATCTACACATGAAATTTTTGAAAATGTTCCCCCTCGGATTAACTTTTGTCCTGAGCACAGCGACCTTTGCCACTGCTGAAACAGTCTGGTTGGATGAATTGAAATTGTCGGTGGCCACGCAGGGCTGGGGCGATCCGCATCGCAATAAATCCGTCGAAGGCAATCCACTGAGCATCGGTGGCCAGAAGTTTGAGCGCGGTTTCGGCACCCACGCGGAAAGCATCCTGAAGCTCAATCTCGCCGGCGGCGCCCAAAAATTCTCCGCCAGCGTAGGTGTGGATGACGAAGTAAATGGCAACGCCGCTTCCAGCGTGGAGTTTTTTGTCATCGGCGATGGCAAAACGCTTTGGAACAGCGGCGTAATGCGCGCGGGTGAATCAACCAAAACTTGCGATTTGGATCTCACCGGTGTGAAGGCGCTCACGTTGAAAGTCGGCGATGGCGGCAACAATATGGAGTGGGATCACGCCGACTGGGCGGATGCAAAATTCGAGATTGTCGGAGCCAAGCCTGTCGCCGTGAGCGGCGAACCGCCGATGGAGCCGGTCGCGCCTTACATCCTCACGCCGCCTACGCCTGCCACGCCGCGCATCAATGGCGCAAATGTTTTCGGTGTGCGGCCCGGTTCGCCGTTTTTGTTCACGATTCCGGCGAACGGCGAACGGCCGATGACATTTGCTGCGAAAGGTTTGCCGAGGGGTTTGAAGCTGGACGCCAAAACCGGACACATCACCGGCGCGTTGAAAGCGAAAGGTGAATTCCTCGTCACTCTTCGCGCCAAAAATTCGCTCGGCGCGGCTGAGAAGAAGCTTCGCATTGTGTGCGGCGATCAAATTGCGCTAACGCCGCCGATGGGCTGGAACAGTTGGAACTGCTTTGCCGAAGCTGTCTCCGCTGATCGAGTGAAGCGCGCGGCGAATGCGCTCGTCAAGAGCGGCCTCATCAATCACGGCTGGAATTACATCAACGTGGATGACTATTGGCAAAACCATCGCACCTCGAAAGATCCCACGCTGCACGGAGAATTTCGGGACGCCAACGGGAATATCGCTCCCAACATGCGTTTTCCCGACATGAAAGGCCTGGCGGATTATATCCACGAGCTCGGATTGAAAGCCGGGTTATATTCTTCGCCTGGGCCGTGGACCTGCGGCGGCTGTGCCGGAAGCTGGGAGCATGAACAGCAGGACGCGCAGACTTACGCGCGCTGGGGTTTTGATTATCTGAAATACGATTGGTGCAGCTACGGCAGTATCGCCTCCGGAAAAGTGACGAACGTGATGAGCATTCCGCTTTACGGCAAAACGGCAACCAACGATGCGGGCGCAATCTATCCGTATGCGGTCATGGGCAAATTTCTACGCGAGCAAAATCGCGACATCGTTTACAGCCTCTGCCAATACGGCATGGCCGATGTTTGGAAGTGGGGCGATTCAGTCAACGGCAATTGCTGGCGCACGACAGGCGACATCGTAGACACCTGGAAGAACATGAGCGGCATTGGCTTCAAGCAAGATGCCGCCGCGCCATTTTCCAAGCCGGGCAATTGGAACGACCCGGATATGCTCATCGTCGGCGAAGTCGGCTGGGGCAAGACGCATCCCACGCGCCTCACGCCGGACGAGCAATACACGCACATCAGTTTGTGGTGTTTGCTCGCGGCGCCATTGCTCATTGGCTGCGACATGGAAAAGTTTGATGACTTCACGCTGAACCTGTTGAGCAACGATGAAGTGCTGGCGGTAGATCAGGACGAACTCGGCAGGGCCGCAACGTGCGTAATGGTCCAAGAGAGCGTGATTATTTCCCATGGCCAGCAGACCCATTATACGATGCGCGTTTATGAAAAACGTCTGGCGGACGGCAGCCATGCCGTTGGGTTTTTCAATCTCGGCACACAACCAGCGGAAATGTCATTCCGTGATTTTGCCAAATTAAATGTGGCTGGGAAGCAAACCGTGCGCGATTTGTGGCGGCAGAAAGACATCGCCACTATGGATACCGCCAAAGATTTTCTGCCGCTCACCATTCCTGCGCACGGCGTGGTGCTTTATAAATTTACGAAGGCGAAGTAATCGGGTCGCAGAGACGCGTCGCGAATCATGTCCTCAAATAGCCTTCAATCCAGCAACTCGGCGAGACGCGCATTCTGTCGTTTCAATTCATCGAGCAGCCGGTCATAGCGGTGGATGCGGAGCACGGCGCGGGTGATGAGATAAATTCCCAAGGCGACGAGTCCGACATTGAGTAACACCAATGGCACGAGCCAATGCATGACAGCGTGGACATCGTAAGACCGGGAGGTGGCGATGAGCACACTCAAAACTGAAAGGGGAAAGGCAAACACCGCGATGCCGGTGCGCATGGCCGAGAGCGACGTGCGTTTTTCCGCCAGCAATAATTGCACCTCGTTAAACGTGGTTGTGTCCACAGCGTCTGGTCTGGCTTCGGTAGGTTTCATCTCATCATTTTGCCGACACGGAATTGGTTGCTGGCTCCGGTGTCAGTGGCTTGATGATTGCAGCGAGCAAATCCGGCTTGCTGGCGACGCGTTGCAAAACCGGGTATTTTTCGCCGCCATGATAAATTACTTTCGCCGTCGAATATAAATCATCCCGCTGCATGAGTAGTTCGATGGGCGCGCGGTTGGTTGTGGCGGTCTTGATGGCCTCGCGTAATATCTTTGCTGTCCAGCCACGTCCATTCACAGCCACGAGCTTGTTGCCCTGGATGATGCCCGCCTTGTCCGCCGGTGACGCTGGTATCACTTCGCCGATGCCTCCGTCCGTGCCGAGGGTGAAGCCGAGGGAATAATTCAGGTCTGTCATTTTTCGCTGACCCTCGCGGGTTTTCAGTAATGGCGGAACTTCGTTCGTGTAGGCCAGGCGCCAGCCGCCGTTTTCGATGCCGCCGAGCGGCGCGCGTGGCGTGATGGCGTAGACGCGTTCATCAAAAAACTTTTTCCAATCACCAGGTGCGATGTCATTCAACGTCTTCACCACGTCCTCGAGTGAATAGGGAATGACCTTGGGCGCGGTGCTTTCGCCGCCATGGAATTTTTTGCAGAAATCATCTAGCGACTTCCGGCCTTGTGTCTGTTGGCGAATGCGGGTGTCGGCTTCCAGCCAGATCAAGTCGCCTTCGGGATAAAAATCAACGCTGCGCCGCCGGTTCACGCCGGCACCGGGCGATTTGTAAAGCAACTGCGCCGAAACGGTCGTGTCGGCGAGCGAACGCCATTCGCGTCCGCTGCGGTGGTCGAGCATCGCAGCGTTGTTCGCGATGACGCCGCAAAAATCTTCGTTCGTCATCAGTCCGCTGCGTGCGGCGAGGACTTTGCCGTAGTAATCGGTCAGACCTTCATAGACCCAAAGCAGTTCGGCGTGCATCGGCTGCTGATAATCCGGCGTAGCGAGTCCGGCGGGCCGACGATATTTTCCATTCCACGAATGGGTCAGCTCATGTGGCAGAAGTTCCGCGCTCAATTTTCGTGCGTCGCCATCCGTTAGAAAATTTTCGGCGGTGCGGTTGTCGCTCGATTCGTGATGCTCCAGCCCGAAGTGTTCGACGTGGTCGCTCGCCGTTAGCAGGAAATGATAATCGCGGTAATGATGCGCTCCAAAGAGCGCGTTTGCTTCGTGAACGAGACGTGTGAAGTGGCGCGTATCTTCGGGTTTGATTTCCAGCGCTTCGGCACTGTCGGCGACGACGTGTAGAAAGTGCAACGGATTTTCTTCAGGTGTCAGCTCGAGCGTGCGGAAAAATTCCCCGGCGATGACCGGCGAATCGAACAAGGTTTCCAGCGTAGCGGGAGTAAATTCAATTGTTGCACCGGATGATTTTTTGACCGGTAACGCCGTGCCAAAATTCCAGCCGTCTGGCAGTTTCAACGCGGCGGCGAAGGTGATATTTAGCGGTGTAGCGTTTTTCGGATAGAGCAGCAACTGGTTCCAGTTCAAGTCGATCAAGTGCGGCGTGGATGAACCGCCAGATGAATACGAACCGCCGCCTGCTGACGGTAAAAAGTCGAACGCCACGTCCACCGCGTCCGCATGGGCTGGAACGGTGAGATGGAAGGTAAACATATCTTCTGCATCGCGCTGCCAGTCGAGTGGTTTTTCATGCGCGGAAAATTTTAAGCCGGTGACGTTGTTGACCGGGCCGCTGGGGCCGTGTTCGCCGGGAATCCACTTGGGATAAAATAACGTGAGCGCGCCGGGCGCTGCCGGGATGTGCAACCGCGTATGGAGCAGGTTGCGCGGCGCATCGGTGGCATCCACTTCAAGTTGGATGGGTAAAACATCTGCGCAGGCGGACACGGCGGCCAGCAGTATAATCGTCACCGGCCCGAGGAATATTCTGCGTTTGTTCTCCATCCCGACACGATGGGAAAAATTAGCGGTAAAGGGAATGAGAAAATTTCACACTCCTCCGTCGAAGATAATTGGGGACGCAGGTTCGCCGAATCCATTTTCATTCATCACACCTTTCTGCTTTATTCACCGCATGGATGCCGTTTTGCCGCCGCTCACAGCCAGCACGCTTTACCTCGTGGCTACGCCGATTGGGAATCTCGAAGACATCACACTGCGAGCGCTGCGCGTATTGCGCGAATGCGACGTGGTCGCCGCCGAGGACACGCGGCACTCAGGGCAGTTGCTGAAACATTTTGGTATCAGTAAACCGCTCTTGAGTTATTTTCAGTTCAACGAGGCCAAGCGCAGCGAGGAGATCATCGAGCGTCTCCGGCGCGGCGAGAAAGTTGCGCTGGTCACGGATGCGGGCAGTCCCGGCATTAGCGATCCCGGCGAGCGCGTCGTGAAAGCCGCCATCGCCGCCGGTTTTCGCGTTGAGGCGGTGGTTGGTGCTTGCGCGCTGGTCGGCGCGCTCACCGCCAGCGGGTTGCCGACGGAGGAATTTTATTTTGCGGGTTTCCTGCCACACAAATCCGGGCAGCGCCGGAACAAGTTGGAATCGCTCAAGGCCGTTCCTGGCACTTTGGTTTTTTATGAATCGCCATATCGCATCGAGAAACTATTGGGCGAGTTGAACGCGGTTTATCCGGAGCGCGACTTGGTGCTGGCGCGGGAACTGACGAAAAAGTTTGAGGAATTTTTGCGCGGCAAGCCGGCGCAACTGTTGGAAATCGCGCAGAAGCGTAGCCTTAAAGGCGAGTTTGTGGTGCTGGTGTCGGCGGCGTAAGCGGAAGGTTTCGCCTGACTTTTGGGTTGAATAGTGTTATTTTGCGTCCAATCAAAAGTGAAAACCCCGCGCGTTGTATCATACGTTTTAGCCGCCTGTCTGGTTCTTTTGTTCTCCCGTTCTACCGCGCCCGCCGCGCAGAAACGACTCGCCGCTGGCCATGTGCCCCCGGCAATTGCCAAAGAAAAATTCGCGCCGCTCAACCGGCTCAACGCCACGAATGAATTGCATTTGGCCATCGCCCTGCCATTGCGCGATGCCACCGGACTCACGAATTTTCTCCGCGACCTCTACGACCCGGCTAGTCCACAGTTTCGGCATTACCTAACGCCTGCTGAATTCACCGCGCGCTTCGGCCCGACCTCGGCGGATTACGCCGCCGTGCTGCGCTTTGCCAAAACGAACGGACTGACGGTGAACGCTACGCATCCGAACCGCCTGCTCGTAGATGTGACGGGCAAAGTTTCCGATGTGGAACGCGCGTTTAAGGTGCGGATGAATTCTTTCAAGCATCCGAAAGAAAAAAGAAACTTCTTTGCGCCCGATGCCGAACCGACAGTGGACGCGGCGCTGCCGGTGTTTCACATCAGTGGGCTGGATAATTATTCGTTGCCGCATCCGAATGTTTCGCTGCGGCAAAATTTGTTGGCGGCGAAAGCCTCACCGCGCGGCGGCTCCGGACCGGGCGGCAGCTATGCAGGGAATGATTTTCGCAAGGTGTATGCCGGCAGCACGGCGTTGACGGGTGCGGGGCAGAACGTAGGCCTATTGCAGTTCGATGGCTTTCATCCGGTGGACATCACGAACTATGCGAACGCCATCGTCCTGACGAATGTGCCGCCGCTAATTGTCGTGCCGGTAAATGGCGGCGTGGGTGTGCCCGGCGGCGGTAACATCGAGGTCTCGCTCGATATCGAGATGGTGCTGGCAATGGCTCCGGGTATATCAAACATCTACGTCTACGAAGCGCCGAATCCGAGTCCTTGGGTGGATTTGTTAAGCCAGATGGCGAATGACAATCTCGCCAAGTCCTTGAGTTGCTCATGGGGCGGTGGCGGGCCGGATCCGGCGGCAGAAATTATTTTTCAGCAGATGGCCGCGCAAGGGCAGACTTTTTTTAACGCGTCGGGCGACTCGGCGGCGTTCGCTAGTGCTATAGATTTTCCATCAGAAAGCCCGAACATCACACAGGTTGGCGGCACGACGCTGACGACGGATGGTAGCGGAAATTACGTTTCCGAAACTGCGTGGAACTGGGGTGGCGGGCAGGGGAGCAGCGGCGGCATCAGCACGAGCTACCCCATTCCGGCTTGGCAACTTGGTTTCGCGGCAGCTACGAACCAAGCTTCGGCTGCATTACGTAACATTCCTGACGTGGCGCTGACGGCAGATGACATTTATATCATCTATAACAACGGCAGCAGCGGATTTGTAGGCGGCACGAGTGCCGCCGCGCCATTGTGGGCGGGCTTCATTGCGCTGGCTAACGAACAGGCCTCGCAACTTTCACAGCCGACCGTGGGCTTTATCAATCCAACGGTTTACACGCTGGCTCGCGGAACCAATTACGTCACGTCCTTTCGCGATATCACCACCGGTAACAACACCAACGCCGTGAGTCCGCTAAATTTTCATGCCGCCCCCGGCTTTGATCTTTGCACCGGCTTGGGCACGCCTGCGGGAACGAATCTAATTAACGCACTGACCACGCCGGATAATTTAGTCATAGTGCCGCAGACGATGTTTTCTGCAAGTGGTCTGGTAGGTGGACCGTTTTCACAGAACATCTGGAGCGTCACGCTGACGAACACAGGCGTAACGAGTTTGCCCTGGTCGGTCGGCGGCGTGGCTCCGTGGCTGACCGTTTCGGCGAACAATGGAACGCTGGCGGTAAATGATTCCACCAATCTCACGCTGCAACTGCTAAACGCCGAGGTCCTGCCTGCCGCCAATCACGTCGCCCTCCTGCTGGTGACGAATGAAGTGTTGTCACGCGTGCAAGCGGTCTCGGTGCAACTGGCCGTGGGCCAATCCATCGTGGAGAATGGCGGTTTTGAGACGGGTGATTTCACCGCGTGGACATTGGTAGGGGATACCGTCATTGGCAATTCAGTCTATAACGTCGTTACGAGCGAGGATGTTTTCCCTGGTGTCGTCCACTCTGGAAATTATGGCGCGTTCCTCGGCCAAGGCGGTTATCTGGCCACGCTCACACAGAATTTGCCGACGACCTCGAATCAGTTGTATCAACTTTCGTTCTGGTTGAACAATCCGGTTTCTGGCAGCGGGCAGCAATTCGCCGCGCGTTGGAATGGCGTGAGTATTCTCCTCAACGCTATCAATCCGCCGGTCTTTGCGTGGACGAATTTTCAGTATCTCGCTACTGCCACGGGCACGAACACTCAGCTCCGATTTTTCGCACGGAATGACCCGAACTTTTTTGGGTTTGATGACGTGACAGTAACGCCAGTGCCGCCCGTGCGGTTTCAAGATTTGTCGTCCATCAGCGGAGGTTTGGCGCTGACTTGGAATGCCTTGGCGGGTTTGAAATATGAAGTGCAATCAACCACCAATCTAGCCCTGACGAACTGGGAGAGTCTGGTCAACCTTACCGCGACAACCAATTCGGCCAGCTTTATAGAGACAAATCTTCTGAACGGAACAGATCAAAAGTTTTACCGGCTAGTCTTGCAGCCTTGAAATTCGGTTATTGAAGCACGGGGTTATTTTTTCGGCGCGCGCACGATGAGCAGTGGAATCGTGGTGTTGTGCCGGACTTCGGTGATGGTGCTGCCGTGAAAGATATCGCCGAACAACCGGTGTCCGTGGCCAGCGAGCGCAATTAAATCGCACTTCTCTGCTTCCGCAGTTTTCAAAATTTCCGTGGGCGGATTGCCGAGCGCCAGTTTGGTGGCAACGGATAATTTTTTCACACGTAACTCGGTGGCGGTTTTTTCAAGATACGCGAGGTCGGCTTTCATCTCCTCAGACTCGGCGAGTTTCAACGAATCAAAGCAGCGCGCGGCAAAACCATCGGCGACATGTAGCAGCAAAATTTCCGAACCAAAGTGCGTGGCGAGTTCAGCGATGTGCGGCAGAATAGCGGCGTCTGCGGGGCCGTTGTCGAGGGCGATGAGGATTTTGCGATACATAGGATTTATTTTCCGGTGACGCCGCCGAAATCCAAAAGAAATTTCACGTTTAGCCCGACGATGACAGCGGCAACGATCCACGCAAGAAATTTCATCCACAACGCGTTCACAAACTCACCCATTTTGCGGTGGTCGCTGGTGAACAGGATGAGCGGGATGACGGCAAAGGAAAGTTGCAGGCTCAAGATGACCTGGCTGATGACGAGCAGTTTTGCCGTGCCGCTCTCGCCATAAATCATGGTGACAATCACGGCTGGGACGATAGCAACACCGCGCGTGATGAGCCGCCGCAGCCATGGGCGCAAACGGATGTTGAGAAATCCTTCCATGACAATCTGCCCGGCGAGCGTGCCGGTAAGCGTAGAGTTCTGGCCGGACGCTAGCAGTGCAATCGCGAAGATGGTGCTAGCCATGCCGATGCCGAGCGAGGGCGATAGCAGTTTGTGGGCGTCCTGAATTTCCGCCACTGCATTTTGGCCGGTCGTGTGAAAGGTTGCCGCACTGACAATGAGGATGGCGGCGTTGATGAACAATGCAAACATTAGCGCGGTGGAGGAATCAATCGTGGCGAATTTTATGGCTTCGCGTTTGCCCTCGGGCGTCTGTTCGTATTTACGCGTCTGCACGATGGATGAGTGGAGATATAAATTATGCGGCATCACAGTTGCACCTAGGATGCCGATGGCGACAAAGAGCATCGCCGGATTGGTGACGACTTCTGCCTTAGGAATGAAACCAGCAAAAACAGCCGCGAATTCCGGTTTTGAAAAAATGATTTCCAAAAGAAAGCAGCCGCCAATGAGCAGGATGAGTGTGATGACGAGCGCTTCGAGGTAACGAAAGCCTTTGTTCTGAAGAAACATCACAACGAACACGTCGAGCGCGGTGAGGCACACCCCCCACACGAGCGGGATATGAAACAGCAAATTTAACGCGATGGCGGAGCCGATGACTTCGGCAAGATCGCAGGCGCAGATGGCGATTTCGCACATCAGCCACAAGAAAAAGGAAACGGGCTTGGAATAACTGTCGCGGCAGGCTTGCGCGAGGTCGCGCCCGGTGACGATGCCAAGCTTGGCGCAAAGCGATTGCAGCAGGATCGCCATGAGATTCGAGAGTAAGATGACAGAGAGCAGCGTGTAGCCGAAGGCGGAACCGCCCGCGAGATCCGTCGCCCAGTTGCCGGGGTCCATATAGCCAACGGCGACGAGGTAGCCGGGGCCAGAGAAGGCGAGCAGTTTGCGCCAGAAGCCAAGGCTTTTAGGCACGGGAATCGTGGCGTGAGATTCCGGCAGACTGGGCGCCGGGCTGGCTAGCCGCCAGCCGTCCGCACCTTGCTTATCTACTGATTCCTTCATCTGTAGCCTAGGTTACATAAAAAACGATCCGCGTCAATATGAGTGTAGCCTGGGTTACAAATTAAAAAATCTCGACCGACAAGCGGGTGGCGGCTTCAATGGTAGAAATCAAATGGCACGTTCAGCCGCAAAAAAAAATAAGCTGGTAGTGGCGCTGAATCCGCGCGCTCCGGCGCAGCAGGCTGAGAGTTTAAGGCGTTCGCGCCGGGATCGCGCCGCAGAGACGGCACAGGATTACGTTGAAGCTATTGCGGATTTGTCGGCCTCGCTGGGTGAGGCGCGGGTGGTGGACTTGGCGCGGCGGCTGGGCGTGACCCATGTCTCGGTCAACCGCACGCTGGCGCGTTTAAAGTCGTCGGGTTATGTGAACACCAAGCCTTACCGCGCAATTTTATTGACGGAGGTGGGCTGCAAGTTGGCGGCGGAGTGCAAGCGGCGGCATGAAACGGTCACAGCATTTCTACGTTCGCTAGGTATTTCAGAAAAAACGGCGGAGTTGGACGCCGAGGGGATTGAGCATCACGTCAGCCCGGAGACGCTTGCGGCGTTTGAGAAACAATTGAGGAAACGTTGATGCGCCCGCTGGATATTCAAACGATTGGAACTGAACTGGCCGTGAAGTGGAGTGACGGCACCGAGAGTTTTATTCCGCTGGCAACTTTGCGCCGCGCCTGCCCATGCGCAGGTTGTAAGGGCGAGACGGACATCATGGGCAATCTATACAAAAATCCCGAATCACCGCTGACGGGGGAGTCGTTTGTATTGACGCGTCTCATTAGCGTCGGCGGATATGCAATTCAACCAGTGTGGGCAGACGGTCATGCGACGGGACTTTTTTCTTTCGGATTTCTTCGGCAGGTGGCGGATGGAAAATAGTCTGGTGGCGCACGCCGAATACCGCTGACGAGCTTACGGCAGAATTCTTACGCGGTAAAACTTCACGTCGTCGGTGTTGTCGTCGTCAAATTCCAGCTCGCCCCCGGTTCCCGTGTTGGTGGAGATGCTCGTCCAGTTACCCTCAAACAAAGTAAAGGAACGTTCGACGATGTATTGCTTGCCAGCCACCGATGGCCAGTGAATCGCTGCTGCGTAGCCAGCGGGCAGGGGAGTTTGTTGATTCAGAGCGGGGAAATTATTTGCAACGTAGGGATCAAGCCCCGCGACATATTTTTTAAAATTATCCACGCCGTCGCCGGAAGGATTCGCACTGGCGGCGGACAGTAAATTATTGGTGGTGCCGAACCAGCGCAGTCGCCACACGTCCGGGATGCCATCGGCGTAAGATGAGTTTGTGCGGCTGGTGGCGGTGAACACGCCGGTCAGAGTGCGGCCAGGAAAAATGGCGAGGCCGTTTGGTGAGCCGGAGGCATGATCAAAATGCACGGCGTAGGCAGCGTTGCTGCCAGCATCGGCAGGCAGCGTGACGTTCAACGTGCCGATGACCGCGGTGCCGGTCAGGCCGGCGTTGGTGGCACTCAACCACACGGAAGAATAATTTCCATTGCCGCTGGTTGCGTTTGCGTAGGCGGAATCCAGCGGCGCATTTGTGTTTTGCGTGAAGGTGATGGCGTTGGTGATGGCGGGTGAACCGTCCAAAGGCACGAGCGTTACGTTGAACAGAAGCACGCGCAACTGGTAGTTGCCGAGAATGGTGGCGCTAATCGGGATTTGCACGGCTTGGGTGACGGAGCCAATCGCATCACCAGCGATAAAGGTGACGAGCGCGGGTGGGTTGCTGGGAAAACTATTTGAGGGCGCCGTGAATGACCCATTGGTGACGAGATTAGCCACGCGCTGGCCGTTGTTCCAAAAACGGCGGACGCCAACGAGATTGGTATCTTGCGAGCGGCGGTAGGTCACAAAAACATCGGTGACATCCAGCACTCCATTGCCGAAGACAACCTGATTGATGTCGTCCGCGTTGGTGCTCGCCAGCAGCGGGTCAGCGGCGAGCCGCCCAGAAAATGAGTTGGTAAAGATGTTAAAATTCGCATCGGCGGGATCGTTACACAGTGCGCCAAGATTTCCGGCAGCGTCCATGGCATCCGCGAAATCGCTGGCTGGCGCTTGCACGAATGGACTGGTCGAACGATAGGCGGTGGCGCGAAACACCTGGCTCACATCGTTCGCACCCAGATTAGTGGTGCCGAAGTCGCCGGCATTCCACCAGCGAAAGGGCGAGACGCTACCGACCAGATATTTCAATGTATTGGTGATGGCCACGGATTTGACGGAGTTGGTGGAGGTGAGAAGCATTACCGACGATTGGTTGGTTTCAAAACCATCGGACGTGGCGACCGGTGTGGTGATTTGGATCTGGTAAGTTTGTCCGCTGACGGCGTTGGTCGGAACTTGGAACAAAAAATCACCGGCGATGACTTTGCCGGAAGATTTATTGAACAACGTTCCTTGCGCAAGTGAGTAAGTGATCAAGTCCTGAGCAGTGGTGTTGTAAAGATTCGTTGCCCCGCCGCCAGCGCGCTCCAGCCAGCCGATGCTGAGCTGGTTGAGGTCGGCGTTGGTGGTTTTCAAATTGATGAAGTTGGTTCCGTTGTAGGTGACGAGATTGGTTGCGGCAGGCGCATAATCGGCAAACATATACGGCGGAATTTCCAGATAGGAGATGATGGAGGGCGCGGCGGAATTCGCATCGGGCTTAACGAGGCGCGATTTAAAATCAAACGCGCCAGGGGGCATGGCCGGGGCGGGATTGGTTCCGTTATTGGTGACGGCGAGGCTGAATCGCAAGCTGTTCATGGTGGCGTTTGGCAGCAGGCTCAAGGTCACGGGCGCATAAAAAGTCTGGCCGGGCGAGGCGAGGAATGCGCTCGAAGCTTCTTGTGAAGGGAAACCAAAAGTGATGCGGTTTGCATTGAAGTTTGCCAGGGCAAACGGGTTGGTCACAATCGCGCTCGGCTGGTAGTTGTCGCGGAAGGCGCGGACTTTGAAAATAGTGTTGGAAATGATCGAAAAAGAAACCGGCCAGACATTCGTTGGCGAAGGGACCGTTCCCAAATCAACTGCCGCAGCGTTTGTGGCAGAAGGAGCCGAGCCGTCCAGGGTGTAGTAAAGATGCGCGCCCACTGTCAGGTCGCTGAGAGTGAACTGCGCGGCGTTGTTGCCATTGATGACGGGATTGGCAGTAATGAATTGAAATTGCGCTGCCACGACGCTGCTGGGCGGACTGCCATCCGTCTTGGTGCTGATGGCCTTGATTGTGAGATCCGGCAAAGCCTGCGCAATGGCGAAGTTGGTGGCCACGCTGTTAGCGAGTCCGTTGGTGTAGCCTGCTGGAGCGAGGGCGGAAGAATTCGTCGGATTCGGCACCGGGCTGTTGGTTGAGGTGGGGCCAAAGTTAAAATAATTTTGGCTGCCGGGAACACCGTTGATGACAAACAAAACATCGTTGCTGAAAACGGCGAAGCTCGTGGCGTGAAAAACCGAGCCGGTGGCCGCGAGCGGGAAATCAACATAGCCAATTACCGGGTTGGCTACGGGTAGCAACGGCATGATGGCGCTGGCTTCAGCGGAATCAACGCCCTCGCCGCCGAGATTGGACGCGGATACGACGTAGAAATAGGCGAGGCCATTGATGACGTTTGTATCGGTAAAACTGTTGGTGACAGTGCTGCTGATTTGAGTGTAAGGCCCGCCGGTGACGAACGCGCGTTTGACGTTGTAACTCGTAGCACCAAGCGCATTGGTCCAGTTCAGAAAAATTTTCGTGGCATTGGTGTTGGCGACCAGATTGAGCGGCACCGTGGGCGCGGCGCGCAATGGCGGGACGAACCCGGCGTTGGTGGTCTGGCGGATGATGTGATAATACTGTTCGGTGGTATAGACGCGGCCATTCCAACCCACGACAACCCCGAGCGGCAGACGCGACTGCACATTGGTTCCCACCGAGTCAGGAAGTTTCACCGTGCCATCCACGCCGCCGGGAACCAACCCCGACCAGTAGGTGGAACTGACGCCGTATAAATTTGTCACCACGCCGTTCGTCAAAATAACTTTCACGCGGTTGTTGCCGTTGTCGGTCACGAGCAGGACCCCGTCGCCAGTCTCGGCCACGTTCATCGGCTGCCGGTATTTTACGAGGGCGTTGCTGGCAACGTTGATGCCGTTGGTCAAGAAATCACCAAGGCCATTGAAGCCGGAGTTGGTGAGGACGAGACCATTGGTGGGATTGATTTCGTAAAGCCCATTGCGCCCGGCATCGCAGACCACCAGCGTGCCACTGCGCCGAACTGTGAGTCCCGCCAACGTGACTCCGGCGTTCGTGATGGAAGCGATGGTGGTGCGGTTGGTGGTGCGCGCATCAATGCGGATGATGGTGTTGCTCTGGACGGTGACAAAAATATTTCCCAACGCATCCACGGCCATGCCCGTCGCGTTGGTGAGTCTCAGCGCGTTGGTAAAAATAGGTTGGGCGAACACGTTGAAGGTGATGACCGATCCGTTGGTGTTGTTGAACCGGTTCAATACGGTGACGTCGGTCGCGCCGTTGACGGCGACGGCGATAGGTTTGCCCAGCAGGTTGGTCGGAACGGTAAAGGTGAACGTGAGGTTGGTGGACAAGTCGAGCACGCGCACGCGGCTGTTCGTTTTATCGGCCACGAATAAGTAACGGCCGGAATAATCCAGCGCGAGTCCGGCGGGACTATTGAAGAGCGCGGTGGTGTAGGTATTCCCATCTACATAACCGGCGAAGGCACCCCCTAAAGTTTTTACGGTCGTCTGGGTATTGGCGGCGTGAGCGAGTGTGGTGCTGATGAGAATGGCTAGCAGCATCAAGCACTGCCAGCCCCGTCGCAAATTCACGCGTAATTGAATTAGCATAATCTAGTATGGCCCAATCATACCACGACCGGCAAGGTTTGGTAGCAATCAGGTATGTCGCTGTGGAAATTTTTGGCGCAAAAAAAACGGCGCGTCCGAATCGGACGCGCCGTATTTGAGGAACCGATCGCTTACGGCAAAATCCGCACCCGGTAGAATTTCACCTTGTTCGTGGTGGTGTCGTCATAGGTCATGTCATTGCCTGTGCCGATGTTGGTGTTCAACACCGACCAACTGCCGTTGAACAAAGTGGCGGAACGTTCGATGGCGTATTTCTTGCCGTTGACCGAGGACCAGTGGATCGAGGCGCTGTAGCCGGGCGTCACTGCCGATTTCGGTTTCACGCTGGGGAAATTATTCGCCGCATTCGGATCCACACCGGCGACAAACTTTTTGTAGTTGTTGATGCCATCGCCGGATGGGCAAGCGTTGGAGGCGGCCAGCGCGTTGTTGAGCGTGCCGAACCAACGCAAACGCCAGGCATCCGGGATGCCGTCGCCGCTGGTTGAGTTGGTGCGGGTGCGGGTGGCAATCACGCCGGTCAGTGTATTTTCCGGGAAGGAGGCGAGGCCATTCGGCGAGGCGGAGATGTGATCGAAATGCACGGCGTAGGCGGCGTTCGTGCCGGCGGATGCAGGTATCGTGACATTCAATGTGCCGATGGTGACGCTGCCCGTGAGGCCGGCGTTGGTGGTGTTCAACCACACGGCGGCGTAATTGCCGTTGCCTTTAGAACTGGTGGTGTAGGGCGAGCCAATCACGGTGCTGGTCTGCGTGAACGAAACGGCGGTAGTGATGGCGGGCGAGCCGTCCAGCGGGACAACCGTGACATTGAGCATCAGCGTGCGCAGCGGATAGCTGCCGAGGATGTTCGCGGTGATGGGGATTTGCACCACGGAGCCGGCGGAGCCGACCACATCGCCAGCGGCGAAGTTGACGAGCGGGGCAACGGTGCTGACGACTTTGGGGGCAATGGTGCCCGACTTGGCCACAACAGATTTGGTCGTGACGTGTGCGGCGACGTTAGCGGTGATCTCAGCCACGCGCGCGTGGTTGTTCCAGAAACGGCGGAAGAAGGTGAGGCTGGGATCCAGCGAGCGGCGATAGGTCACATATACGTCGCAGATGTCGAGCGCGCCGTCGCCAAAGGCAACTTGGTTGATGTTGGTGTCAGTGCCATCAAACAGCGGGTCGGTCGGGGAGACATAGCTGAACGAGTTTGTGTAGTTGCCGAAATTGATGTTGCCCGCATCGCTGCACAGCGCACCGTAGCTGCCGCAGGAATCCATGGCATCGTAAAAGTCACTTACGTTAGTAAAGCCGATGCCGTTAAATGAATTAATGTCGAAAGGTGGGTAGTTGAAACTGTAAATTGCAGACTGAAACACTTGCGCCACGTCGGCGCTGACGAGGTTGCTGGAGCCGAAGTCGCCCGCGTTGAACCAACGGAATGGATAGACACTACCCGCGACATATTTGCGCTGACCGACGGTGATGTATTTGAGCGCATTCAAAGTGCCGCCGCCGGTCCCGGCATTGGTAGGCGCGGAAATGAACACATCCGAGCCAGGCGCCCCGATGCCGTCTGAAGTTGCCGAGGGACGACCAATCAGAATTTTGTAGCTGTTATTTGTCTGCGCCCCGACGGGGATGTTGATATTCAGCCCGCCCACGATGACTTTGCCGCCGCTAGAAAGGAAGAGCGTGTCATGCGCCTGCGAGTAGGTTACCAAGGTCTGGTTCCCCGTATTATAGAGGTTGGTTGCGCCAACGCGTTCTAGCCAACCAATGCCTAGCAGACTGTTGCCGTCCGAGAATACTCCATTGGTGAAAGTTCCACCGCCAGCAAACATGAGCGGTGGTATGTTGGTATACACTACAGGTGTTACGCCGGGAATCGGTTTTTCCAGCATGGACTGGAAGCCAAAATTATTCACCGTGATGGGCGGGCCGGAGTTTGTCACGCCGTTGGTCACGATGAGATTGAATTGCAGGCTGTTGATGGTCGGCGTGCCGACGAGGCTCAAGGTGATGGGCGCATAAAAAGTCTGGCCGGGTGACGCAACGAAATCGCTTGAGGCTTCACCAACATCAAAGCCAAAAGAAATTGCCGTGGGTTGGAAGGCGGCGACCGTGAAGAAGTTGCTTACAATACCGCTGGGTTGGAAATTGCTCTTGAAAGCCTGAGCTTTGAATAGCGTATTGCTAGTAATAGGAAATGAAATGATCCAAGCATTAGTTGTGGTCGGCACGGTGCCCAAATCAATCGCGTTGGCATTGGTGCTGGACGGATTTGAGCCATCCAATGTGTAGAACAAACGCGCTCCAGCGGTCGGATCGGTGATGGTAAATTGCGCGGCGTTATTGCCGTTGACCACGGGATTCGCCACGACAAACTGGACGCGGGTTTGAGCTATCGCACTGTCGGGACTGCCGTCAAGTTTTTTACCAATTGCTTTAATTGTGAAGTCAGGCAACTGGATGGGGAGTTTTAGGAGGTCCACCTCGCCTTGAGACAAACCATCTTGATAGCCCTGAGGAGCAGAAGCCGATGAACCAGTTGGATTGGGAACTCCATTTGTGGAGGTAGCGGCGTATTCATAAAACACCTGGCTAGCGGCGCTGCCTACAATAACGAGCGGGAAGCTGTTGTTGAAGACGAAGGAAGCCCCTTCATGGAATACAGAGGTATAGCCAAACGGAACCGAGGTAGCGGGAAAATCGACATAACCAATCTGCGGTGTTGGCACTGGAGGCAGTTCTAGGCGGGCACTAGCCTCAGTTGAGTTTGGCCCTTCGCCGCCCGGGCTAACGGCAGAAACGACGTAGTAATAGGTATTGCCAGGCACGATGCTGATGTCTGTGTAAGAGGTGGTCGTGGTCGAAGTAAGGGTGGTATATGGCCCGCCGCTAGAAGGCGAGCGTTTGACATAATAATTGGTTGCTCCACTGACGGCACTCCACGTCAGGATGATTTGTCCGAAGTTCGTTGAAGCAACAAGATTGATGGGCGCGCTTGGCGGCGGCGGCGGCGGGGCTAGTAGCAGCGCCAGTCCGGTGCCAGTCACTTTGCGGATGGTGTGGTAGTAATCTTCCGAAACGTAAATGGAGCCATCGTAGGCGTAGGCAATGCCGTTAGGTTGGCGGGATTGGGCGTTGGGCGCAACGGTGTCAGGCAAAAATACTGTGCCATCATACCAGCCGGGGAAAGTGCCGCCCCAGTAGTTGGAAGCCACGCCAGAAATGTTGGTAACAGCGCCACTGGTCAGCACGGCCTTCAAGCGGTTATTGCCAAAATCGCTGACAATCAAAGTGCCATCGCCCGTTTCCGCCACGCCATACGGCTGGAAGAATTTGGCGGTGTTGCTGATGGAGCTGTTGTTGACGGTGATAAAATCGCCTCGGCCGTGAAAGCCAGCGTTGGTGGTGACGACGCCTGTGTTCGGATTGATGAAAAGAATGCCATTTCGTCCGGCATCGCAGACGGCGAGCTGTCCGTCACGTTTTACCGTAATGCCCTGCAATGAACAATTGCTGGCCGTGATTAGGGCGATCTGGGTCTTGACTCCCGTGGTGACGGAATACTTGAAGACCCGGTTGCTGGCGGTCACAAAGATGTTGGTGTTGAAGTCCACCGCCATCCCGGCAGCGTTGGTTATTTTGTTCAGGTTGGTGGCAATGAGTTCGCCATCCACATCGAACTGGAGCACATAACCGTTGGTTCCGCTGGCGCGGTTCAAAACAAAAACGTTGTAGGAAAGATCAATGGCCACACCCACGGGCTTGCTGAACAAGTTGGTTGTCGGCACGTAGTTGGTCATCGTCAGCAAGTTGGCCGTGATGCTGGGGTTAAAGGTGAAATCAACGAGTCGGACGGCATTGTTGTCGCGGTCGGCTACGAGAAGGTAATTACCGGTCTTGTCAATGGCTAGCCCGCACGGGTTGCGAAAGAGGGCTTGTGTCAGCGTGGTGCCATTGCGATAGCCTTGGTATTTAGGGGACACGTTTGGGTCACCGCCACCGAGCGTGGTGACTGACGCTGCTTGGGCAAAATCACCCAGTAGCAAGCTTAAGCCAGCCAGCAAACAGCACAGGGCTGACATTGGCGGTTTAACAAGGTTGTATCTCATAGGTAGACTCTGGTTGTGGTTCCAATTGGATGATCAGATCAACAATGGAGCTATTTTTTCCCATCAAACTCGCCGGGGGCCGGAACTGGGTTGGCCCAGTTGCCACGAGGCTCGCCGCTGTCCCACCAACTGTGCGGGTTCATGGACTGCTTCATGACGTGTTCTTTCTGGTGAAGAAATTCTGTCGCGGCTGGGGTGAAATCATCATCTTGCACAATCGTGGGTGTGAGGAAAATAATCAGGTTGTCTTTTTCCATGCTTTTATCTTCGCTGCGGAATCCCCAGCCGAGCCAAGGGATGTCGCCCAAAATCGGAACCTTGGAGTAGGAGGACGTTGGGTTATCGCGGATAAGGCCACCCATGACCAGCGTGTGGCCGTTCGGAATTAAAACCTGAGTCATCAACCGGCGCGTATCAAAGATTGGAACGCTGAAGGAGAAACCTGAATTGCCACCACCACCGGAGACGCTGACTTTCTGGTCGCCAAAGTGCGAGGACAGTTCCGGGGCAACACGCAGCCAGATTTTTTCGTTGGCTGAAATGCGCGGAGTGACGCGGAGAATCGTGCCAATGTTAGAATACGTCACCGAGGAGCTGCCGGAAGAATTTTGCGTGCCCGCACCGACACTGATGACGGGGAATTGGCGGGTGACTTCGATCTGCGCCATTTCATTATCCAGCGTCACCACCTTGGGCGTGGACATCACTTGTGCATTGTAGCTGGCGTTAAGGAAAGAAATTGTGGCATTCACACCGTCGGCATTCATGAATGCGGTGTAGGGAACCAGGCCGGCTGCCGTGCTGGCAGAGAAGCCGCCTTTGCCAACGGTTTGTAGCAAATTCAACACGCTTTGAGAACCGTCGGCAGGCACGGGGTAACCGGTGCCAGGAGTTGTGCCACCCGAGCCACCTGCGCTCGTCGGAGAGGTCACGCGGCTACCCGTGGTGTTGCCGTTGCCGAAGGTGACGTTCTGTGCGCCGAGGGTGGCGGTCCAGTCCACGCCCTTGGTGGTGTGTGGCTGTGAGGAGATTTCCACCAGCTTGGTTTCAATCAAAACTTGGCGGGTCGGTTTATCGAGTTGCTTGATGAGAATATCCACGGCGGATTGTTCCGGGTCAGTGGCGACAACCACCATCTGGCTGGTGCGCGTGTCCGCAAGCACTTTGCTGCGCTTGTCCGTCAGCGCGGGGCCGACGGATTCCACCATGTTGGAGACAGAGGCGTATTGCAACTGAATGACGCGGGTGAGCAGCACCGGCGGGGCGGTGGGATCTTTCATCGTGATGCGATCAATGCCGGTTTTCTTGTCGCGGTTGATTTGCAGGTTGTAATTGTCCAACAAGGCGAGCAGCGCGTTCTCGGCGCTGATGTTTTCCCAACGGATGGAGAGTTGTGGTTCGGCTTTAATCTGACCGGCGGCATCGGCTTCGCCGTAACCAATCTTCGGGTCGAGCATGTAATTAATGCCGGCCTGGCGCGCGAGATTTTCAATGGCGGTGCGGATCGGCACGTCGGAGAACTGAATGAGCGGGATGCTCGTAGGGGCGGCGGCCACGATTTCGGCTACAACCAAAGCGTTAGTATTAGGAGTCACTTCGACAGCGGCCACGGTGTTGGTGTTCGCGGCGACTTCGGTCGCAACCACGGCATTGGTGGTAACAGCCTCGGCGGCTACCGCTGGAGCGGCGGCGGCGGGAACCGGTTCGGGGGCAGGGGCAGGGGCGGTGGCTGGCGCGGGCGCGTCGGCGGCCGTGGTGACAGCCGGGGTATTGGTGGCTTCAGCCGGCGCGGTGATGTTGGTTTGGGCGTGTGCGGCAACAAGGCCGATGATGCCAGCCAGCAACAGGGAGTAGGCGATTTTTTTCATGACTAGGTTTTGGTTTTGGTTTGCGCTCCGTAAATTTGTTTCGGTTGGGACGGGTTGGTCAATATTTGATTTCGTGGCGGGCTCCATTGATTTCCACTACGACTTTGCTGGAAAGGATTTCCACGCAGCGCAAGTGGGCGCGGCCACCGGTGACGAGCACATCGCCTTCATCGCCGACCATAAAAGAATGATTGTTGATGATGACCATGGGGCGGCCCCGGACAATGGAGAAACCTTTCACTGCGAGATTGTTGAGTTCGACTACGTGAACCGTAGAAGCTTGGGTGGTTTCAAAGGCACGCGTGGATTCGGGAAAAAACGGGTCGCGGCCATCGCGCACGCTGGCAGGCTGTGTGAAAGTGGATCGGGTAGGCATCAGCGGCGCGGGCTTGGCCGCAGCTGGCTTGTTGGTGGCGGGCGCGGTGGTTTTATCCGCTGCCATGCTAGCCAGCGTCAGCGCAAAAAATAAGGTGGCTAAAGTTTTCACGCAGTTTCAGGTGTTGGGCTTCACGAGGGTGATGACTTCCATCCGGAATGAAAGTTTTTCGGTTCCGCCGCCCTGGCTGGGTTCGATGATCAGGTTAATCATCCGCATATGCGGAAAATTATTTTCAAAGTCGGAGACAAATTTTCCTAGGTCGTGGTAAAACGCACTGCCATTCAGGCTCAACTTGGCCTGACGATAGGGAAAGCCCGCGAGGACGTCCACATCGGTGATGGTCGGCTGCGCAATGCTGGGGATGTCCACATGGTAATTGGCCTTGAAGCGACGGATGGTGTCGTAGGTCCAGGCGTTCACATCGCCACTGGCTACGTCCTGCTCGGCGCGGTTAAGTTGCAAGGTCAAGTCAGCTAGGTCGGTCGTGATGGTGTCGGTTTCCTTGATAGCTTTCTTGATGGTCTGCAAGCGATCCTGCTGTTCGCGGATGCGTGCGCCCAGCTTGCTGTTCTTTTCTTTTTGCGGGCTGATGAGGCAGGAATAAATCACGACAACCGTCAAAATCGTGGCGATAATCACCATGATCAACTGGTTGCGTTTGGCTGGAGGTAATCTTTTCATCGGGTCTTGTCAGCGAGACGGCATTCCACGGTGAATAAAACGAAAAATTTGCCGTCAGCAATGGATTGAGGTGCAGAAGGTGGAGAAGAGAGGCGAACGCTGTTGGTCTTTTCCATTATGGGCTTCAAAAATTCCGGCCCGGCGAGAGATTCTTTAAAATGGTTAATCTGGTCGCCAGGATTCGGGCTTGAATCCTTCGCATCCAAGGTGAGCAGCACGCGTTCGGTGGCAATACCAGGACGTCCTGGAATAACCCCGACGCTGTTGGTGACCGGAGGTGTTCCTGGGGTTGCCGCATAATTTTGATCCACGCGCAGGCGGGTGATTTGAACGTTGGGAACGTAGAGCTTTTGCATGGACTCCAGCAAATTTCCTTGCAGGAAACGGGAGGCGCTCAATTTCTGTAGCGCGTCCAAACGCCTCGTAGCATCGTTGGCTTTTTTCTGGTTGGAAAGCACTTGGCTGAAGTCATTCGTGCGTGTTTGGATTTCAGTCTCGATGGAGGTCAGTTGGCGGCTTGCCCAGAGGGATTCCGCCCAAATGGAACTGAACCAGACGAGGCCGACGGCGATGAGTAGCGCGCCCCCAATCACGGAGCGCTTCACTGGGTCTCGACGGCGTAAATCCTCTTCCGCCTGCGATTCCGCCAATAGATTTATGCGAATAGGCATAGCAAATTAAAATGCCGCTAACCCCGCGCCCACGGCGACGGTCAGTTGCGGTCCGATATGATCCACTTCCACCGCCTGCTGTCCCGGCAACGCCAGTTGTAGGAAGCCTGTCGGGTTCCACGTCTTGCACTCTACCAAGAGTTCTTGATGAAGCATCTGCAAAATCATTTCCGAGCGCGCCGAGCCGCCGCTCACATAAACCTGCGAAACCGGGCGGTCATTTTGATGCTCAAAGAAATCCAATGAGGCGCGGATTTCGCGGCCTAGTGGAATCACTTGGGTTAACAACGCGGTTTCCACTTCCGGAGCCATACCCATCTTGATTCCTTCCGCTTCCGCGTAGCTGATGCTCATGGCATCCGCCAAGCCGATGGTCAGTTGATCGCCGCCGATATTCATCATGCGGTTCAACACCAGTTCGCCCCGGTCGAGCACGCTAACGGAGGTGTGCTTGAAGCCGATGTCCACCAGCGCCACAGTTTCTTTCGAGTAAATTTCCGGCAACGCTAACTCAAAGGTATTAATCGGGCCGACCAATCCCGGCACCAAGCTGTCCGCGGTCAGGCCGGCGAGGGCAGCGGCATTGATGAAGTCTGCCACGAGTTGCTGCTTGGCGGCGGCGGCAAGAACTTTAAATTTAGGAGTCGCGCCCGCTGCCGTGTCGCCTGCGCGCGGGGGAATGATATAGCAATCAAAAACATGATTTGGCAAATCCTGCTGCAGGTAGTTCTTATGGTTCACCTTCAGGATGGAACGCATCTCGTCCACGGGAATCTGCGGCAATTCAATCTGGCGCACAATCGCGTCATCCAAACCCACTGACATGGTGATGAACTTGGTCGTGTTGCCCAACGCCGCCGCCACAGCCTTCAGATGTTCAGAGAGGAGTTCAACGGAAATTTTTTTTTCGAAGATGGGGGCATCGAGGAGGGCGTAGCGCGTCAGAGCCAGAATTTCGCCCCGCTTTTCCAGCAAGACGGCTTTGGTAGTGCGGCTCCCAAGATCCACTGCGATCATCTGGGTCCGTTTCTTCCGTGAATTGCCATTCGAGAATGGCAGCGTAAAAGATGGCAGCGTAAAAGCCATTGGCGTTTCTTATATCTTTGTTTCGGTTGTTATAGCAAGTCGCAAATTCTTCCATGATTCAGCAGTTCATGCGCCAAGACCTCTTTTTGGCCGGTTCTTCCGCTTCATCGGCAAATTCTGTCCGCACCAAAGTCTTTTCTGTCCTGAAATCTGCCGCGTGCTGTCCTTCACTCGGCAATTTCCCGCGCTCGCGCCTTCGCCATGTCTAAAAATTCCTCCAGCAATGGCGATTTTTTGCCGCGCCACAACGCTCCCACCGCCACGAGCGGAAAATCTGGCAGTGCCAGCCCCCGAACATTCTTCGGCAAAGCCTTGCCCGGCACGCTTACCGACACGCCTATCCCCAAACCATTCTCCACATACGTCTCGATCAAATCCGCTGAACTCGCCTCCATCGTCGAAAACCATTCCACGCCCAACGCTGACAGCCGCGTCTGAAAATTTTTCGTCATCGCCTCGTGCGCGGGCAGGCAGATAAGCGCCTCGTCAATCTTGTCACGCTTCCACAGTTCTGCCGCCGATTTGATTTTGGAATTCTTTTCCACCAGCAGCACCATCGGCAGTTCCAGCAGCACCAACGATTCAAAACCCGGCGGCGCCGTGCGGCCAATCATCGTGATCACTAGATCCACTTCATCGCGCGACAACAACGTTTCCAACTGCGCCGGAAACCCTTCGCGCAACGAAATCTTCAAGCCGGGAAATTTTTTTCTCACTCCGTTCAACAACTGCGGCATATGCTCGCGCAACACAATCGTGGAAGCGCCAATCCGAAAGTGCCGCGCCTGCCCGCCCTGAATTTCATTTGCCACCTTGTCCAAGTTCGCGAAGAACGGCTGGATGAAACGAAACAGTTTTTCGCCCTCCGGCGTCAGCGAGAAGGGCCGCCGCTGAAATAATGTCACGCCGAGAAATTCCTCCAACTGCGCCACCTGCGCGCTCACCGCCGGCTGCTGGATGCCGTAGGGAATGTTCCGCACCGCCGGCATGATGCCGCCATGCTGCGCCACAAAATAAAACAGTTCCAGATGGTGGACATTCATTGCGCAAACAATAGGTGCTCAACTTTTCGCAATCAATCTTTTCGCTCCGGATAAAACATTTGCCGTCGGGTAACACCCCATAGCGAAGCCCCGGCGCGGCGCTTAATGTCACATAGAAATTAACCGGCTATGAAAATCATTCTCCTCTTCACCTGTGCGCTAACCCTCCTTGCCACCACTGGTTGTCTGGTCTCCGATGGCGGCGGTGGGCGCGGACGCTGGCATCGCGGCGGACGCTCCTCGGTCATCATCGGGCCGCCGTCGGTTATTTTGCCCGTGCCCGTAATCGTTGTGCCTTGAGCGGAGTGGGGGCTTCAGCCTGCTTCAGTAGTCAACCGGGTGACATAATGTAAAATATACCGCACCTAGCGATTTGGTGTCCCAGCGGTCTGAACGTAGGGCTGCACCGGCGTGGTTCCGGCGCGTCTCTATTCTTCCAAGCCAAATAATTTATAATTTATCCGCCCGCAAATACCGGACGGAAATTTGCCTCCGTCAAGATACGCGCCACAGCTTCGCGCTGGTCGCCTTGGATTTCTATCTGACCGTCTTTCACCGTGCCACCGGTGCCGCAGGCGCGCTGCATTTTTTTGGCGAGCGATTCTTTTTCCGGCAGGCCGATGCCTACAAAATTTTTCACCACCGTCACCGTCTTGCCGCCGCGTCCGGCTTTCACGCGGAGCACGTCCACGCGTCCGCGACTTTTTTTCACCACCGTTTCCGGCGGTGTGGCGGGAACGGGCAGGGGGACATTGTCCCCCGCCGGAAGTCCCTCGCCCGACAACGCGGCGAACGGGTTGTGACCAAAGCTGGAACCGCCGTCGGTGGGAATGCGTTTGGAATCTGCCATAATATATCAGGTCAAAAATCCTGTCGTTGCGCTCACGAACGGATCATCGTCAGCAGCATCTTGAACCGTTGAACCGCCTTGAGCGCGTGCGGTTGACCGGCAGGCAGCAGAATCATTTCCCCGCCATTCACGCACTGCGCTTTCCCGGCCACCGTGATCTCCGCCTCGCCTTCGAGCACCTGCACCAGCGCATCGAACGGGGCCGTGTGTTCGCTCAAACCTTCGCCGGCATCAAACGCAAAGAACGTCACGTTGCCGGTGGGGCGTTTCACGATTTCGCGGCTGACCACCGCACCGTCTTGATAGCTGACGAATTCCAGAGTGCGTGCCACTTGCGCCGCGGGAAGTCCTTTTGGTTTGGTGCTCATGACGGAGAAAAATGTATCTGTTCACAATTCCCCGATGAACCAGTCCTCGATTCGCTTGCGCGCCCACGGCGTCTTGCGGAGAAAGGTGAGGCTGGATTTCGTGGTGGGATCGAACATGAAACAGCGCACCGGAACTCGACGGGACATTTCGCCCCAGCCGTGGCGTTGCACCAGTGTGTTCACGATGTGTTCCAGCGTGATGCCGTGCAGCGGATCGCGCGGATGCGCGACCGGCGGCGTTACGGGCGGAGTCACCGGCGCGGTTTCAGGCTTGGTCATGTGCCGATTCTCTCCCGCCACCACTGGCAAAAGCAATCGGAAACAATATTCCCATCGTGGCTCCCACTCAATCAAACGGAAGATCGCCTCAGCGGCTTTCCTTGGAGCCGCGTTCGATCAGGCGCTTGGTCAGGAACACCAGACCGCCCATTTGCACCCATTCAGACACGAGGTTGCCGACGACTTGTCCCCATTTGCTGTTCGCATCCAGCTTCCAGAACAACACCGTCCAGCCGAGGCCAGTGACGATGATGAAGAGCAGTAGCGAATGACGCCACATGAAATCCAGCACGGGATTCGCCAGTCGGCCGATGACGCGTCGGCTTTCGGCGGAGCGATATTCGAGCAGAAATTTGGTGCCAAGGATGATCACCACGGAACCGCTCCAGTCGGCGATGGCGTTGCCGAAGAAAGAACCGAGATGCGTGGTGGAGTCGGCAAAATAGTAGAGCCCAATCCACAAGGTCAGCAGCGCGACCGCAACGATGGTCAGGGAGTGGCGACGGTAAAAGCGGCGGTGCGTGGGCGGCTTGATTTCAGTCATGCGCTGAATGTGCCGTGGACGGATGTTTTAGCAAGCGCGGGAATGAAGGGGAACTATTTCTCGCGAAGGTGGCTATGGGAAAAGCGTTTTCTGCATTTGGCTATGCTTCGCGTCTGGCGGATGACTACTTCGCCCGCCGTAGTTTTAAGGTAGCAGATGGCTGGGGGCGACGCTGGTGCTAAGGGAACACGTTGGCTGGTCGCCGATGTTCTCGATGCTGTAGGATCCGCGCGCGGGGCAGATGGGCAGTTTGCCGGTGGCGTTCATCTTGATGTAAGGCGTGAGATCGCGGTTGAGGCTCACTGGTCGCCGGTGGTTTTACCGCGCTCGATGGCGAACTGGCTGGCGGCGTCATCAATTTTTTTGAGGTTGTTGATGCACGCGTTAGCCTGTGAGGTGGCTCGAGCTTTGACAAAATTTGGAATTGCAATGGCCGCGAGCAGGCCAATGACGGCGACAACAATCATGATCTCCACCAAGGTGAAACCTTGGCGGCGAAATACAGGGGCAGTGGTTTTCATGTCCGGTCGCCGGTTTTTAAGCAGGTTCAGTTCCATCCGCCAGTGGCCAAAGTTGCTGGAGGCTTTTCCTGAAAGCAATTGTTTGAGGAAATGGTCGTAAAACCCTTGGTAAAAAAGCTGAACTTACGCTGCGCCGGGCGGTTGTATGTTGGGGTTGTCCGGAAGAAACGAGACAGTGGGTAAGCTGTTCTCTACATTTTGCGACACCGTGGTTGAAGCTCTGGCGAATCGTTTGTGCGGCGAGAATTGGCTTGCCAACCGCCGCCCGGATTCTTCATTTTCTGTCATGGCAGCAACGCGCAATTCCAATCTCGACGATTCCTTTTACCAGACGGCGGATTCTTTTTTCCCCGCGAACAGCAAGGTCGGTCTCACCTACGACGATATCACGCTGGCAACGCTTTACTCGGATATCTTGCCGCGCAACACGCAGCTCGACACGCGCCTCGCCGACAGCCTGCAACTCAATATCCCCGCTGTCTCCGCCGACATGGATACCGTCACGGAATCGCGCATGGCGATTGCGATGGCGCTCAACGGCGGCCTCGGTTTGATTCACTACAACATGACCGAACGGCAGCAACTTTCCGAAGTCAGCCGCGTGAAGTTTCATGTGCAAGGTCTCATCCAGGAGCCGATTAAAGTTTCGCCCGACGCACTCATCGGCGATGTCCTCGCGCTCATCGAACAAAAAAAATTCGGCTTCAGCACGTTCCCCGTGGTGGATGACAAAGGCAAGCTTGTCGGCCTGCTTTCCGGCCACGTCGTCAAGCCGCGTTACGCCGCCAAGAAAGTTTCGGATGCGCTCACGCCGCGCCAACAGGTTCGCACCATCACGAAAAAAGAATTGGGCAAAGACCCGATCGCCCGCGCGGATAAATTTTTCACCGAACATCTCGGCATCCATAAATTGCTCGTGGTCGATGACCACGACCAGATGCTTGGCCTCATCACGATGAGCGACGTCGAGCGCATCACGCAGGAACGCAAGGCGCAATTCAAGCCCGCGCGCGACGCGCAATTCCGCCTCGTCTGCGGCGCGGCGGTGAGCGCCACGCGCAATGCCTTTGGTGAACTCGATAAAAAAAGAATTCTCGAACACGTCAGCGCGCTCGTGGAACGCGGCATTGATTGCGTGGCCGTTTCCACCGCACACGGCCATAGCGCGGGCGTGGGCGACACGGTGAAAGTTCTCCGCGATGCGTTTCCTAAATTGCCGATCATCGCCGGCAACGTCACTAGCGCGGCGGGAGTAGAATATCTCGCGGATTGCGGCGCGAATGTCGTCAAGGTTGGGCAGGGGCCGGGTTCGATCTGCACCACGCGCATCGTTGCGGGCGTAGGCATCCCGCAGATGACCGCGCTTTACATCTGTTCGCGCGCGGCAGCGAAGAAAAAAGTTTCTATCCTGGCAGATGGCGGTATTACCAAGTCCGGCGACATTGTGAAAGCGCTGACGCTGGCGCAGGGCGTAATCTGCGGCGGGATTTTTGCCGGTTGCACGGAAGCGCCCGGCGAAGTCGTTGAAATCGGCGGCAAGATGTATAAACAGTATCGCGGCATGGGCAGCCTCGCCGCGATGAAGTCCGGCAGCGCCGCGCGCTACGGTCACGAGAAGTCCGACACCACGCGCAAGGTCGCGGCGGAAGGCATCGAGGCGCTCAAGGAAGCGTGCGGCCCGGTGGACCGCGTGCTCGCGCAGCTCATCGGCGGCATCCAGAGCGGCATGGGTTATCTTGGTGCAAAAAATCTGGAAGAGCTGCGGGCAAAAGCGCGTTACATCCGCGTCAGCCCCGCCGGCCAGCGCGAAGCCGCGCCACACGACGTGGTGGAGTTGAAGACGGGGAATTAAAACACCACCGGCTCGTTGAGCTTGCCGCATTGGGTGCAACGCGAGCGTTCCACATCGGAGTCATCAGTATAAACGTTGCTGCACTTGGCGCAGCGAAACACCGTGTCTTCAGGATGCGCCGGGCCAAAGCGTCGTCGTCGTAATTCTGAGGCGATGCCGATCGAGCAAATCGCGCCGAGCGCGAGCGCCACGTAGATGAGGATGAGCCAGTCGTTGCTCATGGTTTATTTCCAAAGCCGCTGTCCGCCGATGAAGGCGTTCGCATTTTTCCCCGCTTCCACTCCGGGCGCAAATTTTTTGATGTGCCGCACGTTGCCGCCGCCCAGCACTACACGGTCCGCGAGCAACGCGGCTTTTAGCAGCGAGATGACTTCCTCCACGTGATGGAGCCACTTCTTTTTGCCAAGCCGTTTGCGTGCTGCATCACCAAGATATTCTTCGTAGCTGCGATTCTTTTTATAGGGCAGATGCGCTAGTTCCAGCGGCAGCACAGTGCCGTCAATCACCAAGGCAGAACCCAGTCCGGTTCCGAGGCCAAGGAAAAGCGTGCGCCCGCCAATGTGGCTGCCGAGCGCTTGCATCGCGGCGTCGTTGATGATTTTGACTGGGCAGCCAAACACCTTTTTAAAATTAAACTTTACCCAGCCGGCGCTGAGGTTGTGCGGTTCGAGCAGTGGTTGGTTATCTTTTACCGGGCCCGGATAGCCGATAGATACGGCATCAAACTTCCAGCCGGCAGAAACTTTTTTTACGGCGGCCACCATTTGTGTGGCGGTCATCGTGGGGCCGGAGGGAACTTTCACGAGCGCGGTTCCCGTGGCGCGGATTTTCAAATTCGTGCCGCCGACATCAATGACGAGGATTTTTTCAGGTGCAGTGTTCATGGTGTGTTGGTGGTGTTCAGCGGTGTGGTGTGCCAGTGAAAAATGATTTCGCCGAACGTGGGCTGTGGCGCAGGGGCAAATTTAAATTGGGGCGCGAACACGATAGCGTTGGTATCGCCGCTGTCCGTGCGCGCGGCGGTTTCAAACAAATTATCTCCGGCCAGCGACACGGCGGAATTGACGACACCAGCTGCATTCACCAGCACTTGGATTTTGCTGGGACCGATGATGTCGTTGAGCGGCAGCGAAGGTAGGGCGGGGGACGAAAGTAGTTTCCGCTGAGCGAGCGGGCCTGAAATTTCCGCCGTGGAGTTTTTCGGCAACGCCGGTTCCAAGCCCATCACGGGCTCGGCGAACAGTGGCGCGGGTTTGAAGTTCAGAGCAAAATTTCCAAAGCGGTTCGTCTGCATGAATTGCGTGAACGCCGCTCCCAGATTTCCCGGTAGCTCCAAGTAACGCGGCGCTTCCGTGTGTCGGAACGATGGCTGGGTGATATTTGGCTGGCGTTGCCAGACGCCGGCGGAAAAATCACGCGGGTTCGGTAGCGAAAAGAGTGCGGGGTTGTTCAGCTCCAGCAACTCATCTGTCGTGTTGCCAAGCTGGAGTTGCGGCGCTTTAGTCACGGGCTGCGCGACGAATTGTTTTTTAGTCCCAAACAAAAAAATCAGCGCGATATGGGTGGCGAGGGCGAAAGCGACGAGCAGCAGGAATTTTTTTTTGGTTAAACCCCAATCCGTCGTTGGTGGCGGCGTATCTATCGTCGGGCTGGCGGCGGAGTTCATTTGGACGGGTCTGTCACGCGCGGCAGCGTGGCGAGCAAGGCGTTCGTGATGCCGAGGTCGCGCGCCAACACGGTCAGGTGCGCGAGCTGCTCGTAAGGCGTGGCGCGGTCGGCGTGGATTATCAGCGTGAGCGGCTCGCTGGCTTCGGCCACGGCGGCTCGCAGGCTGGTTTTCAATTGCGGCTCATTAACAAGACGGTTTTCAAAATAAAACGAACCGCCTGCATCCACGGCCATCGCAACCGTGCGGCTCTCGACGCCCGGTAAATTGTCGGCAGCAGGCGGCGTCAGCGCCGTCCGCAAACCTTGCACCGGCATCAGCGCGCCAAGCATCAGAAAAATGGCGACGAGAAAAAACACGGCGGCGAACGGGGCCACATCAAACTGGCTGCGCAGGATTTTCGCGTTGCGCGGAAATTTCATTTGCCGTTGCCGTTCTCGGTGATGATGTTGACGATCTCCGCCGCTGCGCGTTCCATGTCGAGGACGATTTTATTCACGCGACTGACGAGGTAGTTGTAGCCCGCGTGCGCCGGAATCGCCACGCCGATGCCCGCCGCCGCGCAGATGAGAGCCTTCCAAACGCCATGCGACAGAAGTTGGATGTTTGAATACAAGCCCGTTTGTTCCACCTGACCGAAGATGTCAATGAAGCCAACGACCGTGCCAAACAATCCGAGCAGCGGGGCAATCTGCGCGATGGTCGCCAGCAGATTTAACTTTTCTTCCAGTCGCGGAACTTCGGTCAAGCCAGCTTCCTCCACTGCTTCGCGCACGCGTTCGCGGCCTTTGTCGCGGCTGAGGATCGCAGCCTTCACGAGTCGCGCAACTGGGCCCGGTGTGGCGTCGCAGATGGAAACGGCCTCGACGACATTGTCGCGCTTGAGCACGGTGCGGACACCATTGAGGAACGCGGCGGAATTGATCTGCGAGCGATGGCAGAACAGCGCGCGTTCCACGAACACGACGGCGGCGGCTGCGGCGGCGATAAGGATGAGCCAGATGACCGGCCCGCCGTTGGCTAAAAGCGTAGGCATGGGATTATTAAAGGCGTTTGTATGGGAAGTTCAAAGCGCAAAATCAGGAAACCGCCAGGACGCCAAGGGCACCAAGAATTATATTTTTCAAATCGCGGAAAATTTTCTTGGCGTCCTTGGCGTCTTGGCGGTTAAACTCGCGCATGGAAAATCCTGACCAATTACGCGAACTCTTTCGGATGCAAAAAGCCCTCAACGAACGCATCGGCGTCAAGACCGATGGCATGAGCGAAGAGGAAAAAACCAAATGGCTACTCAACTACACCCGCGCCATGCAGCAGGAAATGGCCGAACTCACCGACAGCGTC
>CAINDH010000277.1 GCA_903847285.1 uncultured Verrucomicrobia subdivision 3 bacterium | reverse complement strand
GGTGATTTTGCCTTCGTGCATCACGGCCACGCGGTCGCTTACGTTGAGAACTTCCTCCATGTCACTGCTGATCATCAAAATCACGCCGCCGCGATCCGCGAGTTCGCGCATGAGCCGGTAAATCTCCGCCTTCGCGCCGACATCTATGCCGCGCGTCGGTTCGTCCAGAATCATCACCTTGGGATTCATCGAAAGCCATTTGCCGAGGACGACCTTCTGCTGGTTGCCACCGCTCAAATTCAGCACCAGTGTCTCACCGCCGAGCGTTTTGATTTTCAATGACTTGATCTGTTCGTCCGTGACCTTGCGCTCGCGCTCCTTGCTGATGAGGTTGAACGCGGAATATTTTTCCAGAGACGGCAGCGTGGTGTTTTCGCGCACACTCATGCCAGTGACGAGACCCTCGCCGCGCCGATCCTCGGGCACGAGAAAAATGCCGTGGCCAATCGCATCAGCCGGCGAATTGATTGAAACTCTTTCATCACCAATCGTGACTTCCGCACTACCGTTCGTGTCGAGACCAACCATCGCCTTCACAATCTCCGAGCGCCCTGCCCCAACCAGACCGGCAAAACCTAAAATCTCGCCGCGCGTCGCATCGAACTCCACGGTCTTCGCCGGATAACGGCTGGAGCGTGCATTGCGGACCTTGAAAAATCCCGGCGTCTTAGCGCCAGTGGAAGCGGTATAAGAACTTTTGATTTCGCGCCCGACCATCAGATTGACAATCTTGTCGTGGCAAATATCAGCCTTCGGAAGTTCGCCGGCATTTTTCCCATCGCGCAAGACCACGACGCGATCAGCGATGTGCTCCACTTCGCTCAAGCGATGCGAAATATAAACGATGCTCACGCCCGACTTCTTCAATTCGAGAACCAGTTGCAGTAAACGCTCTGTCTCCGTCAGCGTCAGGCTCGACGTCGGTTCGTCCATGATAATGATGCGCGAATTCAGCGACAGAGCCTTCGCGATCTCCACCATTTGCTTCTGCGCGATGGAAAGCTTTTCCAATGGCGTGCGGCTGGGAATATCGAGACCAAGCCGCTTCAACAGCGGCTCTGTGTCGGCGTGGATTTTTTTGAAATCAATCAGGCCGAGCGCATTTCTCGGCTCGCGTCCGAGGAAAACATTCGCCGCCACATCGAGGTTGTCGAGCACGTTCAACTCCTGATGGATGAATGCCACGCGCAGCTTCATCGAGTCGGTGACGTTGTTGATCTTCACCGCCGTCCCATCCATGAAAAGTTCCCCGGCGTCCGGCTGATACACGCCGCCGAGGATTTTCATCATCGTAGATTTGCCTGCCCCATTTTCGCCGCACAGCGCGACGACCTCGCCCGCTCCGATGTCCAGCGAGACTTTGTCCAACGCGATGACGCCGGGAAATCGCTTGCCGATTCCGCGCATGGAGAGGAGCGGGCTGTTGCTCATGGATTCTGAAATTTATTTAACCGCGAAACACTCTAAATACGCGAACACGAAAAATAATTTCGCGTGGTTCGAGTAATTCGCGGTTTAGATTGCTTACTTGCCGAGAATTTTCGCGAGATCCGCCTTGAACGCAGCAATGTCGTCCTTCTTCAGGCTGCGCGTCGCGACGATCTGCTTGCCGCCGCCGAGCGCGGATTTGTCACCGCCGAGATACTTCGCCATCTTGGTCATGGACTGCTTACCGAATTCATAGGGCTGTTGCACGACTGTTCCGTAGATGTCGCCGCTGGCAACACCATCGAGCGTCTCGGCATTTTCATCGAAGCACACAATCTTCACTTTGCCCTGCACGCTCGCGCCACGCACAGCATTGAGAATGGCCGGACCATTGTAATTGTAGAGACCGACGAGCATAGAGATGTCAGGATATTTCACCAGCGTATCCTCGGCGTTTTTCTGGGCGCGGACGTTGTCCGTGTCGTCCGTGCGGAGGTCGATGACTTCAACCTTGGAGCCTTCGAGTTCCTTCTTGATACCGCCGAAACGATCCTTGGAATTCTGCGCATCAGCATAGCCGACGAACACCATGATCTTGCCGCCGTTGGGCAAGGCTTCCTTGATGAGCTTGCCAGCTTCCTGGCCCGCCGCGAAGTTGTCCGTGCCGATGTAACAGACGCGCTTGCTGTCCGCCGCATCGCTGTCGCAGCAGATGAGAAGCGTCTGCGCGGCAATCTTGTTCAG
>CAINDH010000276.1 GCA_903847285.1 uncultured Verrucomicrobia subdivision 3 bacterium | reverse complement strand
TGAAACCATCGCGAAGATTTCCGCTGCGATGCATCCGCTCGGGCGTATCGGCGAACCGGAAGATGTGGCCTCCGCCATCGCCTGGTTGTTGGACGCGGAACAGAAATGGGTGACCGGTCAGGTCATCGGCGTGGACGGCGGGCTGGGCGCGGTGCAGGCGCGCAGATAAAATTCGCAACCGGCGGAAGTGCACTGTGCGGACAATCGTCCCGTTTGGGTGTAACCCAAACGTAACTTTTTTATCACAATTGTCCCGCCTACACTGCCACCGTGAATCCGGCTGATTTGTTTGCCCGCGAAGAAATCCCCGTTGCGCTTGCTACGGGTGATACGCTTTTTCGTGAGGGTGATTCGGCAGATTGCATGTTCGTAGTGCTCGAAGGCTCACTACAGATTTTAGTCGGCGACAAAGTCGTGGAGAACTCTGAGCGTGGAGCAATCATTGGCGAAATGGCGGTGGTCGATAATTCTGTGCGCGGTGCCACCGTCGTGGCGAAAACCCCCTGCAAGCTAGCCAAGGTAGATCAACGCCGTTTTCAACGCCTCATCCAGCAAAACCCCTTCTTCGCCACTCACGTCATGAAAGTGCTGGTAGACCGTATCCGCTCAATGAACCGACTCCTCACCAACGGCTGAACATCGGATTGCCGTAACTTCGCGTGGCGGGGTCAACACCACGAATTCGAGACATTCAGCCCCAAGCCGAACCGGCAGCGGCGACAATCACACGCAGGCCAAGCCAGATTTGGATTCCGAATCAGAACGCACCAGCACCCAACTTGGTTTATTGGGCCAAGGAAAATTGCCCTTCAATTTTGCATCGTCTCGCCTATGCCGCCGCGCTAAACTGAAATCATGTTGTCGGAAAAACCGTGGCGGGCCGAGTTCGTGATGTTCTTGGTCGCGGCGCAAATCTTTTGCCTATGTTTCGGCCTGACCATCGCCGCATTGCTGCACAAGGCGGGGGTGACCGGCTTTGTGAAGCCGGAAGATTTCGGAAATCTGCTGTTCAATACTCTGAGTTTTCAAGGCGCGACATGGCTGCTGGCCTATGTCTTTATGCGGCTGCATCGAACCGGCTGGTTGGCGGGTCTCGGCTGGCGCGGGCCAAAATTGGCGGCGGCTTTGCTCACAGCTATCCGGTTCATCGTCGTCATCTTGCCGGTCGTGATGTTGCTCCAATTCACCTGCGTGAGCATTTTAGAAAAACTTGGCTGGCCACCGGAAGATCAAGCCGCCGTGTTGATGTTGCTCAAGGCAAAAGGTTGGTGGACGACGGCATATTTTGGCGTGTTCGCGGTCCTCATCGCGCCGGTCGCGGAAGAATTTATTTTTCGCGGAGTGCTGTTTCCTTTCGTTCAACAACTCGGGTTTCCCCGGCTAGCCTGGTTCGGTGTGAGCGCGCTGTTCGCTGCCATTCATGTCAACGCACCGACTTTCCTGCCACTCTTCGTGTTCGCGCTGGCTTTGACGTGGCTTTATGAAAAGACGGACAACCTGCTCGCACCCATCACCGCCCACGCGCTGTTCAATGCCGTAAACCTTGTGATCTTACTTTGCCAAAAAACTTCGCCACACGCATGAACGAATTCGAGCTCATCGCCAAGCTGACGCACGGATTGCCGACGAATGAATCCGTCGTGTCCGGCGCCGGCGACGATTGCGCCGTGCTAGATCTCGGTGTGGCGGACAAATTGTTTTTGTTCAAAACAGACGCGGTGGTGGAAGGTTTTCATTTCACCAAGGAAACACCGCCGGAAAAGATCGGGCGCAAGGCGCTCGCCCGCGGCTTGAGCGATATCGCGGCGATGGCCGGCTCACCGACTGCCGCGCTAGTGACGATCGCATTGCCAAAGAATTTTGATCCGGAGTTCGTGAGAAAAATTTACGAAGGCATGAACACTTTGGCGCGCGAACATGGCGTGGCAATTGTGGGTGGCGAAACAACGACGAATCCCGAACGCATCC
>CAINDH010000275.1 GCA_903847285.1 uncultured Verrucomicrobia subdivision 3 bacterium | reverse complement strand
TTTTATCGATCACTTTTTTGACAGTTGAAGCACGAATCCAAACCGGGTATTGGAAAAATAGTGAATCGGTTTGGAAGCATGCGCTTGCTGTCACGACGAGCAACAGTGTTTCGCACTATAATCTCGGAAATGCCTATTTCGCACAGGGGCGGACCCGGGAAGCAATCGATCACTACTGTTGGGCCGTGGAAATCAATCCGCTGGATGCTGATGCCTGCAACAATCTGGGCAATGCTTTATACCAAGAAGCGCGCTATGCGGATTCCGTCATGTATTTGCAAAAGGCCTTAGCATTAAATCCGAACGACACAGCTGCCTATGTTAATTTAGGCAACGCTTTCTTTCAACAAGGCCGGGTAGATGAAGCCATCACGAACTACCAGCAGGGCTTAGCAATCAATCCTTATATTGCGGAAGCTCACAACAATCTTGGCAGCGCTTTTTTTCAAAAAGGTGAGCAGGAAGAAGCAGCGGCTCATTTGCAACGCGCCGTGGAAATTAATCCGCAATATACGTCAGCGCAAATTAATCTGGCATGGTTGCTCGCGACGAGCCCCAAGGCATCCATTCGTAATGGCCCGAAGGCGATGGAGTATGTGCGATCAGCTAATCAAACATCCGGCGGCGACAATCCGATAATGCTGCGGACGCTCGCGGCAGCGTATGCCGAGAACGGCCGGTTTTCTGACGCCGTAGTGGTGGCGCAAAAAGCATTACTGTTAGCAACTCAGCAAAACAACCCACAACTTACGGTCACTATTCGAAAGCAGCTCAACTGTTACGAGGCGGGAAACCCCTACCGCGAGAATTGACCGCACGAGCTGCGTCAGGATTTCCCGTCCTAATTACTTTGTAATCTCCAGCCGGCGCGGGCTGTCCGGCGCGGGCGGCGGGTCTTTGCAGGCGGTCACCGCCGCGCCGATTTTTAAAACGACCAACTTAGAGCAACGGCTCAATGAACAGATTGCGGAATTCCACCGGCTTGCCTTCGGCCTGCAAGCCAATCGCGCCGGAACTGACGGACGTCCCGGTGACTTCGTTTTGCGGCACGCCGTTGACGCGAACACTCACGGTGTTGCTGCGACAGACGATATCGCAGGAATTCCATTCGCCGACGGGCTTTTCCGAACTTGGCTGGCGGCGCGGCACGGCAATGGCAGTTGCCGAGGTCAGCTCCTGAACGCGTGAGCCGCCGTTGCACCGGATTTCACCCGCTCGGCCGGACTGCAATTGCGCCTCCAGACAGTTCGGCCAGACTTGGTCCGCGCCGGTGATGTGCAGAAAGATGCCGCTGTTTCCCGGACCGGCCGGAAAGCGCCATTCTGCATGCAACTGATAATCACGGAAGGTCTGAAGCGTTCGCGCATAACCGTTCGGCTTGCCCAAGCACGCGATGACGCCGTTGGTCACCGACCAGATTGACGCGGCGGGCGCGTTCGTGTCCTTGGAAACAAACGTCCAGCCGGAAAAACTTTGGCCGTCGAACAGTTCAATTTTCTTGGTCGGCTGGAGCGCTGGCCCTGCCGGCTGCGCCGCGACCGAAAAAGTAGCGGCGCAAAAAATAAAGACTGAGATGCCTAGAACGCAGCGGGCTGGAGAAGAGTTCATGCGCTCAAATTGCCCGCCGCGCGCAAAAAAACAACTCAGATGTCGCATCACCTTGGACTGGACGTGGTCGCGAGGCTGGTTCACCTTTTTACCGTTGAAAATTGAAGCCACTTTCCAAGCGGAGTCGCGCGCGGCGTGGCGGCGTTGGTTGACGCAAAATTACGCGCGCGCTGACGGCATCTGGCTGATCACGTTCAAGAAGCACAGCGGTCGGCCGCATCTGGATTACGCGGACGCGGTAGAGGAGGGGTTGTGTTTCGGTTGGGTGGACAGCAAGCCGGGCAAGGTGGATGCGCAACGTTCGAAGCTCTGGTTCGCGCCGCGCAAGCCGGGCACGGGCTGGTCCAAACTCAACAAGGAGCGCGCGGAACGGCTCATCGCCGCCGGGAGCATGCACGCCGCCGGCCTCGCCAAGATCGCCGCGGCGCAGGCCGATGGTTCGTGGTCCAAATTGGATGCGGTGGAGGCGCTGGAGATTCCCGCCGATCTCGCGCAGGCGTTCCGGCAACACGCCGGTTCAGCGAAAAATTTTGAGGCGTTTCCGCGTTCGGTGAAGCGCAGCATCCTCGAATGGATTCTCCAGGCTAAGAAGCCCGAGACACGCGCCAAGCGCGTGACCGAGACCGCCAGTCTCGCCGCAAAAAACATCCGCGCTAATCAGTGGCGGCAGTGAGAGTTTGCAGTGATGGGCGGGATATTCGGCGATGTCCGCAGACTGCTAGGCAAGCCGCTTGTGTTTCCCTCAAACAGCGTTAGTGTTCGCGCGCCGGGCGAATCTCCGTTCCGGTCAACCAAAGGAAAATTAATCATGAAACGCAAAGCATCAGCGGTCTGGCAAGGCGACTTGAAATCCGGCAAGGGCAACATCTCCACCGAAAGCGGCACGCTCAAGGAAACGCAATACTCATTCAGCACGCGCTTCGAGAACGGCGTGGGCACGAACCCGGAAGAACTCATCGCCGCTGCGCACGCGGGCTGTTTCTCGATGGCGTTCTCGGCGGAACTCGGCAAGGCCGGCTTCACGCCCACGTCCATCCATACGACCGCGACCATCACGATGGAAAAAACTGACGCGGGTTTCACCGTCACGGAATCGCGCTTGGACATGATGGCGAAGATTCCGGGTATCGATGCGGCCAAGTTCACCACCATCGCCAACGG
>CAINDH010000274.1 GCA_903847285.1 uncultured Verrucomicrobia subdivision 3 bacterium | reverse complement strand
TGGTGAGTTTCTTCACGCCCGACTTGCGCGCGGCCTCGAGGATGTTAACCGTGCCCTCCACGTTCACGCGCTGGTAAAGCGCCGGTTGCTCCAGGCTCGGCCGCACACCAGCACGCGCAGCGAGATGGATGACCTGGTCGAACTTCACGGAGGAAAATAATTCGTTCACCGCGTTTGCATCCACGAGGTCGCCGTGGATGAATTCAAAAGGCTTGGCAAGCGCCTGGATGTCACGAAGGTTGGCGCGTTTGAGTTGCGGGTCGTAGAACGGGTTCAGGTCGTCGAAAGCCCAGACGCTGTGGCCGTCGCGGAGCAGTCGTTCGCACACGTGCGAGCCAATGAAGCCCGCGCCGCCGGTGACGAGAAAATTCATAGGAGAAACGCTAACAACCGGGAAGTGAACTGTCGAGCGTCAGGCTTTGGCTCATAGAACTAATTCTGCCGGGTTATGTCGCCTAGAATACGATTGCGATACTTATCTATCCGCGATTCATCTTTAATTTTTTTGTTTTGCATTCTTTGAAAGTAAATGACGAAGCAGAGATAAAATATAATCGTCACCATCAGGGGTTTGCCACAGATAAACATTTTCATGGTGTGAAACGAGGTGGCCGTGAAAAATTGCCAGAATGATTCAAGATAGCCCCTCCATCCGGCAGCCAACGTCAAAAAAGGAACAGTCAAATAATGTAAGGACTTTTTGAAAGGGTTATCCTCCGGCACTTTTTTAAGCGCTACAATTCCCCACCAGAACAAGATGCCCCATGCTGTCAGCGATAGCGCTGGGAGTTATTTGTTGATTAGAACTGCAATCAGGAGGACCGCAATTGCCGCTGCTTTGACGCCAATTAAAAAAAGCGCCATACGCTCAATTATTTTGCGCCCCAAAATTTTTCTGACTTCGCATTAAAATCCTTGGTGAAGTCGACACCCCACGACTCACCGGTCTGTGTGTCAACTATCACCGCCATGCCACCCCATCCGCCGCCAGTGGCCGCAACATCCACTTGGTATTTCCCAACTGGATTGGAAGATGCCCCAGCTCCAGTTAAAAGAACGACCACGATCCCCGCCAGCAAACCAATCACTGCACTTTTTAAGTCGATTTGAATTTTCATAGCAGAATAAGAATTTGTTTTTCGTTCCAGACTTTATTTCCCGCCCCCATCCTTGTCGAGCGTTGAAAAGAAACTGGCCCCGCTTGCCCGATTCACCGCGCCGGATTATTCTTCCGGCCTATGCGCAACACCGAGCATCCCGCATATCATTCGGTCGCCCGCAAGGTGGCCCGCTTCCACAGCCTCCTTTCCAACTTCGAGCAGCCGCTCCGCGACGACGGATTTGCTTTCGATGAGGAGTATCGCTGGGCGGGGAATCATCTCATGGCCTTGTCTGAATTGTCCGACCCGCCCGGCAAACAGCCGCCGAAAATTTCCGAACTTCGCGCGGCAGAGGCGGAACTGGAACCCGAACTTTTCCGCCGCATGGAAGCTGTCTTGAAATTTCTCTATGCCCGCGTGCCGGATCATCCGTGGTATCCCGACTACCGGCTTTACTTCCAGCTCTGGCGCGAATGTTACGGCGAACCTATCCGTCCGCTCTCCGCCGAGGATTTGAAACATCCAGAAGACGCCGACACCGACGCGGATGAACCGTCACTCACCCCGACCATCCACGGCGTGCCGTATGAATTTCTTGAGGCCGCACTTCAACGTTTTGCCGCCGCCGGCAAGAAGCCCAAGCTATACTGTCCCTTGATGATTTTCATCAGCGGCCTGCTCTACACCACCGGCCACGTCGCGCGCCACGGGGAATTGCCCGCGCATGAGTTTGACGATGGCCTGTTGGAAAACGCCCGCGCCGCGCTCGCCTCCGCCGTGGATTTTGCGAACGAACCCGGCACCATCGCCATGGCGGAGAGTCAGCCGCACGAATTGTTCCCCACCGGGCTGCACCTCCTTTTCATGGCCGTTTACCACATCACCATCGCCCATGAGGCCGCCGTGTATGAATGGCTTTTCCGCGATGGCGCGCATAACCAGCTCCGGCATCTCACCTCGTTACTCTTCGCCATGGGCGTTCGTTCCTTGAGCGACCCCTACGCCAAAAACCTGATAACGCCGTGGGTGCAATCCTGCGAGCGGATGAATGACTGGCTGTCCGACGAGGAAAAAATCCTCCTGCACCAGTTTTCTGAAGGCGATTTCACCGGCGGCGCGGCGTAAAAGCTATTTCGGAACGACCGCAACGGCTTTTGCTTTGGTCGCAACCCCTTTCGGTTGAACCGAAACACCTCCGGATTGTGTCCGGAGACGTTCGGATTGAGTCTGGAGGTCTCCGGATTTAATCCGGAGGGGTTCGGGTCGAGCCCGGAGGCATTGAAATTGTGCGCCAACAAGTTGGCGTTAAGCCCCGGCGCGACTTGACGTTGATTTCAATTCTACCCAGCATTGAAATGCCGGGCTATCCCCAGAAGTCGCTCTGCGCCTTCGCCGCCCGTTCGCCCATCAATCATCCGTGCGAAATGGCTCGGCGGGGAGGCCGGCGGCGTTGAAAAAATTCGGTTGCGCCGTCTCGTTCCACGCAAATCGCACGGCGGCGGGCTTGGCAATTCCGGCGGCGGAAACTTCCACTGTATCGCCGGAAATGGTGGCGTCAGCGGGAATAAATTTTCCATCCGCCCCGGCAATCGTGAACCACGTCAGCGGCTGACCGTCCTTGCTCACGAGCCCGCTTTGCGCGTGGTTGAACGTCAGCACGACTTTGCTGCCGGAGATTTTCATTTTACGAAAAACCGGGCCAGAGCTTTCCACTTTGCTGCCGTAAGTTTTTTCCAACGCCAGCAACGCGAGGCGGTGGCCGACATCGGATTTGTTGCGCGGATGGATGTCGTCCAGATTGTCCACCAGATCGGTGGTCACGACCATGCCGGTGTTTTTGATCTGACGGGCGGCGCGCGCTTGCAGCGCCCAAAATTCTGCGAGCTGCTCCGGCGAATTTACCCGGCGGGTTTTTGCGCCGTAGTATTTGAATGGCGCGATTTGCACGAAGTAGAACGGGAACGCGCCTTCACCCCAAAGCTCGCGCCAGCCGCCGACGAGCGCGGCCATCTTGTCGGCGTATTCGCGGTAGTCGTTGCTGTCGTTCGTGCCCATGAGATTTGATTCGCCCTGATACCACAGCGCGCCGCGCAGGGCGAAGCCGGCGATGGGCGCAATCATCGCATTGTAAATCGCCGTGGGCCGGGTGTTCGGAATCTTGTTCGTCTCGGTGATCTTGGTGGCGGCAAATTTTTTCTGCGAGGCGACCTGGGCGAATCCCATCGGTGGTGTCCACGGTTCAATGCGTGTGCCGCCCCAGGAAGATTCCACGAGGCCGACAGGCACGTTGAGGTTGGTATGGATTTCGCGTCCGAAGAAATAGGCGGCGGCGGAAAAACTGACGCCATCAAGCGAATTGGAACTGCACGGCAGCCAGCCGGAAAACTTTTTCAGTTCACTTTGCGGCGTGGCGGCGGATGTTTTTTCGATTTTGAAGAGTCGGATGTCGGGAAAATTCGCCGCCGCCAGTTCAGCCTCGGCATTGAGCGTGGGCTTTTGCCCCGGCTGTTTGCCGATGGGCTTCTCCATGTTCGACTGCCCGGAGGCGAGCCACACTTCGCCGACGAGGATGTTGGTGAACGTCTTGGTTTCGCCCGACTCAATGACGAGCGTTTGCGGCGTGAACGATGCCTGGAGTTTGCCGAGTTTCACCAGCCACTTGCCGTCGGCATCCGCGCGGGTGGATTTCGTCTGGCCAGAAAATTTCACGGTGACTTTCGCGCCCGGGATCGCCCAGCCCCAAACCGGCACACGCTGCTGCTGCTGCAAAACCATGTTGTCGCCAAATATGTCTGCCGCTCGCACTGGTGTCTCACTGCTTGGCGCGGCGGACGACACGTTGGAAAAAATTACGGCGCTGGCAACAGCCAGAGCAGTGGCTAGACGGTGAAGTTTCATCCACCCATTCTCCGCAACGCAGGCAACTTGGCAAAACTTTTCACCTCGGAATTTGTGCCGGGTTTTTTTCAACCGCTGTGAATTGGTTTTTATCAGCACTGATTGGTGGAGATCAGCGGTTAAAATTGTTCTGCCTGGAATAATATTCTGTCCCCTTTCCGCATTTGGCGGCATTTACTAGCAGATGCACGAACTGGATGACCACGCACTGCTGCGACAATTCACGGAGCAAAACTCCGAGACCGCCTTTGCCGCGCTCGTTGAGCGTCATGTGGACAAGGTCTATTCCACTGCGCTGCGCCACACTCGCAACGCCCACGCTGCCGAGGAAATCACGCAGGCTGTGTTTGTCATCCTCGCCAAGAAATCCGGGCGTCTCGGCGCGAAAGTGATACTTGCTGGCTGGCTGTATGAAACCGCGCGGCTCACGGCGGTGACTTACATCCGCAGCGAAATCCGCCGCGTCCACCGCGAACAGGAGGCCCACATGCAAACCGCCCTGAATGAAAATGCCGACGCCGCGTGGCCGCACATCGCGCCGCTGCTGGATGATGCGCTGGCCGGGTTGAGCGCGGCGGATCGTCACGCCGTCGTGCTGCGGTATTTCGATGGCAAGAGCCTGGGCGAAGTCGGCGCGGCGCTGGGCGCGAGCGAAGACGCGGCCAAGAAGCGCGTGACCCGCGCGGTGGAAAAGCTGCGCGGCTGGTTCACCAAACGCGGCGTGACGCTGACGGCGACGGTGTTGACGGCGGCGATTTCCGCGAACTCCGTGCAAGCCGCGCCGCTGGGCTTGGCAAAAACAATTTCCGTCATCGCGATAACCAAAGGCGCGACGGCGGGCGGTTCAACGTTAGCTTTGGCAAAAGGAGCATTGAAAATTATGGCTTGGACAAAGGCGAAAATGGCAATCCTAACGGGCGCCGCAATCATCTTGGCGGCTGGCACAACAAGTATTGTGGTTACAAAAATGACAACCCCGTCCGCCAGTGATCTTTCGTGGGCGAATGATCCAAAATATTGGGAAATCGATTTTGGCGATCCAGACCCACAAAAACGGATTGCAACTATGCAGGCCAGAGAGAGGGCTTTTGACAAAAACATCGGGCGTCTTCCGCCGGTGCTCATACTTCGTCCATCTCAATTCAAAACGAATCTGGGAATGGTGAGCACTGACAATAAGATTATTGCGCGCGGACAAAGTTTGTTGCAGCTAATCAGACTCGCCTACGATCCAAACTTTACCAATAATTCAATTTTGCCGACAGATTTTCCGAGGGGTAATTTTGATCTATTGCTGACACTTAAGGCCAAACCGATAGAAACATTGAAGGATGAAATAAAAAATAAATTTGGTTTTGTGGCGCACCAGGAAGTAATCGAAACAAATGTTTTGATCTTAAAAGTCAAACATCCCGCTGGGCCAGCACTCGAAGTTACCAAAGGAGGACTGCCTTCGTTTCCCACGCGAAGCCCGCAAAATAAAATCGCAATCAAGAACCAAGAGTTTTCTGGCATAGCCGGATGCTTTGGCGCACTTCTCAAAACGCGCGTCATAAATCAAACCGATATAAAGGGGCGCTATGACATTGCGCTTCAATGGCAGAAAGGGGCATCGGAAACTGAAGATGAGGCATTCAAAAGGGTGGTGCTGGATCAATTAGGTCTTGAATTCATTCCCAGCCGTGAGGCTTTCAATTATTTGATTGTCGAAAAGGTGAAATAGTTTCGTGCGGCGTAGCTGCTTTCGGCAGAAATTGGCCATCTAAAAAACTCCGTCATATTTGCGGCGCTCTACCGAGTCGCCGCTACTCACTGCGGCGTCGCGTCGCATTCACGCCACTTCATCGTTCGCTTTGAAGCAGGCATCCGAATTCTTCCACACCTCACATATTCTCATGCTGATTCGACCTGTAGGTGGCGCCCGTTCCAAATTTCAACGGGATTCCATCCCGGCCTCGGGTTGTTCCAGTCCGAGCTAGGATACAATTGTCCGAGCGAGGTTCACCAAGCCATCGCTTGACCGCTCGTGCGGTTGCGGCACACTTCCGTCATGCCTTCGAATGTTTTGGGTGGAGAATTACAAGCCTGCTGTTTCGCGCCCTTGACGGGATTTTATCGCGATGGTTATTGCCGCACGGGGCCGGAGGATCGCGGACTGCATACGGTGTGTTGTCAGGTCACCCAACCGTTTCTCGAATACTTGGCGCTCCAAGGCAACGACTTGATCACGCCCCGGCCCGAATATGATTTCCCCGGCCTGACGCCCGGCGACCGCTGGTGCGTTTGCGTGCGGAGTTGGGCGCAAGCGTTTGAGGCGGGGCACGCGTCGCCGGTGGTGCTGGAGGCGTGCCACATCTCTGTGCTTGAATTCGTGGATCTGGAGTCGCTGAAAACTCACGCAGTCAAGGACTGAACGGTAGCAACGCAAAATATCTCGTCAGGCTCTCGGGCGTAGCAGGAACGGTCTGCGTGTTTATGAGCGTCGGTGATTTACTGATGAATGATGGCGTATGGTTCCGGCGAACTGGCGCGAAAGTAAGCCCAAAGCGCACGGCAGCGCCGGGTCAGGAAAAATTCTCGCCGTGGATTTCGCCTTTGAATCCCTGTTGCCGCAGCGCCTCAAACAAAACCAGTGCGACGCAGTTGGACAGGTTCAGCGAACGCGATTGGGCGTTAAACATCGGAATCCGCAGCCAGCTTTCGTGGTGTTGCGCTAGCAGTTGTTTAGGAAGACCCGCCGTTTCGCGGCCGAACACCAGATAATCATTTTCCGCAAATGTTGCCTCGCTGTAATTTTTCGCGCCGTCGGATTCGATGAACCAAAGCCGCGCGGTCGCCGGAATTTTTTCCGCGAACGCCGTCCAGTTCTTCCAACGGTGCCACTCGACTTGCTGCCAGTAATCCATGCCCGCGCGTTTGAGTTGCGTGTCGTCCAGTTTGAAACCGAACGGTTCGATGAGGTGCAGCGTCGTCCGAGTGGCCGCGCAGAGCCGCGCCACGTTACCGGTGTTCGGCGGGATTTCTGGTTCAACGAGGACGATGTTCATTTTGATTTTGTCGCAGCCGCGGTGATGAGGCTCATTCTAAATCATTGTTTAGAGCCTCCTCACGTCGGCTGCTACGAAGCGATTTTGAATAAAAAACTTTCCACAAAACCAAGCCTTGCGCCGGGGCGCTCATGCCGGCGGTGCGGCGGTCTTTGTGGGCGAGCATGGATTGAATGATGTCAGCCGGGAAACGTCCGTAGCCGATCTGCACCAGCGTGCCGACGATGCCGCGGCACATCTTGTAAAGAAAGCCGTCGCCTTCGATGATGAAGGTGAGTTGCTCGCCGGATTTCTTGATGTCACAGCGTGTCAATGTGCGCACAGTGGACGCCATCTCGTAATTGTGCGTGGCGGCGAAGGATTTGAAATCATTCTTGCCGATGAGTGTTTTCGACGCTGCGCGCATGATCTTCAGATCCAGCGGACGCGGGACGTGCCAAGCGTGATGGCGGAGCAGGGGATTCATCGTGGTGTCGTTCCAGACGGTGTAACGATACTGTTTGCCGGTGGCGTGGAAGCGCGCGTGAAATTTGTCCGGCACACGCGAAGCCTTCAACACGCGGATGTCGTCCGGCAGAAAAGCATTGATGGCGATGGCGAGCCGGCGGACGGGCATGTTGAATTCGGCCTTGGGAATTTCGACATGTGCCACCATGCCGAGCGCGTGGACACCGGTGTCCGTGCGGCTGGAACCGTGGATGCGTTTCACGCTTGGAAACATCTGCGCGAGTGACGCCTCGATCTTCTCCTGCACGCCCGTGCCGATTTTCTGCACCTGCCAGCCCTGATAAGCCGCGCCGTCGTAGGCGATGACGAGTTTGAATTTGAGTGTGTCCACAACTGGAGATTAAATCCCGTCCAGATAACTCTGCAACAAGATCGCCGCCGCCATCTTGTCCACCTTCTCTTTGCGTTGGTCGCGGCGCACTCCGCCTTGGATCAAAATCTTGTTCGCCTGCGAACTGGTCAGGCGTTCGTCCCACAGCTTGATGGGCACGGTGATGGCGGTTTTCAAAACCCCGACGAAGGTCTGCACTTTTTCCGCCGCCGGGCCGTAACTGCCATCCATGTTGCGCGGCTGGCCGATAAGGATGAGATCAATCTCCTTCTCGATGAGAATTTTTTTGAGCCGCACCAGAAAGTCCGCGAAGGGCTCGGCCAAAATATATTCCAGCGGCTGCGCGATCATTTTTAATTCATCGCTCACCGCGACGCCGATGCGCTTGGTTCCGTGATCTAAGGCGAGGATTCGCATGGCGAATGTTTGCAGCTTGCGCGTAAAAACTCAATGCTGCGGGCCGGAAAACATATTTCAATGGGCTGGGGCGTGGGCTAACATCGCGCGTCAGTCTGGTTCAAAATGAAACCCAAAACCTTCATGCTCATCGCCGGTGAGGCGAGCGGCGATTTACTCGCGGCGGAACTCGTCGCCGCCTTGCGCGCGCGGTCGCCGGGTGCGGTGTTTTTTGGTGCGGGTGGCGCGCAATTGCGGACGGCAGGCGTTGATGTGGTCTATGACATGGCGCGGCTGTCGGTTGTCGGGGTGACGGATGTCATCAAAAATCTTTTTGAGATCCGCCGTGTGCAGAAACAACTTTTAGCCGAAGCCATCAAGCGCAAGCCAGACGTTTTCATCGGCGTGGATTACGGCGGGTTCAACCTGCGTTTTGGCCACGCCATCAAACAATACCTTCGCGACAATCCGTTCTGCGACTGGAAGCCCAAGGTCGTTCAATTCATCTCCCCGCAGGTGTGGGCATCGCGGCCAAAACGCGCCGACCGCATGGCGGGTGATTACGATCTACTTTTGAGCATCTTCCCGTTCGAGAAGGATTGGTATGCCAAACGTGTGCCTTCATTGCGCGTGGAATTTGTCGGGCATCCGATGGTGGAACGATTTCAAAACACGGCTGGCAAAGAATCGAAAGCTGAGAACATCATGCCGCAAATCCTGCTCCTGCCCGGCAGCCGGCGGAGTGAATTGAAACAGCATCTGCCCGCGATGCTCGGTGCGCTGGAATTGATTCGCCAAAAGATTCCGCAATCAAAAGCCAGCATGGTCGTGCCCAATGAATCCACAGCACAGCTGGCCCGGGCGCTCGGCGCAACCATGCCCATTCAAACCGGCAATCTCCCCGCCGCGCTCGCTTCCGCCGATGTTGCCATCGCCAAGACCGGCACGGTGACGATGGAGTGCGCGTTCTTCCGCGTGCCGACGGTGACGCTCTACAAAGGGTCATGGCTCAACTACCAGATCGCGCGCCGCGTTGTCACAATCAAGTCGTTCACTATGCCAAACATCCTCGCGGGCGAGGAAGTGTTTCCCGAGTTTCTCCAATACGATTTGACGGCGGAAAATCTTGCGCGCGCCACACTGGAATTGTTGCAGGACGAAAACCGTCGAGCGAAGATGCGGGCGCAACTGGACAAAATCATCGCCTCGCTCGGCGAACCCGGTGCCACGAATCGCGCGGCGGATTCAATCGTGTCATTGCTCGCATGAAAGACCTCTCCAGTCCGTTCTGGATCAAGCTCAAGGGAATCCTGTTTCTGTTCATCGGGATTGTGGCGGCGGTTTTGGTTTTTCTCGACAACCCGAAGTGGCAGACGGCGGTGCTGCTCGCGCTGGCCATCTGGAGTTTCTGCCGGTTTTATTATTTTGCGTTCTACGTCATCGAAAAATACGTGGATTCAAAATACAAATTCTCCGGCCTGATTGATTTCGCCAAGTATCTATTCCGGCGGCGCTGATTTTGACTTTCATTTGCTTCGCGACTAACCTGCGCCATGGACTCACTGCACGCGCCGTGGCGCATCGAATACATCCTCGCGCCCAAGCCCAAGCTCGACACCAGCCTCTTCACGCGCATCGCGCAGTCCGGCGACGACGTGGAAAATCTCGTCATCGTGCGCGACCGCTCCTGTTACGCGCTGCTGAACCGCTATCCCTACAACGGCGGCCATCTCATGGTCGTGCCTTACAAAGAAGTTGCTGACATGAATGGCCTGACGGACGACGAACTTGCGGATTTGTGGAAGCTGGTGCGCCGTTGCAGCAACGCGCTGACCGCCGTGATGAAGCCGGATGGTTTCAACGTGGGCATCAATCTCGGCAAGGTCGCCGGTGCGGGCATCGCAGAACATCTGCACATCCACATCGTGCCGCGCTGGAATGGTGATACGAACTTCATGCCGGTGATTGGTCAAACGAGTGTGGTGCCGGATGCGTTGAAAGAAATTGCCGCCAAGCTGCGGGCAGAACTGGGGAAATAGTTTTCAGCCGCCGACGAGTTTGATTTCCTCCACGGAAAGCGGTTTCCACTTTCCCGGCGGTAAATCACCAATCCAGTAGTTTCCAATCCGCACGCGCATCAGCCGTAATGTTGGATGGCCGATGGCCGCCGTCATGCGGCGCACCTGACGGTTCTTGCCCTCGACAAGTTCGAGTCCAATCCAGCAATCGGGAACGGACTTGCGGAAACGGATCGGCGGGACGCGCGGCGGGATTTTAATAGCCGTAGTAGCGGACGTGAATCCGCTCCGACTGTTTGGATTTTGGAGCCGACTCACGTCGGCTGCTACGTCAGAAATTTCCGGCTGCGGATCCAATAACCACGCGCGACAGGGTAAAGTTTTGTGGCCTTGGATCACCAAGCCATGCTGCAACTTGGCCAAGGATTCGCGCGCGGGAATCTTTTCCACCTGCGCCCAATACTCGCGTTCGTGCGCGTGACGCGGGTTGAGGAGGCGGTCGTTCCACTGCGCTTCGTCGCTCAACAGCAGCAAGCCTTCCGAGTCGCCATCCAACCGCCCGATGGCATAGACATTTTTCGGAAAACCAAATGCCGCGAGCGGGCGGTTCGGCGAGCCGTCGCTCGTGAACTGCGAGAGCACGCCGTAAGGTTTGTTGAATGCGATGAGCATTGCGCGGCGGAAATTTGCCACAGAGTCACCGAGAACACAGAGAAAAATTTGTTTGTCTTGGCCTCTTAGCATCTTGGCGGTTAAATTGTCCGCGTGATTCGCAACATCATTTTCGATTGGTCTGGCACTTTGGTGGACGACCTGCCCGCAGTTCTGAAAGCTTCCAACTACGTCCTCACACAAGCGGGCAAGCAGGAGATGACGTTGGATACGTTTCGCGCCGAGTTTCAACTGCCCTTCACCACGTTCTACGACCGCCACACGCCGGATGTGCCGATGGCGCAACTTGAGGAGTGGTTTCACGCTGAGTTCCGTCGCTCGCAAACTTCCGTGGTGGAACTACCGCACGCGCGCGCGTTTCTGGAATTCTGCCGCAAACACAAGTTGCGGACGTTTCTCCTGAGCACCGTCCACGCCGACCATTTCAAGGTGCAATGTCAGGGCAACCGCTTCGATTTGTTTCTCGACCGGCCTTACACCGATGTCTGGGACAAGCGCGAAAAAATCCACGAGATCCTCCGCGATAACAATCTCAAGCCGGATGAAACCTTGTTCATCGGCGACATGGAACACGACATCGCCACGGCCAAGCACGGAGGAATTCATTCCGCCGCCGTGCTGACCGGTTACAACACGCTGGAGCAATTGCGCGCGGCCAAACCGGATGTGATCGTAGAGCATCTTTCCGATCTGCGGACGATTCTGGAGAAGAATCATTTCCGTCTTAAACCTCCGATTGATGAGGTCGCCATGCCGCCGATCTCCACCGTCGGCGCGCTCATCTTCAACGCGAAAAAGGAAGTCCTGATGTTGCGCACACACAAGTGGTCGAATAAATGGGGCATCCCCGGCGGCAAGATCAAATGGGGTGAAACGAGCGAAGCTGCGTTGCGTCGCGAGATCAAGGAGGAGACAAATCTCAAGGTGAACCAGATTGAATTCGTGCTGGTGCAGGATTGCATCCGCTCGAAGGAATTTTACAAGGACGCGCACTTCGTGCTGCTGAATTACACCTGCCGCGTCGTCGGCAAAGCGGACGTGAAGCTGAACCACGAGGCGCAGGAATTCCGCTGGATGAAAATCGCCGATGCGAAGAAGCTCCAGCTGAACAAGCCGACGAAGATTTTGTTGGAGGCGGTGGGTAAATCGAAACGAGGCAAGTAACCCATGGACAAGATTTCCATCGTTGAACTTGAAGTCTTTTACCGCGTTGGCGTGCCGGATGCCGAGCGTGCGCAGCAGCAGCGATTGCTGCTCACCGTCGTGCTGGAATCGGATTTCACGGCTGCCGCCAATTCGGACGGCATCGCGGACACGATTGATTATTACGCCGTCACACAGCGGCTACTGAAATTCGGCGAAGGACGCGAATGGAAGCTGATTGAAAAACTCGCCGCCGACATCGCCGATGTCGTGCTTCAGGAATTCAAACCGCAGGCGGTTTCGGTGGAAGTGAAGAAATTCATCATCCCACAGGCGCGGTATGTTTCGGTGAGCCTGATGAAAAAGAGTTAACTTCAGTTCGGGCGAAAGCGGCAGCGGGCTGCCGCAGTCCAAGACGCTGGCGAGGTTGCCAAGTGCCATCGCAGACGCGAAGTGTCTTGGAGTGCGCGAGTCCCCTCGCGCTTTATGACGCGGTCAATTAGAGAAAAACTTCCGACCATCCATCGTAGACAGGTTCCAACTAGATTTGCGGGCAATAATCTTTACCGCGCCGGAATCGCGGGTGTAAATCACGGGAATCTTTTTCTGGTCCAGTCGTTCTTTCAAAGCCGACGGTGCGCGTCGGGTGGCCGGGTATTCGGAATCGGCAATGACGATGACCCGCGGCTGAATCGAATCAATCAAAGCATCACATAACGGCTCGCCTGCATTGGGTAGTCCAGCTACGACGATGTCTGCGCGCAGGTCACCACCTTGATTCAGTAATTCACTTTGGCTCGGTCGGCTCAAGTCGGAGAGCAGCAGAATCCTCGCGCCGTGAAACTTGCCGTGTAAGACGAGCGGTTGGTCGTCGGCTTTGGCAAGCGCGTTTGTCATTGGAAACAAAACCTGCCACGGACCGGTGCTGTTACCGGCGCTCATAATTTTGTGCCGCGAAGATTTTTCAAACGCTGTCACCGTCTCGCGATAATTCGAAGAGCGGAATCTCACGCCACTCGTCCACAGTTCGCCTATGCCGAAGATTTCATCAAGCAGCTTAGCACCGCCGCAGTTGCGGGTTGCAGCCTCGGTCAGGATCAGTCGGGGAATCCTGTTCATGCCCTGTGCGCGGAGAAAATCTTTGAGCGTGAATTGCACTGCGTTTTCGTTGCCACAGTTGATGAGCCAGTCGTTTGCGCGGCCATCGGCATCAACGTAAATCGCGTGGCCACCGTTGAGCGGCAGCACGGTCAGTTCAATTTGGTCGCGGAAACTTTGCCAGCGCCAGATGCCCGCCACTCCAAGCAGCAGCAAGAACACGATGAAAATTTTCCGGCGCGATTCTGCGAATAGCCAGCCACTGGTCATGCCGATGAGGAGCGTAAAATAAATTGCAATGCCGACGAGCGTTGGCGCGGGGATGTTTATCCAGCCACCGGGGATTTTCGTGAAGGCTTCACTGGACCACACCATGAGATACATGAAGAACCACGCAGCGTTATTGAAGATTTCCGTGAGCCACGGCAGCCAGGTGCCGCACAGAATGCCGCCGAGGTTCGCCATCAGCGCGAGACTGGAAAGCGGCACGATGATGACGTTCGCTAGAAGAGAGACGGGGTTGAAGATGTGAAAATAATACGCCGTTAGCGGCAGTGAGCCTAGCCACGCGGCGAGTGAGGTCGTGAGGCTCGTCGTCAGAAAACGGAGCGGGCCATTCAGCCAGCGCCGCCAGCGTGGAAGCAAATCCTCCGGCAGCAGTGGATCAGTTTGCAGCAGGCGGTCGCGGATTTTTTCCAGCGGCGGCGAGAACAGCGCGATGCTCAACACAACGAAGAATGAAAGCTGGAAGCTCGCTTGAAATAATTGCTGCGGGTCCCAGGCGAGGATGATGAGTCCCGCCGCCGCGAGGGAGTTCAGCAGGTCGCTTGGCCGCTTGAGCATCCAGCCGACGATGATGACGCTCATCATGATGGTCGAGCGGATGGCCGATGGTTGCCAACCGGTCGCGGCGGTGTAAAACCAGATCAGTGGCAGCACAATGAATCCGCACGCGGCACGCGGCAACCGCAGGACGCGTAAAACTGCGAGAAGAATTCCGGCGATGAGTGCAATGTGTAACCCCGAGATCGCAAAAATATGCATCGTTCCAGAACGCATAAATGGTTCGCTAACTTCATCCGTGAGCGCGGTCTTCTGGCCGAGCGTCATGGCGAGGAGGAGTTGCGTGGATTTGTCCGCCGGATCGAGGCCGAGCGCGAGGGTTCTTTGTGCCCACGCGATGAAACGGGCGGAGTAGGGCGGGGTGGAAAGTGGGTTTGCGCCAAGCTGCCAATCGTTTGTGCCATCGGCCTTGAGCGAATAATAGACGCCAAGTTTTTCGAGATAGGAACGGTAATCGAAGATGCCTTCAGCTACGGGCAAGTCAGGGCGCGCCAACACCCCGGAGATTTCCACCGGTTGGCCTTGAAAAAACCTTTCCCCCAGCACGCCGGGCGTGGTGACGATGATGTCGCCGCGAGCGGACAACCACTTCTCGTTGGCGCGGATTTCTTTCACCCGCACGGAAGCGACTACGCGTTCAACAGTTTCTTCATCGCGCACATAGACCCGCAGGCTCGGCGTCTCCAGCAAATTACCGCGCACAGTGACGAGCGCGGGCTTTTCGCCAACGATGTGGCGCAAGTCATCGGGCGCGAGTGCGGCGGTTTGCACGGCGAAGTTTGTCCAGCCGACCAGTGTGAGCAACGGCCAGATCAATATTTGGCGAAGTTTTTCAAGAGCAAGGACGAGAACAAGGGCGAGGGTCGACGAGAGAAATAGTGTTGCCAGTGACGGATGAAACAACTGCGCGAGCAGTAGGCCGGCGGCGTAGGCGATGACGACGCTGACAAGGGGACGGTTCATTTTACCAGAGCTTGAATTTCTTTCCGGCCAGCCAGAGCAGTGTCAGGCCGATGGTTCCACCGATGACATCCACCGCCACATCGGAGATTTGTCCGGTGCGCGAGGGGATAAAGACTTGATGTAATTCATCGCTCGCCGCGTAGAGCAGGACGATGGCCAGCGACAGGCCAGCCTCATCCCATCGCCAAGGCCGCAAATCGTTTCGCTTTGGCTGGCGGATGGCGCGCCACGCGAGCACAGCGAGGACGCCAAATTCCATCATGTGGCAACATTTGCGGAAGGCATAATGAAGTTCCTCAATGTGCACCTGCGTCATGGACGGGAACAGCCAGCGCATGAGTGGCTCAAAATAAATAGAGGAATGTCGTGACGATTCGGCGTCGCTCGACGCGGTGAAGATGACGCACATCCACACGAGCAGGGGCAACCAGTAGAGCAGGAATTTCGGAATTCGAAGCACGTCGGATGAAAGCCAGATTTCCGGACGGCGGCAAATAGATTTTAGAATATTTTACGGAGTTTAGAGTCGCGGGCGGAGTTACTTTTCAATTTTCGCGTAGCGTTCGGAAACAAAATCCCAATTCACCACGTTGAACCAGGCGGCGATGTAATCGGCTCGCTTGTTCTGGTATTTGAGATAATAGGCGTGCTCCCAGACATCCACACCGAGCAGCGGCGTGCGTCCGGCGCTCAAGGGCGTATCTTGATTGGCGGTGGCTTCGATCTTCAATTGTTTGCCATCGAGGACCAGCCAAGCCCAGCCGCTACCAAACTGTCCTAGCGCCGCTTTGGTGAGGCTATCTTTGAAAGCACTGAAACTTCCAAACGACGTATCAATCCCCTTGGCCAGTTCGCCAACGGGCACGCCGCCGCCGTCCTTTTTCATCATTAGCCAGAAGAGTGAATGATTGTAATGCCCGCCGCCGTTGTTGCGGACAGGGTTGCGAATGTTTTCAGGTAAAGCATTCAAATTCTTCAACAGATGTTCAGTGTCCAAGATGCCCAGCTCTGTGATTCCTGCGGTTGCCTTGTTCAAGTTCGCCACATACGCCGCATGATGTTTGTCGTGATGAATCTGCATCGTCGGGGCGTCAATGAACGGCTCAAGCGCGTCATAAGCGTAGGGCAACGGCGGCAGCGTGAACGGCCCGCTCGGCGCGGCGACTGGCGCGGGCGAATTGGTCTGGGCAATCACGCTGGGCGCGGTGGCCAGCGCAATTCCGGCAAGTGCGGTGGTTTGAATGGCTTGGCGGCGGGTCATCATAATTTTAGTGGGTTGCTGATGGTTCGACACCAAGAACGCAGTATGGTTCAACTGCGGCCCTGTGTTTCGCGCATCATGAGCGGCCAATCGGCCATAACCAATGCCAGTGACTGCTTTTCGCAGGCGTAACTGCAGCTTCTGTTTGGTTGTTGCCAATACCGATCTTCTTGAAGAACGGTTCTAAGGAACGCTGGCGGCCGAGGAATTTTTCGATGGACTGGTTGATGTCGCGCGAATCGCCGACGGCATAAATTTCGTTGCGCATCTTCATGCCAACTTTTTTGTCGAAGTAACCGTCGGGGGAATTTTCAAACACGGTCGCCATGTCCGCTGCGATGGCGTCGGCCCAAGCGTAACCGTAGTAGCCTGCGCCGTAGCCGATGATGTGGCCGAAGTAAGCGATGAACGCGCTGTCCGGCGGCGGCGTCAGTGAAACTTCGCTGAGAATTTTGTTCGAGAGCGGGAGAACATCTTCGGTGTTGGTCGCGTGGATTTCCGTGTGTAGCGTCAGATCCATCAGCCCGAACGAAAGCTGACGGCGATAGCGCATGCCTTCGGTGGCGAGCCGCGCGGTCTTGAGTTGCGCGAGAATTTCCGCCGGGATTTTTTTCTTCGGGTTGCGATAGTCGGCGGCGAAGCTGTCCAAAACTTTTTTATCCCACACCCAGTTCTCCAGCATCTGCGACGGGGCTTCCACGAAATCACGCGGCACGCTCGTGCCGGAGAAGCGTGAGTATTTTGCGCGCGTCAAAATCGTGTGCATCGCGTGACCGAACTCGTGGAAGATGGTTTCCACTTCGTCGTGCGACATGAGCGACGGCTTGCCAGGTTGCGGCGGTGGGAAATTGCAGACGAGCGAACAGACGGGGCGTTGGTAGCGACCATCTGGCAGACGCTTGCCGTCCACCAGGCCGAACTGCGCGAAGTGATGGTATTTGCCGTCGCGCGGAAACATATCAAGATAGAAAAGGCCGAGCGGCTCTCCGGTCTTGGAATCAGAAACGGCGAATAGTTGCAGGTCGTCCACCCATTTGTAGGGCGCTTCCACGCGCTCAAATTTCAAGCCGAAGATGCGTTGGTAAATCGCGAACATCCCCTCCAACACCCGGTCGTAGGAGAAATAAACGCGCAGTTGCTCGGCATCCACATTGTATTTTGTCTTCTTCAACTGGTTGGCGTAATAGCGCCAGTCCCAGACAAAAATTTTCGCGTTGGCGTCGCCGGTGTCTTTGATTTTCAACTGGCGGAATTCTTCCAGCTCCGCGTCGAATTTCGGCTGTAAACCCACTTTCAGGTTTTCCTCGAACGTAATGGCGGCTTGGGCGTTTTTGGCCATGCGCGTCTCGGTGGCGTAATCCGCATAGCTTCCGTAGCCGAGCCGATGCGCGATGTCGTCACGCAGGACGAGAATTTTCTGGAGCAGGGGAATGTTCTGTTCGCGAGCGAGGTTGCATTGCGTGGTGAGCATCTTTTTGCGCGTGGCTTCCAGCCGGGCGTTGTCCTGCACCATCGCGTAGTGGAAGGTGATATTGGCCATCAACGTGTATTCATCGTCGCCGGTCTTGATGCCGGTCTGCGAGAGAAAATCTTCCGGCACGCCTTCTAGCTCCGCCTTGGTGAACTTCAACGCCTGTTTCGCCTTCGTGATGTTATTCTCGAAATCCGTTTCCAGCACCGTGAGTTCTTTGCGGAGTTTTTCAATCTCGTCCCGTTCGGCTTTGGGCAAATCCAAACCGGCGCGACGATAATCGCGCAGGGTGTAGTCAAAAAGTTTTTTATCCTCGCCCTCAAGCTGCGGTTGGATGGCGACGTAACCTTTGATGGCCGCATAAACATCCTCGCGGTAATCCGTGCCGACCGACCAATCGGAAATCTTCTTGATGGCCGTGGTGGCGGCATCGCGCATGTCGGCGTTGGTGCTGGTCTGTTCGATGAGCGAAAGGCGGCTCATGGCGAGGCCGAGTTCATACCCCATATCATCAAGCGCGCGGATGGTGTTGACGAAATTCACCTCGCCCGGCTTGAGCGCGCCAATGGTGTCGAGCGCTGTGTTACCGTCCTTGATGACTTTGTTGGCCGTGACGTTGACTGCATTCGTGGTGGTTTCGAACGTCGGCAGCGTGACGACCTCGTGGAATTTCGCCGCGCGCTTCTCAAACTTTTTCAGCGAACCAGTGGGGATGGCTTTTGGCTTGGTCGTTGTGGAGCAACCGGCGGCGACGGCGATGGCGAGCAGCAGGGCAAGGATTCTAAAATTCATCGCTGCAACGTATCGGCTCACGCAATCCGGTGGCAAGATGAATTCACGCCGGGAGCTCTTTGTCCGCTGCGTTGGGATGATTCTATTTTGCCAGCGCCAAAAAATCTTCAGCAGTTGCGGGTCGGCACTGACTCCGGCAACATCGCGTTCATGGCTGCGCACAAAATCATCTTCCTCTTCGACGTGGACAACACGCTCCTCGACAACGACCGCGTCACCGCCGATCTCAAGCGTTACCTTCAGCGCGAAGTCGGCCCCGAACGCGCCCAGCATTACTGGACAATCTTCGAACAGTTGCGCAGCGAACTTGGTTACGCCGATTACCTCGGCGCTTTGCAACGCTACCGCATCGAACATCCGCGCGACCCGAAGCTGCTGACCGTCTCCAATTTTCTGGTGAACTATCCTTTCGCCAACCGGCTTTATCCGAACTCGCTCGACGCCATCGAACACGTCAAGCAATGGGGCCCCGCCGTCATCCTCTCGGACGGCGACGTCGTCTTCCAGCCGCGCAAGGTGGAACGCTCCGGCCTGCTCGAGGCCGTGGATGGCAACGCGCTCATCTACGTCCACAAGGAACATGAACTCGACGACGTGGAGCAGCGTTTCCCGGCGGAACATTATGTGATGATGGATGACAAGCTGCGCATCCTGACCGCGATGAAAAAAATCTGGGGCGACCGCCTGACCACCGTCTTCCCGCGCCAGGGCCATTACGCGCTGGATCCCAAAGCCATCGCCACCTATCCGCCGGCAGACATCACGCTGGAACGCATCGGGGATTTGGTGAAGTGTGATTTGGCGGCGTTGCTGGGGAAGAAATAAACCACAACCAGAGGTGTAAAAAAAGGGGCTCTGCGTTTGCGGATGTCAACCACGCCGGTGGTTATACTTTGCTTGCGGTGGTGTTTTTCGCGCTGCGAAAAACCCGTCGCCGAGCGTAGCGTCAGGCGACGGAATCATTCGCGAATCAAAAAAACAGCCACCCCATAAAGTGACTGCTGCGCAGTCAATGTCCCGCCGCAGCGCGGCAGGACCCACCACTCGCTTCCATCAAATCCACAATCCCGGATTGAAAAGCATTCTGCGCCGCTTACCTCACTTCACCCGCGCCACGGCGAGATTGCTCCACGGACTGGTGCCGTGCGAGTTCGTTGCGCTCACGCGGAACCAGTATTTCACGCCCGACTGCAAACCTTCCACCAACCAAATCTGACAGCCACAGGAATCCAGATGCTTCCAGCCAACCGGTTCATCATCGCGCCGACATTCGATGGTGAATATACAACGCCGCACTGGACGCACGAACATCAGTTTCACCTCGCCTTCCTTGTCCGTCGGCTTCGCCCGCAGATTCGTCGGCGCGTCCGGTTTGCCGACCTTCACCTGCTTGGATGCCGGCAACGCCAGCCCCGCCTCCATCATCTTGTGAACATCGCCGCTCGTTTTCACCACCACACCCAGCGAGGCGCGGAGAACTCTTTTGCGGGCCTCAGCCAGCAATTGATTTCGCCGCGTGATCTCCATCCGCAATTCCCCGCGCAGACTTTCCGCCCGCTCCAGACTGGTGCGCGCCTCCGCCGTGGCCACCTGTGCCTCCGTCAAATATGTCGGTTCATATTGATGTTCCGGCTTGGCCACGATGCCGGCGATGGTTTGCTCGCAAAGCGTGAGCTGTTCCAGCGCCGACTTGTTGCGGAAGGTGAGTTTGAAACTTGCCATAAACCAATCTCCAGTTGCCGCGCCCGGAAAAACGATTTCAATCGTTCAGGTTTCCATCGCAAACCCGGCGGAAGCCATCAACCACGGAAGAAAAGCCATCGCTCCCGTGAAAAACCTGATGCACACCGCCAAAAATCGTGGCGCTAAAATGATTTCAGCCCCATGCATACCCACGTTGTCGATTGCCGTCAAGACTGCTCGTGGCGCTAAATCTGAATCAGCTCCACGCACCCGATGAGATGCGATCGGCATCCTGACAAAAGCGATTGCTCCTAAAACAGTTCATGGCGCTAAAATAAAAATAGCTCCATGAACTGCTTAAGAACCGATTGGCGGAACGACAATCCTGATTGCCAAAACTATCTTCCATGGCGCTAAAACAAATATAGCGCCACGAGTTGTAATGGAATTGATGGCTTTTCTTGCGGGATGAGCTGGAATTCTTAAAGAACTGATCAAAACAACCCTTTTTGAGACTACTTTTGCGTGGTTGTTGAATCTTTTGCTTCGGTTGGAGGGAAAGACATTTGGAAACTCGTCCAAACCCAAGGCCACGCCACCTATCTTCCGGCGGACATCACGCTGGAACGCATTGGTGATTTGGTGAAATGTGATTTGCCTGCGTTGCTTGGGGCAAAGAAGTAAGTAAAAACACTCAAATTACCCTTGCGACCTGCACCTAAGGATGAAATAGGCGGAAGAACAAGTTTCCCATCGTTGGAGCCAAGGTAAGAATCTTGTTCGTTGCGTCATCGGCAATGCCGGTGCTGGGTATCCAGTTGGTCGTTCTTAAATCAGAGTTTTGCAGCAATGTCCAATTCGTCCAAGAAGACGGCCATGACACGAACACATTATTGCCGGAAGGTTTGATGGTCAACGTCGGCACATTCATCAACACCGAAAGTGTGCCGGGAACAGAAAAAGAATTTTGGTTCGCGCAGATTAAATCTCCCCGACCGTCTCTATTTAAATCAGCCACCGCGACACTGTCAGGTGACAAGCCTACGGCACATGTATTGGCGAGCGCAAAACCACCGCTGCCGTCGTTAGTTAACACCGATAGTGTATTGGCAACAAAGTTGGCACTGATTAAATCCGGCCAGCCGTCGCCATTTACATCCGCAGCGGTAACAGCAGCAGGTTCAAACCCCACTGTTGGCGTTGAGGACAGGACAAAGCTACCGCCACCGTTGTTTGTGAATATCGTAAGCGTGGTCGTTGTAGAATTCACACAACATAAATCGAGCCGACCATCTCGATTTAAATCCGCAGCAGCGACGGAAAGCGGGTTGCGCGCCACGGCTTGCGAAAAGGCGAGCACAAAACCACCGGTTTGATTATTGGTAAAAACGGAAAGTGCTCCGCCACCGGTTATCAAATCCATCCAACCGTCCCCATTCACATCGGCTGCGATGACTGAAAGTAGACTGTTAATGCCAAATGAAGTGGAAAGCGCAAAATTACCATTCCCGTTGTTGGTAAAAATCGTAAGTGTGTTGCCGCCAGGAAAAGACGAGCTCGCATTTGCGCAGACCACATCCACTTTACCATCACCATTCACATCGGCTGCCGCCACTGAGTGAGGGCGAGTGCCAGCGTTCAGAGTGACTGAAAGCGTAAAGCCACCATTTCCATTATTGGTGAACACCGTAACCGAATTAGATAATACAACAAACTGGAGACCTTGATTCGCACAAATCAAGTCTACTTTTCCATCACCATTCACATCAGCCGCCGCAACTGAAGTGGTTCCATAGCCCGTTGCATAAGCGGCATTGGAGCCGAAGTTGCCATTGCCGTTATTAGTGAATACCAATAAGGGAGTGTAGCTATTGACAACTCCGACCAGATCCACCTTACCATCGTAATTCACATCAGTAGCCAAGACCGAAAGGGCTTTAGCACCCACAACATAATTAGTCGCCTTTGTGAATGCGACTTGAGCGTGACTCTGGAGATGCAAAATCAGCAGCGCCAATCCGGCTACCAAGAGTTTGAGATGAAACCTCACAGCGCGTTTGTAACAGGTATTGTCCCTGATGTGAACAAGACTTTTATTTCTTGCCTTCGAGCTAAACAAAAATCACGTCAGCCCCACAAAATTCTTCAGCAGTTGCAGGCCGACCTTCTGGCTTTTCTCCGGGTGAAATTGCGTGGCGTAAACATTGTTGCGCCAGACGGACGAGGCGAAGTTGCCGCCGTAATCCGTGCGCGTGGCGACGATGCTTGCATCCACCGGCTGCGGATAAAAGCTGTGCACGAAATAGACGTAGCTGCCATTGGCGATGCCGCGATAGAGCGGGCAATCCGGCCGCACAATCTCCAACTGGTTCCAGCCGATCTGCGGAATCTTCAGCCCGGGCGTTTCCGTGAAGCGCACGACTTTGCCCTCGAACACGCCGAGGCCGGCGGCGCAGGAATTAAATTCTTCGCTCTTCTCAAACAGCGCCTGATAGCCGACGCAGATGCCGAGAAACGGTTTGCCGGTCTTGATGAATTCCTTGGAGGCTTCGAGCAAGCCTTGTTGGCGGAGCGCGTGGATGCAATCGTCGAACGCGCCGACGCCGGGTAGCACGAGGCCGGAGGCGTCGCCGATCTCTTCGGGATGCTGGACGAGGCGCACATCCGCGCCGACCTTGAGCAGCGATTTGTGGACGCTGCGCAGGTTGCCGGAGCCGTAGTCGAGTAGGGCGATCACGAAGTAATTAAAAATGAAAAATTCAAAATTAAAAATGAAAAACTGTCCGGAGTGTCACCGGGAGTTTTTTAATTTTACATTTTTAATTTTTAATTTCTGCCAGTTCCCGTTCGGTTTTGAGCCGCAACTGTCCGCAGGCGGCATCAATGTCGCCGCCTTTTTCGCGGCGGAGCGTGGCGGTGACATCATTCTTTTCCAGCGCGGCGAGAAAACGTTCGCAGACTTCTTCTGCGGGCCGCACCCATGGCAGCCCTTCGACTTTGTTGTAAGGGATCAAATTCACTTTGGCGTAAAGTTTTTTGGCTAACACGCCAAGCGGACGCGCTTGTTCCAGTGAATCGTTGATGCCGGCGATCAAAATATATTCCAGCGTGATCATCCGGCCTTTCAACATCTGGTAATCCTCGCAGGCGGCGGTGAGTTCGATGAGCGGATATTTTTTGTTCACCGGCATGATGCGGTTGCGGACTTCATCCGTCGCGCCGTGCAGGGAGATGGCGAGGCGGAACTGCATGGGGTCGTTCGCCAACTTGCGGATTTGCGGGGCGAGGCCGCTGGTGGAGATGGTGATGCGCCGTGCGCCGATGCCCGCGCCCCACGGAGCGTTCAACGTCTTGAGAGCCTTGAGCAAGTTGTCGTAATTCGCCAACGGTTCGCCCATGCCCATGACGACGATGTTATTGATGAGGCGGTCACTGGCTGCCGGTGGCTGGTGGCTGGCGGCTGGTTTGCCTTCATCCGACGGGCCAGTTTCAGCCTTCAGCTTGCTCTCCGCCAGGTTCCACCGTTCCACCGCCAAAACTTGCTCCACGATTTCATGCACGCCGAGGTTGCGCTTGAAACCATCGAGACCGCTCGCGCAAAAGCGACAGCCATACGCGCAGCCGACCTGCGTGGAAATGCAGAGCGTGTGGCGGTCGCTCGCCTCGCCGTAAAGCGCCGGGTTGGCCGGAATCAAAACGCTCTCGATGAAGGCGCCGTCTGCCAGCTTCCAGAGAAATTTCTGCGTAGTGTCCGAGGAGCCTTGCTTGCGCGCGAGTTCGAGGGTTTGCAGTGAAAAATTTTCGCGCAGTTTTTCGCGCAGCGATTTCGACAGGTTGGTCATCGCATCCCAAGTCGTGACGCGGCGGGTGTAAAGCCAGTCCAGCAATTGCGCGGCGCGGAAAGCGGGTTCGCCCCAGTCTTTGAACTGCGCTTCGATTTCTTCGCGGGTCAGGGATTTGATGTCAGTCGGCACGCGCAGAAGTTACGCGTCAGGCGTCTGGAAACCAAGCGGCGAGTGCGGTTCAGTCGGTGAAATTCTGCCGGAAGCCGCGCTGGAGGCGGTTGTAATCGTCCCATTCATCGTTGGCTACCGCCTGTTGATAGCCGCGCGGAACGGTGACGGCTTTTGGTGTTTTCCAATGCCAGCGTTCGGCATGACCATCGACAAAAGAAAAAACGGCGCCTCGATTATGGCGGTTCGCGGGAACATCCCACCAGTTGCCCACGCTCCACCAGTCCGGTTCTACCGGTATGCCGAACTGCGTATCCATGATTTCATTTTCATGCACTTCGATGAACACCAGGAGATCTACCGGCGACGGCTTGCGAATCCCGGTGAACTTTTTGTAGTGCGGGATGGCATCGGCGATCTGGCCGGAGTAACTCAAACCGTTCACCGACTGGCTCAAGTTGTAGCTGCGCAAACGCGGCGTCGGCAGCTTTACTCCCGCCGGTGTTTCTAAAGTGGAACGGTCGCCGGGACAACGGTAGATGCCGACCGAAGTGTTGTAGGGGAAGAGGAGTCCGCCTTGGATGCCGGTTGGGTCGGCTTCATACGGGGCTACGTTCGTGCACCAGGAAGGCCCCTCGTTGCCCGGAAACGCCTTCAACGTAGAGAGGTTGTAGACAAAATTATTTGGCAGCATGAAATCCGAGTTATCGCCCGCGTAAAGATGAAAACAAACGGAAAGTTGTTTCAGGTTGTTGACGCAACCAATCGTGTAGGCGCGATCCTTGGCCTTGCTTAATGATGGCAGTAGCATCGCCGCGAGAATCCCGATGATGGCGATGACCACGAGCAATTCAATCAGCGTGAAGGCATCGCAAGTTTTGCGCGGCGGCAACTGGCCTGTGGGTGGTCGGCTCATGCTGATGGAATTAAAAGTATCGCCGCCATCTACAATCGCAACCGGAATCTCACATGGATGTCACGAAATTGTGAATCAATCTGCCGTAACTGTCCGTAACGCACCGTCCGGGTTCATCACGGCCACCAGATTGAAAATATCCCGCTGCGCGCAGAACGCCACGTCCGCGCGCAGCTCTGGGTTCGCCAGCAGCCGCCGTCCGTTTTGAGCCGCACCGATAGCCGCCGCCAAATCCGTTTTCGCCGCTGTAAATTTTTCCAACGCCAGCCGTGATGATTCAGAAACTTCCCCGGTTGAGTTGGAGTCGACGGAGCCTTGACCCACCAGCAGTTCAATCAACGCGCCCGCTGCCAGCATATCCTCGTCTGCCACCCCTTCGCCCGTGCCCGCGCAGATGAGATACACCTCCGCGAATTTTTTTTGCTGAAGAAACTTAGCTGTCACTCCCAGATTCAGGAAGGCCGCCGCCACCACGCATTGCGCGCTCGCGCAGGCTTGCAACGCGCGCGTGCCATTCGTCGTCGTGCTCACAATGGTTTGGCCACGCACGCGTTCCGGCGTGAACTCGTGCGGCGAATTGCCAAGGTCGAAATCAATTCCGTTTGAAGAAATGCGAACCCCGTCGCGCTCGCCACCGAGCAAAATTAATTTTGACGGCTGACTTGCTGCGGCTGACTTCTTACGAGCCAGCGCCTCGGAAATTTCACTGACGGGAATGATGGCTGCCGCGCCATTGTGTAGCGCGGTGACGAACGTGCTGGTTGCACGCAGGATATCGAACACCACGCACGCCGTGCCGCTCAAATCGTGCCGCGCCAGCGCCGGCAATTCTGCGGGCGAGAGGATGGTTTTGATGTTCATCTATCTCAAGAATACCCAAACCGTGAAGCAGGCGCAGCACCGAAGCCATAAAAGCTCGGCTGTTTTCAAACAACCCAAGCCCGGCAACGGCCTGTTGCCATTCACTGCAAGCTCATGTTATGGCGTGATGTTTCAAAAGGTTGTCCGCCGGTTTTGTAGGCCGGATGAAAGTGGGCTTAAAACCCGCGCACCGCAACCGCGCTTGGGAGCTAGCCACTACGGGGGACTGCTCATGCTGGGTTCACATGTGGGATAGGAAAGATTTGATAGCATGACCTTTCATACAAAGACTCCCTCAACTTCGGTTCCAGGTTATTGGTGGTAAATTTTAGCCTGTATGACCGGCTTCCTCCTTTTGATTTCGGGATGGAGTGTTTCAAGTCTTTCGCTTCCTTTTGTTCGCTGCTAACTTTTGCCAATGCGTATTTTATCCGGCATCCAGCCCAGCGGCGCGCTGCACCTCGGAAATTATTTCGGGATGATGCAGCCCGCCATCGCCCTCCAGGAAAAAGGCGAGGCGTTTTATTTCATCGCGGATTATCACTCCATGACCTCGCTGTTTGACGCGGAGCAGCGCCGGAAAAATTCCCTCGATGTCGCGCTGGATTTTCTCGCGTGCGGTCTGGACCCAAAAAAATCCGTCTTCTTCCGCCAATCTGATGTGCCGGAAGTTTGCGAACTCGCGTGGCTGCTGTCCACCCTGACACCCATGTCCATGTTGGAAAAAGCTCATTCCTTCAAAGACAAGTCGGCGAAGGGAATTCCCATTAACCATGGTCTGTTCGCGTATCCCGTGCTGATGGCGGCGGACATATTAATTTACGATTCCAATGTCGTTCCTGTCGGCCAGGACCAGAAGCAACACGTCGAAATGACGCGCGACATCGCCGTGAAGTTCAATGAGACCTACGGCGAAACCTTTGTGATTCCCGAACCGCAGATCAAGGGCGCGACCGCGAAAGTTCCCGGCCTCGACGGCGAAAAAATGAGCAAGAGCTACGGCAACACACTTGAGATTTTCGGCGAAGAAAAACCACTCCGCAAAAAAGTCATGGGGATCAAGATGGATTCCCGCACGCCGGAGGAACCTAAGCCCGACGCGGAAAAAAATCTTGCCATCGAATTGCTCAAACTGGTCGCGTCTGCTGAGACCGCTGCGGATTTTGAAAGCCGTCTTCGCGCAGGTGGCCTTGGTTATGGTGATTTGAAAAAAGGGTTGTTCGAGAACTACTGGAATCATTTTGCTGCCGCCCGCCAAAAGCGCGCCGAACTCGCGGCCAATCTGGATTACGTCAACAGCGTCCTCGCCGATGGCGCAACGAAAGCCCGAACGCTGGCGCAAACCGTTTTGAAACGCGCCCGCAAAGCGAGCGGGTTGGAATGAGCCTTCCTGCCGCCAATCAAACAGCGGCGCGTCTTCGTCTGCGAATCACCACCGCTGCCGAAACCATCGTGCGCGGTGGTCATCCATGGCTGTTCGCCGATAGCATTAACGAAGCGAACCGCGCTGGTGAGGCTGGCGAACTGGCGGTCATCTACGACCGCAAGGACAAGTTTCTCGCGGTAGGCTTGTTTGATCCGGAGTCGCCAATCCGCGTGCGCATCTTACACGCGGGCAAGCCCACGACGATTGACGCAGCGTGGTGGCAGGCGAGGCTCGCACAGGCGCTTGCTCGGCGCAGCGGGATTTTTGATGCCACGACCACCGGCTATCGCCTCATTAACGGCGAGAGCGACGGCTGGCCGGGGCTAGTGCTGGATCGTTATGACACGACGCTCGTGCTGAAGATTTACACCGCCGCGTGGCTGCCGAGGCTGGAGGAAATTCTCGCGCTACTCACCAAAGAAATTCCGTGCGAAAGAATCATCCTCCGTTTGAGCCGTAACATTCAGACGGCAGCGGAGCGTCGAACACCACCTCGGCGGGACGGGGCCATTGTTTTCTCAAAACACGCAGAGACAGCGCTCGGTGCTTCGGTTGTTTTTCAGGAGAATGGGATTCGCTTTGAAGCGGATGTGGTGCGCGGACAGAAGACCGGATTCTTCCTCGACCAACGTGATAACCGTGCGGAAGTCGAAACGCTGGCGCGCGGGAAAACAGTTTTGAATGCCTTCAGTTTTTCCGGCGGCTTCTCGGTCTATGCCGCGCGCGGCGGCGCGAAATCCGTGACCGATCTGGATATCAGCGCGCACGCTTTGGAATCAGCCAAAAGAAATGTTGCGCTGAACCAAAACTTTCCCTCCGTGGCCGCTTGCCGCCACGAAACGGTGCAGGCGGACACGTTTGAATGGCTGCCTTCCGCGAAAGAAAAATTCGACCTCATTGTGCTCGACCCGCCGTCGCTGGCCAAGCGCGCGACGGAACGGGAGGGTGCCATCCGCGCCTACGAAAAACTGAACGCGCTTGGCATCGAACGGCTTTCCCCGGGGGGGATTCTGGTCGCAGGTTCCTGTTCGGCACACGTTTCGGCGGCAGAATTTTTTGAAGCCGTGCGGCGCGCGGCATTGAAGTCGGGGCGGAAATATTCCGAGCTGAAAACCTTGCAGCATCCGCCGGATCATCCAGCCGGCTTCAAGGAAGCGGAGTATTTGAAGGTGATTTACCTGCGTTTTATGGCCTGATAAGAGGTTTTTTCTGGGAAAACTTTTCAAACGGGCGAGTTTACGGCACACTGCGCGCCAGTGATTGATACCCAAGAAAAGCTCCTCGCGTTCCTGCCGGTGATGAAGTCTGCCGCCTGGCTCGCGATTGACACCGAGGCGGACAGCCTCCACGCCTATCCGGAAAAAGTCTGCCTCATCCAGATCAGCACCTCAGCGGGCGAACAGCTCGTAGATCCGCTGGCGAAGATGGACATCAACCCGTTCCTTGATGCGCTGGTGGGTCGCGAATTGATCTTTCACGCTGCGGACTACGATTTGCGTCTGCTGCGGAAGCACCACGATTTCGCGCCCACGGAAATTTTCGATACGACGCTCGCCGCCCGGTTGCTGGGCGAAAAACAGTTTGGCCTCGGGGCACTCGTGGAAAAATTTCTCGGTGTGAAGCTGGACAAAGGGCCGCAAAAAGCCGACTGGGCACAACGTCCGCTCACGCCGCGCATGGAGGAATACGCTCGCAACGACACGCGCTATCTGAAGACGTTGGAGGAAAAGTTGCGCGCGGAACTCGTCGCCAAAGGCCGACTCACATGGCATCAGGAAAGTTGCGCACGGCTGATCGCCGAAAGCTCCATTCCGCCGGTGGTTGATCCGGATGAAGTCTGGCGTATCAAGGGCAGTTCGTTTCTTGAAGCGCCGGCGCTCGCCGTGTTGCGCGAACTGTGGCATTGGCGCGAACACGAGGCGATCGCCGCGAGCCGCCCGCCATTCTTTGTTTTATCGCACGAGACGATGACGGCGATTTCCCAACTCGTCTCGGAGCAAAAACCGTTTGAGCAACTCATCCCGCCCCGGATGCATCCGCGTCGTCGGGGGAATTTGCTGGAAGCCGTTCGGGCCGCGCAGGCCGTGCCGCCGGAAAAATTCCCGGGAAAAATCCTCCATCGTTCGCAGCGTCCCAGCGAGGCGGAGTTTCGCCGTTTTCGCGAGTTGGAAAAAATCCGGGATGCGCACGCTCAGGAATTGCAACTTGATCCCACGCTCATCGCGCCCAAGTCGGTCATCGGCAGCCTGGCGCGCGACTGGGACAAGCACGCGGCTGGATTGATGACCTGGCAGAAGAATTTGTTGCAGGCGTAGCGAATCTTCGGCAGAGAGCCGGCAACGGAAAATGCGGTGTGCTATCGAGCCGCTGCTACCTGTCCAAGTTTCAAAACCTCTTTCGCGTTCCAGTTCACTTCCTCGGCTGAGAATTTTTTCTGCGACTTTACTAACGCATCCAAAATCCCCAGCGACAGCACCGTTGCGCCTTGCGGGTTGGGATGCAACTGGTCGGCTTGCAGCAATGCGCGAGTTTTGCCGGCGGGCAACGTTCCGTTGTGAACCTTGATGGTAGCGTCGGCCATCGTGGCGCGCATGAATTCCGCAAGGGGCACGACGGTGACTTGCGGATGCGACTTCGCCCACGTTTTCAACCGCTGGTTTGCGGCACGTCGGGCGGCTTCGCTGGGAACTTGGTCAATGCTGATGATGCCGGTATTCGTCGCGGCGGAAGCATCGGGGATGTCGCCGAGAACGAGCGGGCAGGGGATTGGTTCCAGTAACTTCAGACCTTGCTCGAAACGCTGCGCGCGTTCAGCGTCGGTGCTGCCTTCGCCGTAACAAAACCAGAAAAGAAAATCCACGCCGATGACCAGCGTGGGTTTGGAGTTGGTGAGGCTGGCGATTTGCGCCGGCGCAAACCCCTCGGGATTCATGAACATCAGCGCGGTCGCCAGATTTTTGACGGGCGCATGCTGCGCGGTGATGGCGGCATCCAGATAATGGTTCAGTTTGCACTTCGCCGTCTCCGTTCCGCCGAATGGTTCGGTCAGAACAAATCCCGCCGACGCGCTCGCGCCAATCATCACCACGCGTGACCAAGGAGAATCGGCGGCTACAACGTGTAGTTCTGCCACTGTCAGGAGCAGCGCAAAAACTTTTACAACTGAACGCAGAAAACTTTTCATCAGCAACCTACCGAACCTTCTCAAACGCGAAGCCCTTCAAATATTCCGTCTCGGGAATCATCGGGATGATCGGATGGTCGGGGCTTTGGGAGTAAGTCGCCACACGGCGCAGGACGTGGCGCGTGTCGAACGCCGCCGAGAGCAGCGAGTCTTGAAACAGTTCCGTGCTGACATGGTGCGAGCAGCAGAACGTCGCCACCGTGCCACCGGGTTTCAAGAGCTTCAACGCGCGCAGATGAATCTCCTTGTAGCCGCGCAACGCATCCGGCACGGACGCGCGGTTGCGGGTGAAGGAAGGCGGGTCGAGGATGATGAGGTCAAAGCGTGGGATGACGCGCTCATGCGGATTTACGGCAGTGTTATTCTTGAGCCAGTCAAAAACGTTGATGGTATCGAAGGAACACTTGTCCGCGAGGCCATTGGTGGCGGCGTTGCGTTTGGAGGCTTCGATGGCATCTGCGCTTTGGTCGAGCAGATGCACGTGTGCTGCGCCCGCACGCGCCGCGTGTAATCCGAATCCGCCGAGGAAGCTGAAGCAATCTAGCACTTGTCCGCCCTTCGCGAACTGCGACACAGCCTGATAATTTGCCTGTTGATCCAGATACATTCCCGTCTTGTGGCCGCCGATGAGGTCGGTCTCGAACTTCAAGCCGTTCAAGTTCACAGCTATCTTCCCGTCACATTCGCCGGTGAGTAATCCGTTCGCGGCTTCCAGTCCTTCAAATTTGCGTGAGGCCACGTCGCTGCGTTCCATGATGGCCCGCGGCGAGAAAATTTTTTCAAGTGCGGCGATAATGTGTTCCTTGCGCTGCTCCATGCCGAGCGCAGAAATCTGGACGACAAGCACGTCTTCGTATTTGTCCACGATGAGGCCACTCAAGAAATCGCTCTCGGCATTGACTACACGAAAGGAAGTGGCGTTTGGTAAATGGCGTTCGCGCACGGCCAGCGCGGCGCGGATGCGGTCCTCAAAGAACGCCTCGTTAGGACGGATGCGGTCGGGTGCAAGGATGCGGACGGTGATTTTGGATTTGGAATTGTAGAAACCCGCTCCGAGCAGACGCGTGCGATGGTCGCGGACTTGCACGAGTTCGCCATCCTTCACGTTGTCAGTCACGCGGAGAACTTCGTTTTGATAAACCCATGGATGGCCGGCAAGGATGCGGTCGGCTTCGCCCGGCTGTAGGGTGACAATTGGCAAGGTATCATTGATTGTAGACATATCCGTATGTTCGCAGGCAACGGTGTGGCGGGAAAGGCAAATGTTATCGACGAATGGCCGTTGAGGCCGGGAACTCGAAGCCATTATTCTCTTTTGCAAAACGGCACAGGTGTTTAGTCTGGCGGAAAGGTTGCCATGAAAACGAAATTGAAACCCGTCTCCCGCAAAGTTTCTGTCAAACGCGCTGTCGCCAAAACTTCTTCGCACGCCGCTTTACCGGTCGTGCCGTTGAAAGACCGTAAGCTCAACTTCGGCAACAAGTGGGACTTTGCGCCTGCGCCGGAGGATTCCAAGAACTACGTCATCGCGCCGCAGCATGAGTTGTTCATCAACGGCAAATTCGTTGCGCCAGCTTCTGGTAAATATTTTCCGTCCATCAATCCTGCCACGGAACAACAGCTTACCACGATTGCTGCCGCGAATGAGGCGGATGTGGATGCGGCCGTGAAGTCCGCTCGCAAGGCCTACGACAAAGTCTGGAGCAAGATGCCGGGACGCGAACGGGGCAAATATCTCTACCGTATCGCCCGCATCATTCAGGAAAAGGCCCGCGAGCTAGCTGTGCTCGAAACGATGGATGGCGGCAAGACCATCAAGGAAAGCCGCGACGTGGATTTGCCGCTCGTGGCCGCGCACTTTTTTTATTACGCGGGCTGGGCGGACAAATTGAAATACGCGTTCCCCGGCAAAACGCCGCAGCCGCTGGGCGTCGCGGGGCAGATCATTCCGTGGAATTTTCCGCTGCTCATGGCCGCGTGGAAAATCGCACCCGCGCTCGCGTGCGGCAACACCGTCGTGCTCAAGCCCGCTGAGACCACGAGCCTCACTGCGTTGCGGCTGGCGCAGATTTTTCAGGAAGCGGAATTGCCGGAAGGCGTCGTGAACATCGTCACCGGCGCGGGCGAGACCGGCGCGGCGCTCGTCAATCATCCAGACATCAACAAGCTCGCGTTCACCGGCAGCACCGAGGTCGGCAAGCGCATCGCGCAGGCGGTCGCGGGCACGAAGAAGAAGCTCACGCTCGAACTTGGCGGCAAGGCCGCGAACATTTTGTTCGAGGACGCGCCGATTGATCAGGCCATCGAAGGTGTCATCAACGGAATTTATTTCAACCAGGGGCACGTCTGCTGCGCCGGGTCGCGGTTGTTCGTGCAGGAAG
>CAINDH010000273.1 GCA_903847285.1 uncultured Verrucomicrobia subdivision 3 bacterium | reverse complement strand
TTCTCGCTACAAGCCAATATGCCCAAGCTCACCTGACATATTCGGGACGCGACTTCGGGGCTTTTTCCGGCCTGACGAACGGCGTCAAGGCGATCACCAATCAAACCTGCACCGGCAACTTCGGTTGGGCTGATGCCGCAGACGGCGTTCTTGGCGACAGCCACAAAGGCCGCGCCTTCCGGTTTCATCTGGATAATTCCGCATTGGTCACACTGACCGTTGCCGCAAATCCTCTCGCCACCGGAACTTCGCTGGGTGACCTCACGCCTGCGTTTTCCATCTATTCTGGACTCGCGGCCATCGCGCCGTTTGCCGTGGGCTGGACTAATCTGCCGGTGAGCCCGGATCATGATTTCAGTCCTTCTTCCGTCGCGTGGCGCACTTGGTGGGTGCAGCAAAACATTGACACCAACGCCACGACCGAAGCGCCGACCGACGGCAGTTGGAACGCGCTTGGCGAGTGGAAGATTGGCGGCGACGGCGATTTGCCCGGCGACTTTTCGCAGTTGACCACGTTCACTTACAAAGGTTCGGCATCGTCCACCACCAGTGGCGGCAGCGTGACTGGCAGCTTCGCTTTGGCTGCCGGCGATTACACCATCATGATTGGTGGAAACGACATCGCAAACAAAACCGCCGGCACAGCCGCGTCGGCTCGCGGCATTTCCGCGACCTTGGCGATCACGCCGACTCCCACGTTGAGCATCGCACAAAAAGTTTTCGTTGCTTGGCCTTCCGGCACGGCGATTAATTGGACGTTGCAAGCCACGCCATCGCTCTCACCCGCGACTTGGGCGAACGTGACCAACGCACCTGTGACCGTGGATGGAAAACCCGGCGTCGTGCTTGACAGCGGAGCAAATCAACAATTCTTCCGTTTCAACTACGTTCCTTGAAGTGTCATGCGTAGATTCACAACCAAGTTTGTTTTGGTAATGCTCGGCTTGGGAGTTTTCACACTCCCAGGCCGGGCAGACACTCACATCTACGCCGGTGCGCTCGGCACAAACCAAAACGACAAACTCTTTTTTAGTAACGGCAATCTGTTCGATGCCAGTTTAAGCAGTTTCGCTTTGCCTCAAATCCTGCGCACGAATGGACTTAACACCGGTCAATATCGGGGCGACAACATCACGTTCACCGCGCTGGCGGCCACGCCGGTCAACGGCGGTCCGGTTGCCGGCTGCGCGGCATTCGGCGCGCAACTGGCAGTGCAAGTTGTCAGCGTCGCCGGACCGCCCGGCGGCAGCTTCGCGTTTTGGGAAGGCGATGGCGAAAGCGATTTGGGCAACATCACCTTTAGCGTGCCCGTCGGCACGACGAACGGATCAAATTATCTAGTCATCAGCGAGAACAACGGCGAGCCAGGTGCAGACCCTTACGGGCATATCCACGGACGCGAATTCACAACCAGCCTGCCGGGAACTTACATCGTGGGTTTTCGCGTGATTGACCTGTCCACCAACGGCGTAGGCGGCGGGCCGATTCAATCGCCATCCGAAATTCTGCCCGTGAGGTTTCAAGCGGGATTGCGGATAGAAAAAATTCAATCCTTCACCAACCGCGTGGCCATTTTGTTTCGCAGTCCACCCGGTATCAGCAATCAATTGGAAGCGGCCAGTGTGTTCCCTCCGACCAACTGGCAATCCGTTGGCCCGGGTTTGAAAGGTAACAACGCACTGCAAACTTTGTCCGATACCAACATCAATAATCCGGCGCGGTTTTACCGGCTGCGCCAACTCAACAATCTGCCCTGACACATGAAATTGAAAATCACTTCCGCGCTCGCGCTTGGCGCGCTTTTACTCTGGCCGCGTCTGCTTTGCGCCCAGCACATCCATATCAACGCGGGCGCAGTCAACACCACGCAGGACGCCCAGCTTTATTTCGTCAACGGTTACGGCTATGGGACGAACGCGGGCTACGACGTTTATCTGACTTACACCAAGACCGGTTCGTTCTCGAACTTGTATCAAGGTGCGGGACTCACATTCACCGCGCTTGCTTCCACACCCGACAACGGCGGCCCGGCTTTCGGCCACGCGGCGGACGGTGCGTATCTGCAACTGCAATTCGTCTCCGTCACCGGCCCGCAGAATGGCGCGTTCTCGGTTTGGGAACAGGACGCGGGAAATCCC
>CAINDH010000272.1 GCA_903847285.1 uncultured Verrucomicrobia subdivision 3 bacterium | reverse complement strand
CTCGCCGAACGACATGACCGGCCAATTGCAAAGCGCGATGTCCGCGATGCGTGGTGGCGGCGGTGCGCAGCCGGAGACGATCAACACGCGCCATATTTTGTTTATCGTCAGCGGCGCGTTCTCGGGCATCGAGGAAATTGTGCGGCATCGTCTCGGCGCCAAGACCAAGCAGGCGACGGATCAATTGATTCCCCAGACTTCTACCGCTGATCTGATGACCTACGGACTGGAACCAGAATTCATCGGACGTCTGCCGGTGCGTGTGGCGTGTCACGGCCTGGACACGGGTGATTTATTCAACGTCCTTCGCAAGAGTGAGAGCAGCTTGATCCATCAATACGAACGCGCCTTTGCCGCTTACGGTATCAAGTGCGAGTTCAAGGATGATGGCCTGCGTCGTCTCGCTGAGCTAGCCGCGGATGAAAAAACCGGCGCGCGTGGTTTGATGACGATTTGCGAACGCGTCTTCCGCGATTTTAAATTTCAGCTCCCTAGCAGCCGCGTGAAGAAATTTGCCGTGACCACGAAGTTGGTGGAGTCACCAGCGGCGGAGTTGCGGCGTTTGCTGACCACTAATTGAACATGTGCTGCAAACAGTTCAGGTCTATTCCACGTTGATGATTTTCGAAGCCTGCTTAGTGCCACCGAGGATGAGTTGCAGACGGTTTCCGACCTTCTGACCGAGGAGTTGTTCGCCTAAAGGTGATTGCGGTGTGATGACGAGAATTTCCTTTTTATCGTGCTCTACCTCCGTGCCGCCAGCACGCGGGCCGATGAAGTAAAAGAATGTTTCCCCGCCATTCTCCAGTTGCACCAAAGCTCCAAGGCCGATCGGGTCGTCCACACCGAATTTTTTCACCGGCAGTTTTTCAAACTCAGCGATGGCCAATTCCAATTCCGCGGCCTGCCGGGACTGGCCACGCGCCAGGTAGGAGGCCTCCAAACCACGCGTGTCGTATTTACTCTCGGCCTTGCTGGATTCGTGTGTGGCCTCGGCCCGGGAAAATTGCGCGGCGCGGAAATAAATCCCCAACTCACCCGTGAGTTTGGCGATGATTTTCTTGATGATGGCGCGTTTGTTCATGCAGACGAGTAGGACTGTATTTTGCCACTGCTATTTCGTCCAGCGCGCTTTTAGTTTTCATCCGCAATAAATGATTATCGCACCCCCAATCACTGGCCTCACTCAGCAAAATAAAAGGCACGATAAAACCTAGGCTTACCTCGGTTAAAATCAGGAAACAAACTTTGGTTCAAATACCGGGCCGAGGCCGTGCTTCCGGAGCAAATCGCAGAATTTTGCGATGCCCCGCTTCTCGTCATCGGCCACTCGGAAATGGATGTGCCACTCGAAATAATCCCGGCGAAAATCCTCGTCGAACTCCTCGCGCGACTGGATGATCTGCTCCATTTGTTCTATGCCGGAATGTTTGGCCTCCTTCAATTCGCCGCGCAGCTCTCGGTTGTCAATTCCCCGACGCAGCGCCCTGACCGCATAGACAAAGGGTAAATTCGTCAGCTCTGTCCACG
>CAINDH010000271.1 GCA_903847285.1 uncultured Verrucomicrobia subdivision 3 bacterium | reverse complement strand
CAGTAAAATTCATTGTGCTGGCTGGTTTGCGCTTCGTCCCACTTGTCGCGACGCAGGCCGGTCTTTTCCAATTCGGCGGGCGTGAGTGGTTTGGCATCCACGAACCATTCCAAGTTTTTCTTCCCGCCGGTGCGTTCGAGTTCGGCGGCAACTTTCTCCGTCAAGGAACGCCCGTCATCACCCCCTGTGTAATCCACCACACCGGAATCAAGATACACGCGAATCTGTTTTGCCTGGCCGTGAAATTTTTTCAAGACGCCGTTCAAGAAATTGGTCTGCTCCACCCCAATCGCGCCGGACAGGCTGACCGCCCCGCCAAAAATTTCGGGCTGCTCCCACGCCAACACCAGACTGCAAATGCCACCCATCGAGGAACCCATCACCGCGGTGTGGGCCGCATCCGGCAGCGTGCGATATTCGCGGTCAATGCGCGGCTTGAGTTCGGTGATGAGCAGCGCGGCGTAATTCTCAAACGCACTGTTGGTCAATGCGCCAGCGGCCCGATGGCGTCCGCAATATTCTTCGTAACGGGCTAAGCTGTTGTCCACGGCGACCATGATGATCTCGCGCATCTTGCCGGCACGGGAAAGCTCATCCGCTATTTTATCCAGTTCCCAATTGCCCCAGCCGAACGCGCAATTTGTGCCGGCGCTGCTAAACACATTCTGACCATCATGCAAATAAAGCACCTGGTAACGTCGCTGTGGTTCCTTGTCATAGGATGGCGGTAAATAAATGTGAATACCACGCGTGCTGATCATTTTGGAAACAAGATTTGTTTCCAGCAGTCCACCATGCACGCCCCAGCCGGACAGACAAAGCACGAAGAATAAAATGTTCCGGCTCAAGCTCATTTCGGCTTCAACTGCGGGAACAGGATCACATCGCGGATGCTTTCCTGACCGAGCATCATCATGCACAGGCGGTCAATGCCGATGCCGATGCCACCGGCAGGCGGCATGCCGTGTTCGAGCGCGACGAGAAAATCCTCGTCCAACTTCTGCTGTTCGCCGCCGGCCTGATGTTCCAGCGTGGCGCGCTGCGCGATGGGATCGTTCTGCTCGGTGTAGCCGGGCGAAATTTCCTGGCCGTTGATGCAGCATTCAAACACTTCCACGGTCGTCGGGTCATCGGGCGAAAGCTTGGCAAGCGGCACGAGTTCCTTCGGCAGGTGCGTGACGAATGTCGGATTGATCAGCGTCGGCTCGATGAATTTTGAGAACACGGCGTTCGTGACTTCAAAGTCTTCAAATTCTTTGCCAAGTTCCGCACCCATGTCGTGCGCTTTTTGGCGGCGTTCGGCGGCGGAAATGGTGAACCAATCCGCACCGGCTTTTTCTTTGATGAGATCGTTGTATTTCGCACGGCGCCATGTGGTGAGGTCAATCGTCCGTGTGACTTTGCCTTCGGCGTCTTTGAATTCGATGACGAGCGTGCCGAGAACTTTCTGCGCGACGTGTTTGATGAGGGATTCAACCGTTTCCATCATCGTGTTGTAATCACCGAACGCCTGATAGGCTTCGAGCATCGTGAATTCAGGATTGTGCCGGCGCGAGAGGCCTTCATTGCGGAAGTTCTTGCCAATTTCGAACAGCTTGTCGATGCCGCCCACGAGTAGCCTTTTGTGATAAAGCTCCAGCGCGATGCGTAGATAAAATTCACAGCCGAGCGCGTTGTGGAACGTCTTGAACGGTTGCGCCGCCGCGCCGCCCGGAATCGCCTGCATCGCGGGCGTCTCTACCTCGACGTAGCCGCGACTGTTAAAGAAGCTGCGGATTTCGTGAACGATGGCGCTGCGTTTGAGGAAAACTTCCTTCACGTCAGGATTGCCAATCAAATCAAGGTAGCGTTGGCGATAGCGGATTTCAGTGTCTTCGAGTCCATGCCATTTAGCCGGCGGCGGGCGCAGCGCTTTCGCGAGGATGGTGAAGGATTCCAGCTTGATGCTCGGCTCGCCGGTCTTGGTGCGGAACAGCGTGCCGGTGACACCGACGAAATCGCCAAGGTCGAGGTGGGTGAAGATGCTGAACTGATCGTCGCCTAAAGTATTTTTCTGAGCGTAAACCTGGATGCGTCCGCTCTGGTCGCGCACGTCGATGAACATGGATTTGCCCATGTCGCGGTGCGCGGTGATGCGGCCGGCGACGGACACGCGCTGGCCTTCGGGCAACACTCCGGAGTCGAAGCCGCTGCGGGCGGCGCTGCACTGGGTGTCGGGTGTGAATTTATTTTGGAACGGGTCAATGCCTTTGGCGCGGAGAGCGTCGAGCTTTTCGCGGCGTTGCTTGATGAGGGAATTCTCATCTTGAGGCTTGGCCATGGGCGGAGTCGTCGGTTTGGGTTCCATAAAAATACGGCGGGCATTAAAGCATAAAATTGGGGGTGAAACCAAGAAGCAAAACGGGGCGGACGGCTTCGTGTGGATAAATCTTCTTAAAGACACACCTTTGCAATTTTTCGGGTGCATTTATGCCCGTCGGCGGTTTAACATTTGCGGACATGAAATCGCTTGAAAACCAAATTGCTGTTGTCACCGGTGCGGGCCGTGGAATTGGTCGCGCCATTGCGTTGAAATTCGCCCAAGAGGGCGCGGATGTCGTCGTTGTTTCGCGCACGCAGGAAAATTCCGAGAAGGTCGCCGCCGAAATCCGCGCGTTGGGGCGCAAGGCGTGGGCGCTGGCCGTGGACGTGGCGGATTCCGCCGCCGTAACCGCCGCCGCTGACAAAATTCTCGCCGATTGCGGCAAGGTGGACATTCTCGTGAACAACGCTGGCGTGACGCGCGACGGTTTGCTCATGCGCATGAGTGATGCGGATTGGGACACGGTCATTGACACGAATCTCAAGGGAGCGTTCCTCGTGACGAAGGCGTTTTTCCGCACGTTCGCCAAGCAGCGCGCGGGTCGCATCATCAATATTTCATCGGTCATCGGCCTCATCGGCAACGGTGGCCAGTGCAATTATGCGGCGAGCAAAGCAGGCTTGATCGGTTTCACGCAGTCGGTGGCGAAAGAGCTGGCTGGTCGCGGCGTGACGGTAAACGCTATCGCGCCAGGTTTCATCGAGACGGATATGACGGCGGTTCTGAATGAGGAATTGAAGGCGGGCATCCTGAAGGTGATTCCGATGGGCAAACTGGGCGCGGCGGATGACATTGCGCACGCGGCATTGTTTCTCGCCAGCCCCGGAGCGCGCTACATCACCGGTCAGGTCTTGACGGTGGATGGCGGCATGGTGATGTGAATTTTACCGTGTTGGAAATTTAACGGTTCAGACCACGGCCGGCATCGTCAGGTGCCGGCCGGCAAATTTTTCTACGCGGGGCCAGACTTCTTCGGCCTTCAGGTCGTGCAGGCAAAACGGTTTTTCAAAGCGGCAGTAGTCGGAGCAGGGGCGATAGGGGCAGGCTTTACCTTCAAAAACTTCCGCGGCCGGATGCAGCGGCACGAACCATTCGGGCATGGAAGGGCCGTAGAGGGTGAACGTCGGCACGCCGCAGATGGCGGCGAGATGGCCGGGGCCGGAGCAGTTGCCGATGAAAATTCCCGCGCGATCAATATGCGTGAGCAGTTCGGCAACGGTGCGCGGGCAGGCCGGATTTTCACCGTGACTTTGCCACCACGCGACTTGATCCGGGTCGCAGGCGATTTGCACGGCAAAGTTTTTTTGGCGGAGCTGCGCGGCGATTTTTTGAAAATTTTCCAGCGGCCAGACGCGCGCCGGCAGGCGCGCACCGGAGTGGACGAGCGCAACGGACTGATGTTGGCGCGGGGATAAAATTAAATCCTGTCGCGCCGGCAAATTCAGACCAAGAATGCGGCCAGCCTCGCGCCAGTAGTCGTAATGATGTGCGAGCAGGCCGGGGCGTGTAAGGCATTGCGTGAGGTAGCGGTCGCTTTTCAGGCGCGAGAAGCCGATGCGTTCGGCCGCGCCGGAGGCTTTGAGGAAATAGTGGTCGCGCGGATCCCAGCGGGCGGAGACGGCATAGTCGAATTTTTCGGCGATGAGCCGATGGCGGAGGCGCGACATTTCCAGCCAGGGCCAGCGCCAGAGATGATACTTGCCCTCGAAGGCGGTCCAGGGGGCGTTGAAAGTTTCAATCTTAATGTCAGGCCATAGGCGAGGGTGAAGTTCTTCGGCGAAGGGTTTGGCGACGAGCGTGACGGCAAAGCGTTCGGACGCGGCGCGGAGAAATGGCGTGGCGATGACGAGGTCGCCAAGCCCCCAGAATTGCAGGACAAGCAGGCGGGGTTTCACGCGGGTCAGGTGGACAACAGCCGCGGGTGCGGCAGGGGTTTGATACGCGGCACGACGACTGCCTCCCGTTTGGGTGCGCAGATGCCCCAGTTGAGCGCAATGCTGAAGCCGGCTATGTAGGCAAATGTGCCTATGTCGGATGAATAGGCACCGAAAAGAATAAAATATCCGATGAAGCGCTGGATGCACATGACCAGCAGAAAAGTATTCACCGTCTTTAATTCTGCGTCTCCATATTTAAAGTTGCGATACGCGACATACAGAATGGCCAATGTGACCCAAAAATAACTGATGGCGCCCCAGACGCCAAACGGCATGAGGGTGGAGAGCGGGCCGTTGTGGTAGTCACCGGAAATGGCCAGCGAATTCTGGCTGCCGTCCATTTTGGCAGCCAATCCGTTAGCTAAAACACTGTCGCCAGTCATCATCATATCTTCGCGAGACATGGCATAGCCTTTGCCCAGCAACAGGTATTGGGGCACTTGCGGCCAAAGATCACGCCACATATCTTCGCGCCACTTGGTGCTGCCTTCGGCATCCATCCTTACTTCTTGATCTAATTCCAACAGCGGCACAAAGCTCAGCGTGCGCTGAAATGTCATTGGCAGATGTTTGGCGGTGGGAACCAGCAATGTGGCGGTGGTCACTGCGACCATGATGGCCACCATCAAATACCGCGTTCGGTGCAAACCTTCGACGAAAAACAACATGGTCAGCATCATGAGATAGCTGACGAGCGTGATGCGGTATCCACCCATCATCGTCAGCACCAGCATCAGGAAAAACAGGCCGAAACGCAAGGGGCGGTCGCCGCGCAAGATGCCGCGCAGCCCGTATTTGGCCAGCATAAAATTTGCAATGGCCCCGGCGGAACCAGCGAAGGAGGCTAATCGGGCCGTGCTAAACGAGAATTCGCCAGTGGTGGCTGCTGCTTGCGAGGGGGGAATCAGCAGGTTGATATAATTCAACGGAGGGGGCAGAAAGCGGAACAAGTCACTCACGAGCTGCAGCGTGCCTGGCAGAAAAAACAGCAAGACATAAAAGTTACGCTGCGATTTGGGAATGTAGCGCGAGGTCATCGCAAAAAACGTGGCGCAGCCGATGAACAGCGCGATGTATTTTTTTCCGCCCGCCACGTCGCCACCCAATGCCTTGAGGCCGATGCCGCCGGTGAGTTCCGCCGTGGTAAGGACCATCGCAATCGTAAATAAAAACGGCCAGGTCAGCAGCGCGGGTGAAACGAAGCGCTTATTGCTGTTCATCGTGCGATCCAAGATGGCGATGCCCAGACACAAGATGACCGCAACCTGCGACAGTGGCGGATTTCCTTGAAGAAAGAAGCAGTAAATCGGGCTGCCCAACCCAAAAAACATCAACTGGTAATTCCATTTGATCAGCACCGGCGAAACGATGAGCATCGCGATGAGGCCGAAGAATCCCAGCGAGCCGTAATCCAACGGATTGCACAGCATCCACCCCACGATCATCGCGAGCGGAATGCAAATCGCGTAAGTTACCAGGGCGCGGATGGCGAGGGCGGGATTGGTCACGGTGTTTAATAAAATTTAACCGCGCCAAAGTAAGCGCGTCGGGCGGCTCCCGCAACCGGAAATATGCCGGGCTGGGTTGCCAAATTTCTAACGCGGGCGGTCGCTGGATAGCATTTTTTTTCGCAGCCAGTGCTGCATTGGTTTTTCAAACCAGTGATAGCTTGCCAGCGAAACGCCAATGACCAGCCCAAGAAAAACCAGCAGCGCCGCCGGGTTGGTGAAGATTGACTTGGGCCAGCCGCACTTGATGGCGAGGATGATGACCAGTAGTTGCAGCGGAAAATGTAGGAGATAGGAGGAGTAGCTGATGTTGCCCAAAAACGCCAGACGCCGGCCCAGAGTGCCGCGCTTGGTTTCCCAGAGCGCCAGCAACACCAGAGTCGCGGGAAAGAGGAACAGGTCGTAGGAGTAAGTCGTCAGTAGCCGAATCGTCTGGCCAATGAGGTCATGATCCGGCGTGATGCCGAGGTGATACCAAGCCCGGTAGGCAAAACCCATCGAGTAGTTCACCGGAAAAAAAATCCAAATCACACCCAGTGCCAGCACAATGTCGCGCACCGGGATATCGCGTGTCTGAATGTGGTGGAAGCATTTAAACGCCAGCCCGCCCATGAAAAAACCAAGGATGCCTTTGCCGACCAGCCAGGAATCATTTTGCATGAGGAGCACCCCCATCAAGCTGTAGCCGAGGACTAGTTTCCAGTCCGTTAAGCGGAGTCGGCAAAGCGAAAAAAACATGAGATAGAGCCATACCTCCACGGAAACAGACCAGATCGGGCCGTTGAATGAAACCCCATCCTCCCAGCCCCAGTTCGAGGCGAAGAAAATCTGTAACACGAAATGATACCAGTCATTGTAGCCCGCATCGCCCCAATAACTGCCGTCCAGATGGCGGATGGCATAGGTGGCGCCCGCCGCCGCTAGCAGCGTGACGAAATGCAACGGGTAGAGCCGTGAAAACCGCAAACTCGCAAACTGTATGAAGGTGACTTTTTTTTCGGCGATGGCTTGGGCATACAGCCAGAAAAAAATAAATCCAGAGAGGCAGAAAAATAAATCCACGGCCATCAACCCCTGTTCATAGACCGGTCGCAAGATGGCATAGAATGGTAATTGGTGCGGGTCGCCATGAAACGGGCTGCGCCCGTCATATAAAAAATTACCCCAATGATAAATCACGACCAGCAGGGCTGCGAGGCCGCGCAAGTTGTCGAGCGCGTAGAAATGTTTTGGCCGGGAGGTCACTGGTTCAACTTGGTTGCAAGCTGTTCCGCACCCGTTTCAAAATCGGCAAGGAAAAATACCGGTAAACCAGCGCAGAAAAAACTAGCGTCAAGGTCAACGGCACTACTGTCCGCCACGCATAGGCCAATAGGCTGCCGTGGCTGGGGCCGGTGTGTTCATGAAACCATCCGACGATGGGGCCGTGAAACAAAAACCATTCAAAGCTGATGACGCCAATGAAGCGCAGCGGCCCGGAACTCAAGATTCGCGCGCCCACGCTCCGGGCATCAAACACAAAAAACAACAACAGCATCGCGGATACGGCGGGCATCAGGTGGGCAAATTCAATGCTCCAGCGCGTTGGATATGCGCGTAGGTCGAAATACTTCACCCATAGACCTTGGTCCAGCAACGTCACCGCCATCAGCAACACACCCACATATCCCAGTAAGCCCAATACCTCCAGCCGATTTTTTTCTTCGCCTTTCGTCAGCCCGACATAAATCCCAGCGAAGGCAACGCCATAACCGAAGTAATCCAACTCACAGGGAAAGCGCCGCAATTTCAGCCAGACTTGGGTAAATAGTTCCGTGTGGTAATCCGGCAATACCGTCATGTCCGCCGGCCAGGTGAAATGTCGCACCAGCAGCGGAATGGCGAACAGCAGGACGAAAATAAAACCAGCCGTGGTCTTCACCGTGCGCCCGCGCGTGAGCCAGAACAGCACCGGCAGCAAGATGTAGAAATGCGATTCCACGATCAGACTCCAATAGACACCGTTCAAGTTGGGCGAGATGGACATGAAATTGCCCAGTCCCAGCGCCCACATCCAGGCCGAGTGGAAATAACCCGGGTCACGAAATTGCCACCAATAAAAACCCAGAAATAAAACGAGCGAGAGGTAAAATGGCGGAATGATTTTTCCAAGCCGGCGTCGGGCATAACCGCGCTGATACCAGAAATGCGGATCGGTGGCGCGTTTCAGAAAAAACGGATACGAAATCAGAAAGCCGGACAGCACAAAAAAAATTGGCACCCCCATCCAGCCCGCCGAGATAATATAGCCCGCTACACGCGCCAGCACGCCATGCGCGGGATTCGTGTAAAGCGTGTGAAAGGCGACGACCAACAGAATGGCCACGCCGCGCAAGCCATCCAGCACCTGAAAATGGCTGCCGGAACTGGTGGACACTTCCCAGCGTTGAAGCAGGCGGGCAAACATGGGCGGCAGTCTGGCGCAAAGGCGGGCGGCAATTCAATGTCAAAGCGCTTCCCTCGTGGCCGGCCGCGAGTTTATCCGTGAGCGAGTTTACGCCTTTGGCAACTTCTCGCGGTAATCCGTCGGCGACACGCCGCATAGTTTGCGGAAGACGCGGTTGAAGTGAGTTAGCGACTGGAAGCCCACTTCATAAGCCACCTCGCTGACGCGGTGGTTCGGGTTCAGTAAAAGAATTTTTGCCTTCTCAATGCGCACGCGGGACAGATGGTCAGTGAAGTTGATGCCCGTGGCCTGCTTGAACATCTTGCAAAAATAAAACGTGCTGGTGTTCACCGCGCGCGCCACGTCGCCAAGCGAAATATCTTCGCCCTGATGGTCGCGGATGAATTCTTTTGCCTTCGTGATTTTTGGCGGCTCCGCAGTTTGTTCCTGCACCAGAATCTGGTTGCAAACCAGCGCGAGGTGTTCGGCAAAAATGGTCAGTAGGCGTATCATCGCCTCGTATTGTGGGGGCTTGATGACGCGCGTGTGAAAATAAGCTTCCTCCACCGCGCGCAGGTCTACATTCAGTCCCCAGTCCACAATCGTCTTCGTCGTGCGGGCAAACTGCGCTTTCGTCGGCTTCTTCAGCAACACTTGGCCGGTCTGCAAGTAACCGATGGTTTTATTATCCACCTGCACCGGCACCGCGGTGTCGCACAATCCGGCGAAGCAGGTGGCGGATCGCGCCTCGCGTCCGGGGCCCACGAGTTTTTGCTGCGACTCCAGACATGCCGCGCAAGTCCGGCTGCTCTGCGCCATGAGCGCGCAGAAAGGATTTTCATTTTTTCGCCCGCGATGCACCGGTTGCCATGTCTCTACCGGGCGTAGTGTAAGCGGCAGGCCCGTCGTGTCGGTAAACGCGCGCTCGTAGTCCTGAAAAATCTGCGTGCGGGAGAACCGCTCCATCAGTTGGTTGTTCTTAGCTTGGAACACGCCTTCAGGTTAATACTTGCCGCGAATGTGGCAAGGTGTGTTTTGTGTGTTGTTGTGGTTCAGCGAGAAATTCATTTCCAGCAAACGGCATCGCGCGCCATGGTTTTCCAGCTTCCTCTCCCGCTGCGGGGAGTGGAAACAAAATTAGACTAATCCGTCGCGTGCGTGGCCGATGGCAATCCAAATTCTCTGCGACCATTCATTCATTCAAGCCCCAGTGCGGATAGCCGCGCTGGGCAAGAATTTTCGCCAGCACTATCGTGATGGTCGTCGCCCGCAGGCTATTGGTTGTCGTCGTCGGGGAAACCGCCGACCCCGATGCCGCCGCCGATTTGGACACGATCATCAACGCACGGCAGGAATATCCAGACGGGCCGCCGCCTGCTGATATGTTTGCCTGATGTTTCATTATGCACTACCATATTAATCCAAAATTCAGCGGTGGCTGCACCGCCATTGGCGAATATAGGGCTGAAATTGCGGAGCGAAAACTTGAACCACCGATGGACGCCGATAAAGAACTTTTCAATCAAGTCACCTGCGGTCATCGGCGGTCATCGGCGGTTCAGTCACGATGTTTTACTTCGGCGGTGAGCGTGGGCTTGAGTCCTGCGAGCACCGGGAGAAGATGATTAAGGACTTGCTCGGCGGTGGCGCGGAAGAGCCGACCGCGCGTGCTAATTTTCACCCAGCCAGTCTCATCGCGGTAATACCGCTCGGCCGAGGACTTGGAGCGAAGCAGGATGACGTAGCGGTCGTTGGTTAATTTCATAGTGGTGGAACTACTGGTTCACAAATTTCAAACCGCAGATGGATGCAGATAAACGCGAAATAAAAACTCCCCACCAGCGTCCATCGGTGGAATTTGCGGATAACCTTTCGTAGATTAACGGTTAGGCATCTCAATGGTCATGGAAAACACTTCCTGAAACTCTGCTATCCGCTCCAAAATGTGTCTCAACGCTGCACCACTTCAATCGCTGAAAGCCGCCGTGGTAAAGTGCCGTGGAATCGCCACTCTCACGCCTGGTGGATTCCGGCGCACCAATAATACTCTCAACCTCGGTCCGTGTCATGCCAACTGAAATGCGGCTTAATTTGTCTTTAGGAACCGCATGAGCAAACACAAAGAAACACAAGAACCCCAGAACCACTAACCCAAAACCACCCACCAAGACTTTGCTTATTTGTTTCATGGGAACTTGAAGATGCCTACCAGATTTGTCGAGCGACACTTTGGTTATTTGACACTTTCATTGGAGGCGACCTTAAATCCCGGTTTTTGGCTTGTCCAGCAAGGAGTTCTTAAAATCCTCCGCGTTATTATCGAAGCGGGAAAAGCGGCTTCGTCAGCATCTCGTTACACCGCCTGAACGTCTTTCAACTGGGCGCGCTGTGGATGATGGTGAGCGCGAGTTCGCACACAGTTTTGTCGTGCAGATGCACAACATTTTTAAGCTTGTGCGCGACGCAATAAAAACAGCCGACTGAACGCCATTAAATCTAGCAGTTGCCCGCGCAGTGAACGTGCGGCAAGATTTCCTTTCATGGTTCGCGCTGAAATCCGTTCGCTGCGTCCCAGCCGGCGCGATTCCAGCCGGCTGGTCGCGGCGCTTTTGATTTCTTTGCTGCTGCATCTTGGCGCGTGGGGCGGTTACGAGATGGGAAAAAAACTTGGCTGGTGGGAAAAGCTGCACGCGCCGTCCTGGCTTAAAAAATCGACGCCAAAAAACTCCGCGCAGCTCGCGACCAAAAAAGAGGTCGAGCCGCCGATGGTTTTCGTGGACGTAAGCTACGCAGAACCGGAGCCGCCCAAGCAGGCGAAATTTTATTCCGATAAAAATTCCCGGGCGGCGAATCCCGATGTGGCGATAGATGCCACCCGACCCAAACTGGACGGTTCGCAAAAAAATGTTCCCAAGATGGAGGACGTGCCGGTGTTGCCGAAATTGCAGCCGTCTGCGCCCGCAGAGGCCACGCCCGAAACCAAACCGCCAGAGGAAACGGCTCCGCACGACTCGATGAGCCTGGGTGATTTGAAATTGAGAATGCCGGCGCCGAATCCGTCCGAGCAGAAAACCTCGCCCGCGCCGCCGCGTCCGCGCACGTTGAAACAGGCGCAGGCACAAACACAAACGTCACCACAGTTGCCGGGGCAGGCGTTGAAGCAGGACGGCGGGGTGAAGCGGCAGTTGCAGTGGTCGTCGCTCGATGTGAAGTCCACGGCATTCGGCAGCTACGACCGTGCGATTGTGGAGGCGGTCACGCAGCGCTGGTATGACTTGCTGGACAGTCGTCGCTTTGCGCAGGATCGCACGGGCAAAGTGACCGTGCATTTCAAGCTGCTGCCAGACGGTTCGATCATCGAGGTGAGTTTTCTGGAGAACACCGTCGGGCAGTTGCTAGGCTATGTCTGTCAGGAAGCGATTCAGGAGGCCGCGCCGTTCAAGGCCTGGCCGTCGGATATGAGACGCATGATCAATGCGAATTTTCGGGAAATCACGTTTAGCTTTTATTACTATTGAACTGTCCGCGTTTTTAAAATTTTATGGATACACTCGTTTATATTTTGCTCAGCCTCACTTCCGTGATTGGTTTGGGCGTGGTCATCTGGCGTGGTTGGGCATTGCGTTGGGGCAAGGTAGTGCCAGCGGAACTTGCTACGGCCGTGATGGGGTGTCGCACGGAGCAGGATTTGGAAAACTTGCGCCAATTCTGCAAGGCGGACGCGTCGCCGTTAAGCCGCTTGATTTTAGTTGCTGACGAGCACCGCGACTGGCCAAAGGCTGACAACGAAGCTGCCGTGGAAACGAGCGCGCGCCATGAAGTTGTAAAGCTGGAGCAAGGCCTCGTCGTGTTGGAAATCATCGTGGGCATCGCGCCGTTGCTCGGTCTGGTCGGAACCATCTTTGGCATGATGACGGTGTTCGGCGACATCGGCCACACTGGGTTGGGGAACATGAACGACGCTTCCAAGCTCGCGCAGGGCATCAGTTTGATTTTGCGCACGACACTTATCGGCCTCCTCATCTCTATCCCCGCGCTCGTGGCGTGGAGCTATTTTTCTAAAAAGGTCGAGGTGCTCGCCGTTGAGCTGGAAACCATCTGCAGTGAATTCATCCGTCGCCAATACGTCGGCAAGAAATGAAATTTCTCATCCATAAACGCCGCACCGCGCCCGCCATCATCATCGTCGCATTGATCGACGTGTTGATCGTGCTGGTGATTTTTTTGCTGGTGACCACGACGTTCCGGCAGCAGCCCGCGTTGAAATTATCTTTGCCGGAATCCACCACCGCGCTCAAGTCCGGCGCGAATGATAATCCGCCATTGCTTATCAGCATCGAGGCCACCGGCGCATTGCGTTATGGCATCGCTGGCGACGTGGTCACACCCGAGCAGTTGCGCGGCCGGCTGATTCTGGATGCGGAAAAAGCCCGCGCCAGCGGCGGCGATGCGCGCCTCGCCGTGCGTGCGGACAAAGCCGCGCCGTGGGGACAACTCGTGCGCGTGATGGACATCGCAAAGGCGGCAAACATCAAAGTGTCCAGTGCCTATATGAAAGAAGCGGGCGCGAAGTAATTTCCCCCGCCGAGTTTTTACTCCGTTTTGCGCCGCATATAAACCGCCCGCATCGTCGGTGTGGAGGGATACGTCGCCAGCAAATCCGGAATCCGCATCAGCATCCACGGCTGGCGGTAATTATTCCCGTTCTTGGTGAAGACAATGTCATCAGCGATGAATACGGCGGAATGTTTCACCTCCTGCTTGTCATTCATCAACAGCAGGATATCGCCATACTGGGAAGGCGCGGCAATCTGGTAATAATTTTTACGGATGAATTGCACCGCGTAAGCGGGGTCGTTAAAACGATTGTCCGGCGTCTCGCTTGAAAAATTGAAGGTGGTCCAATGGCAGTCCATCGTCGGATCGCCCGCCTGCGCCGGGAGCGGGAAGGTATAGAGTCGTTCGCGGGCAAACTTGGGGAGGAAATACAGGAGGCTCATGCTGCCGCCCTCGGGCAATTGCTTGAGCGATTCCATCAGCGGGCGGATGTCGGTGAAGCGCACGCCCGGCACGTTGCCCCAGTAGCTGGCGATCTTGTCAATATCCGTGTCCGGTTGCACCGCGAGGCGCGCGAGCACCGCTGATTGGCGGGACAATGCTTGTGTCACCTTCGTGCGCCGCTCCAGCGTGGGGATTTTCCCCAGTAGAAACGGGTAGTCGGCCAACTGTTGCGCCGCGCCGTTCGGATAGACCAGTTGTTTTAGTAGCGCCACCTCTTCCGGCCGCAACTGGCCGTTGTTGCAGATGTCTAAAAAACCGTTGCCCGGAAAAATGTAGGGGAAATCCAGATATAAATTCACGCCCGCACCCGCAAGCGCGAGGTAGAATTTTGCGCGCTGCTCTGGTGAGAACGAGGTGAGAAATTTTTCCGAAGGCTTCAACTCGGTATCGGCGCCTGCCGCGGAAACATTTCCGGGCGCGAATGCTTCGGTGATTTGTGCGGCGGAAACTCCGTTGGAGAAGAACATTTGTTTCACCGCTTCGGGCCGCATCCCGGTGAACGTCCAGATTTACGGCTTCAGCAAAGTGACTTCGTCCGTGAGATATTCCGCCGGCCGTTGCAATTCGATGTCGCGCGTGAGCAGCGCGCCCCATGCGCCGTTGCGCACAACGGAGGACTTGTCGCGCGCGTCCACCACATAAGGTTCGGTGCGGACAGCTCCCCGCGACACCAATTTCCAAGTGATGAACGAGGAACCTCCCATCAGCGCGAGGCTGAAGAGAATGATTCCCGCGAGTGTGAATTGAAAATTATTGGCCGCCAGCCCGGATTCCCGCTGTTTTTGTCTACTCATGAAAAGTGCGCCGAAGTTATCACAAAACTCCGGCGCACGTTCTATAAAATCGGAGTTGGAAATTTATTTCAGCAATTCTTCGGCAATTTGCACCGCGTTCAACGCCGCGCCTTTGAGCAGTTGGTCGCCAGAAACCCAGAAGCACAAGCCATTGTCCAACGCGCAGTCGAGCCGGATACGTCCAACCTGACAGTTGTATCGCTCGGAAGTATTGAGCGGCATCGGATATTTTTTATTTTCTGGTTCATCCACCACGTCGAGGCCGGGGGCTTTCTTCAACACGGCTTTCGCAGCGGCCACGGTCACCGGCTTGGTAAATTCCGCGCTCACAGCAATGGAGTGGGAGCGATACACGGGCACGCGCACGCAGGTCACGCTCGCACGGAACTTCGCATGGTGCATGATTTTGCGGCCTTCGTTTTCCATTTTCATTTCTTCCTTGGTGTAACCCGTCGGCAGAAAGGAATCCACATGGGGCAGCACGTTGAAGGCGATCTGGTGGGGATACACTTCCTTCGTCACTTTTTTGCCAGCGACGACTTGGCCAACCTGGCGCTTTAATTCTTCAATCGCCTGCGCGCCCGTGCCGCTGACAGCCTGATAGCTCGAAGCAAAAATCCGTTTGACGCCGAATTTTTTATGCAGCGGATAGAGCGCCATGAGTGTGATAGCCGTGGTGCAATTCGGGTTGGCGATGATGCCTTTATGTTTCTTCACGTCCGCCGCGTTGATCTCCGGCACGACGAGCGGCACGTTTTGGTCTTGGCGAAACGCGCTGGAATTATCCACCACCACGCAGCCGGCTTTGACCGCGATGGGTGCAAAGTCGCGCGAGATGCCGCCGCCTGCGCTGAACAATGCGATGTCCACGCCCGCGAAAGAATCCTTGGTGAGTTCCTTAATCGTGATCGTCTTGCCGCGAAATTTCAAGGTCTTGCCCGCCGAGCGCGCCGATGCGAGCAGGGTGAGTTTGCCCGCGGGAAATTTTCTTTTCTCCAGGGTCTTGATCATCTCGATGCCCACGGCTCCCGTGGCACCGACAATTGCGACGTGCGGATTGCGATTCATAAAAGGCCGGAAACTCTAACAAAAAAAACGCGAGCGTCAATCGTGGTGCGGGGAATGACAAAACAAAGGGATACTGGGCCACTTTGGTTTGCCCTCCCCCTCTACCCTCTGGGGAAAGGAAGCCGTTCCAGAATGAAATTTGTTTCTTCCGGCAACCTTCTTCCTTCATAATTACAGTTCGATGACCTCGAACAACCCACAACTGCTCCGTTCGCTCGGCAAACTCGCGCGCGGATTATCGGCGTTGTTCTGGGGTCTGCCGATGTGGCTCATCGTGAGCGTGGAGACGGCGAAGGAAGATCTGCTGCGCCCGCTGGGCTCGCTGCCGGTGCTGGTGTTGAACGGGCTGCTGCTCTTTGGCCTTTGGCAGTTGGCGGCATTTCAAACACAGGAGCGTCCCTGGCGCGCGGCGCTGGATCGAGCGTTGTTACCGGCGCTGGTGAACTTCTGCCTCTGCCCGTTTTTGTTTTGGTTTGGCCGGATGCCGGGGCAGCCATTTTTTCAGGCGGCGGTTTTTGTGCTGGTTTTGTCCGCCCTGGTGTTCCTGTTTAACCTCAACATCGTTTTGAAACAACTCGGGGCAATGCTGCCGGACGAAAATTTGCGGCAAGAGACGCGGCAGTTCACCGCCATCAACCGCTGGCTCCTCGTAGCCTGGGTAACGTTGGCGGCGCTGAGCCTCAGCTTGCCCGACCTGTTGCACCTGCATGAGCACCTCGGTCCGAAGTTCATGTTCTGGCTGGTGCATTTGCAGACGACCGTCCTGCTCTTCCTCGGCCTCGCTCCGCTCGCGATCACGATGTCGCTGCTTTGGAAGATCAAGGAAGTCATCCTCGACAGCGTGTTCGGCGAGCGCTGAAAACGATTTCCGCCGCCGTCGCGCACCGCCCCGATCCTCGCGCTGCCCGAACCATGTCGCGAGCAAGCCTCGGGAAAAGATTTGCAGTGGAGTCTGTGTGGACGGCAGACTGTTAATGCTTGAGTTCCTCCCTCGATTTCACCGGCGAGCAGATGGTTCCAGAAAAAGCGATACCCGCACTTTTTGGGAGCACATCTACCGCTATCGTTTCGCTGCGCCGAGAGTGAAGGGGAAAAAAGTTTTGGACATCGCTTGTGGTGAAGGCTACGGCGCTGCGGGCTTGCTGCGTGCGGGTGCGGCGAGCGTTGTTGGCGTGGATATTTCCGCCGAACTCTGCGAACACGCGGCGCGGCGTTACGGCATCACGGCACGCGTCGGTGACGCGCAGAACATACCTTTGCCGGCTTCATCGGTAGAGGTGGCGGTATCGTTTGAAACCATTGAGCATCTGCCGCAGCCGGAAAAATTTCTGGACGAATGTGTGCGCGTGCTGGCACCGGGCGGGAAACTGATTATCTCCACGCCAAACCGCGAGGTGTATCGCGAGCTTTGTCCGGCGAATCCGTATCATGTCCAAGAATTGAGCCGCGCGGAATTTATTGAGCTGCTCCTGGCGCGTTTCGGCACGATCGAATTATTCACCCAGCGTCCACTCGCCGTCGCGTGGTGGACGCCGTGCGCCTGGGCAGCCGAAAGGACTTTCTGGCAGAAGTTGCCCGGTTTCGGTTGCCTGCAAAGACGAATCAACCCTGAGATTTGTGACGCCGCCCCGGCGACGCGGGAAAATCCCGTGGCCGCCATTTTAAAAAAAACTTCGCTTCGCTCGCGTTGGGCCAATCCTTACGTGCTCCGGCCAGAAAGAACGAATATTCGAGAACGGCCGGTTTATTTTCTGGCGGTCGCCACCCGTCGCTGAAAAATCTGTCAATTTTGCTGCGGGACATTTATAAAACACCCTGCATGAACCGACTGACCGCCACTGCCCCCGACCGTGCCGCCCTTGCGCGTTCCCTTTGCGAACGCGGCCGCTGGCCGGACGTGCTGACCTTTGCGGAGAAATGGGGGACGGAAAATTCTGCGGATCCCAAAGCTTTTTTTTATCAGGGCTTGGCGCTGGCCGCGATGGGGCGGTTGGCCGAGGCGGAAACGGCTTATCGGCGCACGCTCGCGTTGGATGAAAAAAGTTCCAAGGCCTGGAACAATCTCGCGACGCTGCTCTTTGGACCGCTGAACCGTCCCGCTGAAGGCGCAAAATGTCTGGCGCAGGCGTTACGGGTGGATCCAAACAATCACCTCGGCTGGGCGAATCTCGCGAGCATGAACGGCCAGCTTGGTCGCCATGTCGAGGCGCGCGTGTGCGCCGAACGCGCGTTGGAGTTGGAGCCGCAAATGGTCGAGGCACATTTGCACCGCGCGCGCGCCGCGCAGATGCTTGGCCAGAAGGAAATCGTCCAAGCCGCCGCCGAGGCACTGGCGGGCTTGCCGCCGGAAAAATTCAAGCGGACGCGATAGTTTTTAACCACCGATGGACGTAGAAAAAAATTTATCTGCGGGCATCGGGGCTAATCTGCGGTTTGATTCGGGGTTTTGAATTGGTTAATCTTCCGCCGTGATTTACGACGCTTCACTCGACACGCTTTTGCAAAAAGTCTGGGACGGCCAGCGCATTGACCGCGCGGAGGCCAAACGCCTTTACGCGCTGCCGCTGGAAGAACTCGGCGCGCTAGCCGATCACCGTCGCCAGCTCGCCAAGGCTAAGGCTTACAACGGACGCGGCAACGAAATCGTGTCATTCAACATTGATCGTAATGTGAATTACACAAACGTCTGTAATGTCTATTGCAAGTTCTGCGCGTTTTACCGCACGGAAAAAGACGATGATTCCTACGTCATCACGCTCCCGGAGATTGACCAGAAAATCGAGGAGACCATCGCGCT
>CAINDH010000270.1 GCA_903847285.1 uncultured Verrucomicrobia subdivision 3 bacterium | reverse complement strand
TTGTAGGCCTGCATCGGGTAGGTCTTCTTGATGCTGACGAACACGAGGTTGTGGAACACGCCTTCCGCCGGCAATGCGATGTCCACGATCTCGGGGAAATTCATCTTGAAGATGGGCAGGAACAATTTCACGCTCGCGCCGCCGATGTAAAAATCCTCCATCGGCGGAATGCCGACAATCGTCGCCGGATACACCGCGTCCTTCCGGTGCGTGATGGCGGTGATGTGAAACACTGGATACGGCTCGGGCAACGTGTAATAGCCGGTGTGATCACCGAACGGCCCTTCCTCGCGCAATGGCTCGGTGGGATCAATGTAACCTTCGATGACGAAGTCCGCGTTGGCGGGAACTTCCAGGTCATTCGTCTCGCACTTGATCATCTCGACGGATTTTTTGCGGAGATAACCGGCGAGCAAAAATTCATCCAGGCCGTCCGGCATCGGCGCGGTCGCGGCGAAGGGAAACATCGGGTCGCCACCGATGAAAATGGCGACGGGCATGCGCTCGCCCTTTTCGTAATAACGACGGCCATGGCGCGCGGCAACCTTTTGCAACTGCCAGTGCATGCCGGTGGTTTTGTCGTCGTAAATCTGGATGCGATACATGCCGAGATTGCGCTCGCCCGTGTCCGGGTCGCGCGTGACGACGCAGGGCAATGTGATAAAACGCCCGCCGTCCAGCGGCCAGCAGCGGAGAATCGGAATATTGGCGAGCGTGGGCGGCTGCTTGTTGAACGAAGCGAGATTGTTCACGTCCGGCGCTTTCGGCCAACTCTTCGATGCCGCGGGCGCATCGTATTTGTGCATGACGTCTTTGCACGAACCGCTCTTCACCGTCTTCGGCTTGGCGTGACGTAAATCCAGCGCGAGCGAGAGCAACTTGATGGCTTCCTTGAAGCTCGTCGGCGGCTTGGCCTTCATCAGCGCGCCGAGTTCGTTGGCGACTTCGTCCACGGACTCCGCGCCCATGCTCATGGCCATGCGCTTGTGCGAGCCGAGCGTATTGATCGCCACGGGAAACGGCGAGACGACGCCGTTGATGGTGGGCTTCTCAAAGAGAAGTGCCTTGCCGCCGCCGGGCAACTTCATTTCGCGGTCGGCGATCTCGGTGATCTCCAGTTCGGTGGCGACAGGCTGGGAAAAACGTTTGAGTTCGCCCGCCCGGTCGAGCGCGTTGACGAAATCGCGGAAGGAATCAAAAGCCATAAGTGGTCAGACACTAGCGCAAAAAATGACAGCGGGCAATGCGGTGAATTTAATCAACATTCGAGCATAAAGTCTTGACGGCTGCCGCGCTTTCTCAAGAATCCGTATTCAATGCCATGGATTCGACTCCCATAAAATATTTCATGCCGAGGCTTGGTCTGGCCCTGATTTTTTTCATGTCCGCGCTGACCTCGTTACTGGCTGCCGCGCCGGGAGACGAACATTGGGACCCCCAATTTGGACCGGTTGGTGCCAACAACAACTTGTTGGCGGTTACCGTCAGCGCGAACAAGGTATATGTCGGCGGATATCTCACGGCCGCGGGAAACACCCGGGCGAATTTCGTGGCGGGTTACAACGGCACCAACTGGTTTGCCTTGAACAACGGCGTTAGCGGTGGTTCGGGGACAACTATCATCTACACGCTCACGGCAGACGGCACGAATGTCTATGGCGGCGGCTGGTTCACCAATGCCGATAATTCTGGCGCCCGGTATATCGCCCGGTGGGATGGAACTAACTGGTCGCCTTTGGGCGGCGGCGTGGCCGGGATTGTGGGCGTCATCAAAATCAGCGGAACCAATATTTACGTTGGTGGTTCTTTTACCACGGCCGGAGGGATTACCGTCAATGGCATCACTCGCTGGGACGGTGCCAACTGGCAGCCCCTCGGCACGGGCGTCAGTGGTTGCACCGGTTCATTTTGTAGCGCCAACGTCTCCGCGCTGGCGTTTCAGGGCACTGACGTTTATGTCGGCGGAAATTTTGTCGCGGCGGGCGGGCTCAGCGCGAGTTATGTTGCCCGCTATGATGGGAACACTTGGTATGCTTTGGGAACATCAATCAATTGGCCGATAAACGCACTGAGTTTTTACGGCGGCTATCTTTATGCGGGTGGAGCTTTCACCAACGCCAGCGCCGGGCTGACGAATATCGCCCGTTGGGACGGGGCTTCGTGGTCAGCGATTGCCGGCGGCGGCGCCAACGGTCAGGTCTTAAGCCTGATCCCGGGCGGCACGAATCTTTACGTCGGCGGTTGGTTCACGCAGGTTGGCGGCGTCGCGGCCAATCGCATCGCCAAATGGGACGGCGGCACGTGGTCGCCCTTGGGTAGCGGGATACAAGGCTTTGGTGCGGGCGGTTCACTTGGTGTTTATCAGCTGGCTTGGGATCCTGCAGGGCGTCTTTATGTGGCGGGAAATTTCAACATCGCCGGCACGGTGGGTGCCAGCCATGTTGCCGGATGGGACGGCACGAATTGGTTTGCGTTGGGCGGCACGACCAGCAAAGGCGTGACGCATTTTGGGCGCGCAGTGAACTGCTTCGCCACGGCCGGCACAAATCTGTATGCTGGCGGGCCGTTCACCGAAGCGGGTAGCAACATCGTCAATGGCGTCGCCAAATGGAACGGGACAAACTGGTCGGCACTCGGCAGCGGCGTGACCGGCAGCGGCAGTGTGTTTGCCCTCGCCGTGACCGGCGCGGTGGTTTATGCCGGCGGCAATTTCACCAACATGGGAGGAGTGACGGTCAAGAATGTGGCCGTATGGAACGGCAGCAGCTGGTCTTCTGTGGGTAACGGATTCAATGGCACGGTTAAGGCACTCGCGTTTCATCGCGGAGTTCTCTTCGCCGGCGGCTCGTTCACTTCTCGCGGTGATCTCCTGGCAGATTTCCACGGCATCGCTCAGTTTGATGGCAGCGATTGGGCAGGCGTGCCCGTCATCTCTTCCTGGCGAATCAACAATTCGTTCAATGCACTGGTCAGCGACGGCACCAATTTATTCGTCGGAGGCGATTTCTACATCGGCTGGGGTTTCGCCCCGCCGAACCCAAGCCTCGGCGCGAATCTGGATTACGTCGGACGCTGGGACGGCACCAACTGGTGGTCGTTCGGCACGGAACTGAATGCCGCCGTCAACGCCTTGGCGCTCCAGAATGGCTACCTTTACGCGGGCGGAAGTTTTACCCTCAGCTATTCCGGAAGCACGCCCGAAAAACGAATCGCGCGTTGGGACGGAGTTTCTTGGACAACCGTCGGCAATGGCTTCACCAACGGCAGCGTTCTGGCGCTGGCCGCCACGCCTGCGACACTTTACGCCGCCGGTAGTTTCTCCAATGCCGCCCCGTCAGCGTTCGGCCAGATTGCCAAGTGGAATGGCACGAATTGGTCAGCACTCGGCAGCGGACTGCTCATGTCTCCCGGCGCCCCCAGCGGCAACGCCCTCGCCATACTCGGCAATGATCTCTACCTTGGTGGTCTGTTCCTTTTCGCCGGCGACAAGCCCGCAATTTCCATGGCACGATGGAATGACCAGCTTAATTTCTACCCGCCGCCCAATTTGCAATTGACCCGGAGCCACTGGTTGACCAATAGCCAGTTCCAATGTCGCGTCGCCGGCACAAGCGGCGAAACCTACATCCTCCAAGGATCAACCAACTTGAGCACCTGGACACCGCTCATTACTAACACCGGCACGCTTTACGATTTCACCGACACGAACGCGGCGACTCTGCCGAAGCGTTTCTATCGCGCCCAGCTCCAGCCTTGAGCGACAAAACGGAGGTTGATAACGACGGGAAAGGGCGAGACATCGCGATTGACCGCGGACTTTTCGAACAGCAGCGCCCGGCCGCCGCCGGGTAATTTCATTTCATGGGCAGAGCAATTTCGGTGATCTCCAGTTTGGCGGCGACGGGTTGGCAGATGCGTTTGAGTTCGCCCGCTTGGTCGAGGGCGTTGACGAAATCGCGGAAGGAATCAAAAGCCATATGCGGGCAGACACTAGCGCAAAAAATGGCAGCGGGCAATGCAGCGGGAACAGGAATTTACCACAAAGGCACAGAGCCACAGAGAAGGGCAAAAAGCTTACTCTGTGCCTCCGTGTCTCTGTGGTTAATAGTCAGCCGCCTTTGGCTTTGACGCGTTTCGTGAAACTATCCGTGCGGATAATGGCGCGTTTGTGCGGGCCGCGCACGATGGTTTAGCGCGCCTTCACGTCAGCGCGCTGATTTCGGCGGAGGCGCTTGCAATCTCTTCATTCAAGTCGAGTTGTAGGCCGCGGCAATTGAAAAATTGCGTGAGGTATTGCCACTCGGGTTGTTCGTCTAATGATTTGGCGATACGCATCTGGCCCCCGATGTTCACGTCGCCGAGGTTGGCGAGCGTGTCGGCCACGCTGACGCAGCAGGCGAGGAAACCGGTGTCGCCCTGCGGGTCGCAGGTGTGCGCTGGATGAACGGCTTGATGATGAAAGCGTACCGCGTGGACGATATGCTTGTGAAGGTTGAGGCACTGGCAGAGCGAGGCGCCGATGCAAGTGTGGTCAAGACCGAGCAAATCAAATTCCGCCGCCGCGTGGCCGCACTGGCGTTCCATGGAGCGCATCATAATCGCTTCGAACTCGCGGGGAAAATAATGTTCCAAGACGAGTTTGCCGATGTCGTGCAGCAGGCCGGTCAAATACTCCATGCCCGTAACATCTCGGAACGCACCCGCAAGCCGCTCGGTCAGGCGCGCGACCAGCACGCTATGCAACCAGAAGCGTTGCCAATTCACTTTGATTCGGAGGTGATTGAAGTTGTCCATCACGCCCACGGTGAAGGCGATGCGGCGCATCTCGTCCACGCCAATGAGGAAGAGCGCGTCTTGGATATTTGTCAGGTCACGTCCACCGTGAGCCGGTGTGGCGGCGACGCGGAGGCAGCGTGCGGAAAGCCCCGGATCCAATTCCACCACGGCGGCGAGTTCTTCCAGCCCGCACTTGTCGTCCTTGGCCATCGCCATGAGTTTCATTGCGGCGATGGAAAAGGAGGGCACGGAAGTTTCGGACGAAAGTAATTCGACCACGCGGTCATGCACCCAGCGTTTGGCTGGATGCGTGGCGAGAAAGGATTCATCAACAATGCGTTTTCTTTCCATGCAGCAAATGCCTACGCCAAGCGAAGGCAACCCCGTTTCTAATTCGGCGGAAAGTGGATGGAACTGAAGCGCAAATCGCAAGCGGCTCATGAATGTTGGTTGACAAGTGACGGTGATAAGTAGAAAAAAAGGGCTCGCCCGATGAACGACGATGCAAAACCCTCTGTCCAGTCGCCTACTGATTCACTTGTTTTTGTCATTTCCAGAAGGCTCGGCGCGTGTTTGGTCGGCGCACTATTGGCCGGGGTGCTGATGGTTCAGCCCGCGAAGGCCCAATCGACCAATAATGCCTTGAACACAGCGGCAGCGGTGCGCGGATTGACCGTAGCGCAGGCGCAACAGTCAATGCATGTGCGGTTGCGCGGCGTAGTGACATTTTTTGACGAGAAGCTTTTCTCTCGTTTTATTCAGGACGAGACAGCTGGCATTTATCTACAATACTCCGCAGCGACGCCGGGCTTGGTTCCGGGACAAATTGTCGAAGTCGAGGGCTATAGTAGCTCCGGCGAATATGCCCCGGTTTTGGTTCCAGAACAGGTCAGGGTCACGGGGCTGGGAGAGTTGCCGGCACCAACAATGGTGACCTATGAGCAACTTGCCAGCGGGAAAGAAGATAGCCAGTTTGTGGAAATTGAAGGCATTGTGCGGTCTGTTCACCTTCCCGAAGGGTCGCAATATCATCTGATCGAAATTGCCACTGGCGGTGGCCGACTTTCGGTTTATGCCGGGCACTTACCCGTGAAATCAGTCGAAAAATTATTAGATAGCACCGTGCGTGTCCGTGGGGTTTGCTCGACCCGATTTAATCATCAGCGTCAATTATTTGCCATCAGGCTCATGGTTCCACGCCCGGAAGATTTAGTGATCGAAATTCCATCGCCTGCCAATCCGTTTGCCATAACCGCGCGCCCCATCGCCAGCTTGTTACAATTTGATCCGCAAGAATCGTATGGTCACCGGGTAAAAGTTTCCGGCACCTTGATTTATTACGAGCCGGGCAAGCTTCTGTATTTACAAGCGGGCGAGCAAGGGGTCGAAGTGCAGACGAGCGTGCGCGAACCTTTGCGACTTGGTGACCAGGTGGAGGCGCTTGGCTTTGCCAGCCAGGGTGAATACACGCCGATTCTACAAGATGCCAGCTTTCGTATGCTGGCGAGCGGTACGCCTCTTGCGGCCGCCAATATAACAATTAATGAAGCCCTAAAAGGGAAATACGACAGCCGGTTAATAACCCTGAAAGCAAAGTTGTTGGACCGAGCATTGCATGGTTCGGAACGATATCTAATTCTGCAAGAAGGTGGATTGGTTTTTCAAGCTGATCTCAAGTCAGCTGAGGGGCTCGATGTTTTTGCGGGTTTGGCCAACGGGAGTCAAGTTGCCGTTACCGGTGTGTGCAAGATAGATCCCGGCGAATGGCAGGCTGGCGAAGAGTGGCGGGCCAAATCATTTCGCGTCGAGCTGCGTTCGGCGGCGGATGTCGTCGTGCTTCAGTCGCCTCCGTGGTGGACGCTCAAGAAATTATTATGGATTGCCGGCGGCCTCGGACTAATTGCACTAGCGGCGTTTGGCTGGGTGATGGTGTTGCGGAGGCAAGTCGCTGAGCGATCACGGCAACTCGAGATGCAAATCCAAGAAAGGCAGCGTGCCGAGCGCGGACGGGAGATCGAGCAGGAGCGCGCCCGTGTGGCCCACGATTTACATGATGATCTCGGCTCGAGGTTGACCGAAGTGAACATGCTCACCACCCTCGTCAAAAGCTCAACCACATCCGTTGAGGAAAAAGAACGCTACCTTGGTGACTTGAGCGAGACGGCGCGGCGAATGGTGACTTCCCTGGATGAAATTGTCTGGGCAGTAAATCCACGCAATGACACGATCGCCTCGCTGGCCAGTTATTTTGGTTCATATGCCCAGCGGTTATTGGATCTTGCATCAATTTCGTGCGGTTTAGACATTGCGGAAGATTTGCCCGAACATCCGCTTGATCCAAAATTCCGGCAGGAAATGTTTTTTGCGTTCAAGGAGGCTCTGAACAATGTTGTCCGGCACGCCCGCGCCAAGCAGGTGTGGCTGCGCATTTC
>CAINDH010000269.1 GCA_903847285.1 uncultured Verrucomicrobia subdivision 3 bacterium | reverse complement strand
TGGTGTTGGGTTTCGATGATGACATTCTCGCATGTTGGCGGCGATTACAACCCAGAGCGGATTAAGTATCCGTCATTTGATATTAAGCCGGATTCACCGCCCGCTTTGGCCTGAAAAATCATGGTGAAACTTAGGCATTCAATCACCCGTAAGAATCGGCTGACAGCCTTAATTTTCACAATTTCTATCGCGCTGACGGAGTGGAGAAAAATGAATTGGCTTTACTGAAAGCGCTGCCGGATTTATCCACGCTGACTTTAATTACCGTCTGTGAAAAATAATTATTCGTGGCGCGGGAATTACCGGAGACCAAATTAAAGTCGCGGTTATACACGCAAACATTGTTGAAGAAAAAATTCTCACCCGCTGTTCGATCAGCTGCCCGGCCACCAACGCTGACACCTTTTACATTTTCCCGACAGAGATTTGCCGCGACGATATTCGGGCCGGTATTGCCAATCACTTCTTCATTCCAAACGTGAATTCCAGAACGATTGTTTTCCAAAAGGTGATTGCCGAAAACCAAATTGTTGGTGACCGCTTCCTCGATAAAAATGCCGTGACGACGATTTCCGTTGCAGATATTGAACAGCACGTTGCAATCAATCGCGTGAGCATCCACGTCAATGCCGTCCTGTTGATTGGCCACGCAGGTGTTGCCGATGACGTGAACATTTCCCGCGACGTGAAGCCAGATGCCGCGACCGCCACTGTCCGCAACCGAGCAGCCTTTGATGAACAGCGGGTAATTCGATTCGCGCCCCTTCGTGCGAATGCCGTCGCGCGTTGCGCCTTTGATGCTCACACCTTCGATTACCGCGATACTCTGGTTCGTCGCGTTGATGCCGTGTGACACCTGATGACCGCCGTCAATCAAGCCACCAGAAAACGAGCAATGACCATCCGCCGATAAACGAACAACCTGTGTGACCGGCTCGCCTTTCTTGTAAATCGGGTCACGCTCCGTGCCTGGATTGGAGCGAATCGAACCATCTAAAATCACGCAAGTGTCCTTCGGTAATTCTAACCCAGCCGAACTACGCGAAATAAAATATCCCTGCATTCGCACCACGACGACATCATTAGGATGCTCCTTCCGCGCCCGCTCCAAAGCTGCGCCAGCCGCCGCCAAATCAAGCGGTTCATAGCGATTCGTTGCGCCTTGAATCGTTAAATCAAACCGGCCCATGTTAGGAAGAATCAGTTGGTTCGTGTGCGGATTGTTGAACGTCGGCGGATTGAAAAAGCTCAACGCCGCACTGACGGCGGACAATTTTGAATCCGTGTTATTCACGATCAAATTATTTCCGCTGGCTTGTTTCGACGAGGCTGCGGAAGAAAGATCATTTTCAAAGACCTGGTTTTCTGAACCGTCAACGACGACCGCTCCGGCGTTGTCGCGACTGCGATTCTCGGTGACAAGATTGCCAAAACTCGCGGCTTCCAGCTTCAGCGCCGTTTCATTTTTTGAAAACAAGTTACGCGCGATCACACCGCGACCAGACGCGCTGACGACGCCAGATTTGTTTCCGATGAAATCGTTTCCAGCAATCACACTTCGCGGCGACGACATCGAGATCGCCTCACCATGATTGCCACGAAACTCGTTATCGAGGCACATGAACGCAGCCGTGTTTGACGCCAACAACCCATCGCCGCACTCGCGGATCAGGCAGCGCGTCACACTGCTGGCATCGCTGAATATAACCGGATTGCGGCCGGTGAACGAAATTCCCGCTGCGCCGCAGACGCGAATGGAAAGATTGTCGATGTTCACCTTGCTGGAATCTTTGACAAGGATGCCCGCGAGTTGTCGGCCCTGACCATCAAGCAACCCGCGTTCCGAACCAGCGGATGATATAGAAACAAACTCTGCTCCGGAAATTTCCAATAAACTTTCCGACGTTGCGTCTGCCGCTGCCACAATGCTTGCGCCTTCGTTCAGCATGAGACAAGTGCGTGAACCGAGCCGCAACGCGGTTTTCCTAACAACCAATTTTCCGGACAAGTGAATCACAAACACTGAGTCTGGCTTCATTTTCCTGCCTGCTTCAATCTTGGCCTGGGCGTCCTCAACCGTGCCGGACGGAAGTTCAATTATTTCTACCGACTCGTTCGGCGTGATGATGAACTGAGATTCAGGCGGTGTAAAAAAATGTTCAGCGCCCAAGCCGGTGCTGCCCATGAGCAAGGCTGCAAATAAAATTCCGCATCGGATCATTCTGTTTTTCGAAATCATTTTTTGTTCGGTTGGATTTTTATTTGTGGCGTGCTGCCGTGCCATTCGAGTTCCACGCAAGAAAGCAGCCAGGTTTTGCCGTGGTCATTGTTGCCTTGGAAGAAAAGATAGCTGCGG
>CAINDH010000268.1 GCA_903847285.1 uncultured Verrucomicrobia subdivision 3 bacterium | reverse complement strand
TTTCATACTTTGCCTCCTGATAGACCACCGCCGCCTGACGCAGTTGGGGGGCAAACTCGGAGCGGTTGAAATTTTTGATCTGCTCGTAAGGCCATTTCTGGGCTGGATCGGCGACGTAAGGCAGCAAAAAATCCAGCGCCGTGGCGAGACCATGCTTGCCGTTGGCGAGTTGGCAATGCCAGAGATCCACGCCGACATATTCGGACATTGTTGCCAGCGTGAACAACGCCTCAACATTGAAGTGCGAATAGCTGAACGCCGCCGTGCGCACCAGTTCCAACGGCTGTTTGCCATCCGGCTCGATCTGCACCGCGATGCGTTTCTGTTTCGCGCCATCGGCAATTTTTTTTGCCACCTCCGACTTGCCCAGCACCAGTGCCAACTCCACCGTTTGCACGTCAAACCACGATCCGTGATTGTTGCGGGCGTTAAATTCGTCGTGCCCGGCCTTGCTCGTCAGCAGCCAGTCCAAATATTTTTCCAGCCACGCCTTGAATTCGGCCCGGTCCATCTCCGTCCAGGCCGGCGAACTCGCCAGCAGTTGGGCGGCGTCTGCCGCGGCGGAGACGTTTCGACCTTCGAGAATTCCCGTGCCGCGCCCTGTGTTTTCTCCCGGCACGGCCTGGGCAAAATTCAGATTGGGATTCATTCGCGTTGCCGGATCAAGAAACCAGACTTGCAGCATTTTCGCCGCGTGCTCCGCATACGCCTCGTTGCCGGTGAAGTAATAAGCCAGAGCCAGCGACTCGACATTTTTTGCCATCAAACCGATGCGACCGTGATCGAAGCCGTCATCGCGACTTTCTGGATTCACTTTTCCGTCGTGCCGAATGTAGGGCAGACCGTTCGGTTGCTTCGCGTCAGCCCAATAATACGGCGCGACGCTCATGTAATCATGTTTATCACCACTCGGCGGCATTTTGCTTTTTTCCACGACCGAGGGCGGTGAAGTCTGCAAGGCATTGTCTGCGGCTTTGATGAGCACCTTGAGTGCGGGCTGCAAAACCTTGTCGTGCGCGGCCAGGCGCGCCTTGGACTGCGCCAAAGCACCGGGGCTCGCAGCAAAAAAGCGCGGCGACGTTTCGTCCGCGGCGGCGAAGAGAACTGCTGCGCTGGTGAACAGGGAAAAAATAATTAGGTTTTTCATTTTACCGTTGTCAGATTTAGAAACGCGGTCTTGATGCCTTCACTTGACACACTCGCCGCCGCATCGCCGGTCAGTTGAAGACTGATTTGCGCGCGGCCGTTGTAAAGCTGCACAACGCGAGAACCAGTGGACGTGCCCAAGTTATCAAGCAACCTTCCATCGCCGGCGAGACCAAAACGAATCAAATTCGCCGCGTCGAGACAGGGCACGCCATCCTTGTCGGACAGACGCGCCTCAATCGTGACGGCTCCATTGGTTCGTGCAATTTCTTGTAACGACAGCTTTGCCGGTTTGTTCCACTGCGCGGTCTGATAGGCAACGGAAATTTTATCGACAACTTCGCCTGCATCCACTTTGCCAACGGCGCGCAGTTCATTTGCACCTTCGTTGAGTTTCACGTTCCAATGCAAACCGGCGGCTGGAAAGTTAGTGATGCTCCGATGCTTCACTCCCGCCGAAACGCCGTTCACAAACAATTCGACCTCGCGGCAGTTGGAGAAAACCTTGACCAGTTTTTCCTCGCCAGCCTTTCCCCAACGCACCGGCCAGGTATGACCATAGATATGAATCATCGGCTTCTCCGCCCAGTAACTTTGGAAAACGTAGTAACTTTCCTTGGGCGTGCCGTCACGTTCGAGCACGCCTTTCTGGTTCACGCGAGGAACGGGATTTTCCGGGCGCAACGGCGTGGCGAAGTCTTTGAAGATCCACATCGCCGCGCCGGTAAGATTCGTCATCGTCTCTTGTTCTTTGAGATGCCAGTCGAACAGGTTGATGATATAACTCTCTGACCAGTCGCCGTCCTTCGACGGCCGCGCCTTGCCGCCACTGCCTTTGTAAGCCTTGCCGACTTCTGCCGTCCCCTGCCCTGTCGCCACTGCGCCAAGAAATTTTTCGGGCTCTTCCGAGTGACGCCGCGCATGGCTGTCGCCGCCGTATTCGGCGTGGATGAAATGCGGCGTGTCGGCGATGCCTTTCTCAACCGACGCGCGGTATTCGGTGTAACGCCCGCCAT
>CAINDH010000267.1 GCA_903847285.1 uncultured Verrucomicrobia subdivision 3 bacterium | reverse complement strand
CGCCACGCTCGCGCCCTTCATCGCCGACGGACTGGTTAAGAAAACAGCCGACGGACTTGAAGTCACGAACTCCGGCCGCCTCTTCATCCGCAACATCGCCATGTGCTTCGACAACACACTCGGCGAGAAGAATGAACGGAGCCATTCCAAGACGATTTGAATTTTGGCCACAGATGAAATACAGGTTTAATTCACGGTTGTTTTTTATCAGTGTTTCATCCGTGAAAATCTGTGGCTAAATTATCTACATGAAATCCGTCGCCATCATCGGGGCAGGCATCACGGGATTGACCGCTGCGTTTTATCTGAAGCGCCAGGGCGTGCCGGTCACGGTTTATGAAGCGAGCGGGCGCGTCGGCGGCGTGATTCAATCCATCCGCAAGGATGGCTTTCTCGCCGAGTTCGGGCCGAACACCATTCTGGAAACCTCCCCAAAAATTGCCCAACTCATCCGCGATGCCGGCCTCGAAGCGCGCAAGCTCGCCACTGATCCGAAAGCCGATGCGCGCTACGTCGTGCGTTACGGTCGGCCGATTGAAATGCCCGCGTCCGTGCCAGGATTTTTCACGACGAAACTTTTCACTGCCAAGGCCAAACTTGCCGTGCTGCGCGAGCCGTTCATCAAACCACGCCGCGATGGCGCAGAGGAAAGTATCGGACAGTTCGTCGTTCGTCGTTTCAATCAGGAATTTCTTGATCACGCGATTGATGCGCTCGTCGCGGGCATTTACGCTGGCGATCCGCACAAGCTTTCGCTGCCACACGCTTTTCCAAAGCTGAAGGCGCTGGAAGATAATTACGGCTCGATGATCAAGGGGCAGCTTTTCGGTGCGCGTGATCGCAAAAAATCCGGCGAGGTGGCGAAAGACCGCGCTCCAAAATTTTCATTTGATGAAGGCTTGCAGGTTTTGCCGGATACGCTGGCGGCGCAGCTGGGAGATTCGCTGAAATTGAATACGCCAGTCATGAAACTTTCACCAACGAGCGATGGCTGGCGCGTGGGGGCGGCGAGCGGCGAAGACGAACATGGCGCGGTAATTTACTGTGGCACGGCGCATCGGCTGGCGGAATTGGAGATTAACGGAACACCAACCACCAGTTCGGCGCTACGCACACTATCTGAAATCAGCTATCCACCCGTGTCCGCTGTGGTGCTGGGTTTTCGCCGCGAGGATGTGGCGCGCTCGCGTAGTGGCTTCGGGATGTTGATTCCAAAAATCGAAGGATTCAAAATTCTCGGCACGATTTTCTCATCCGCACTGTTCCCAAATCGAGCGCCCGCCGGCCACATCACGCTGACGAGCTACATCGGCGGCGCGCGGTATCCGGAACTTGGTTTGCTTCCCCCTGAAAAATTGGTCGAGACGACGCTGGCGGATTTGCGGGTGCTGCTCGGCGTGAAAGGCCAGCCAATGTTCACGCACACAAAGACATGGCCGAAGGCGATTCCGCAATACAACGTGGGCTACGGCAAATACCGCGACTTGCTCACCGACCTTGAAGCGAAGAATAAAAATCTTTTTTTCGCCGGGCATTACCGCGATGGCGTTTCGTTGGGCGACTCGATCGTGTCAGGGGTGAACGGCGCGGAGAAAGTGGGCGGCCTGTTTTAGCCACAGGGTTTCACGGATGAAACATAGAATAATCGGAAAAGAGTTTTTGAATCTGTGTCCATCTGTGTTTATCTGTGGCTGATTTTTTATGAGCAAAGCAATCTTATTGGTCAATCTTGGTTCGCCGGATTCTCCCGGCGTGTCGGATGTGCGGCGGTATTTGAACGAATTTCTGATGGACGGGCGCGTCATTGACGTGGCATGGCCTCTGCGCCGGTTGCTGGTCGGCCTTATTCTCATCAAGCGACCGCACGAATCCGGCGAGGCGTATGAAAAGATTTGGACGAAAGACGGCTCCCCGCTCGTCACCAGCAGCCGCAATGTTCAGAAACTCCTACAGCAACGCCTCACCGTGCCGGTGGAGTTGGCGATGCGTTATCAGAATCCCAGCATCGAATCCGCTGTGAAAAATCTGGCAGCGAAGGGCGCGACGGAAGTGTTGCTTATCCCGATGTTCCCGCATTACGCGATGTCGAGCTACGAATCCGCCGTGGTGCGCGTGCAGGAAGTCGCAAAGAAACTTGCGCCGCAGATGAAGCTCACGGTGCAGCCGCCGTATTACGATCAGCCAGATTACATCGCGGCACTTGTCGCGAGCGCGAAGGATTATCTCAAGGACTACGACCATCTGCTGTTCAGCTACCACGGAATTCCTGAGCGCCATTTGCGGAAGTCCGATCCAACCGGCTGCCATTGCTTGAAGGTCGAGAACTGCTGCGAAGTTGCCAGTCCGGCGCACGCGGTTTGTTATCGCGCGCAATGCTTGGCCACCACTCGTGAGTTTGTGAAACTCGCAGGGGTGCCGAAGGAAAAGTATTCTGTCTCGTTCCAATCGCGGCTCGGCAAAGATCCGTGGCTCAAGCCCTACACGGATTACGAACTCGCGCGCCTGCCGAACGAAGGCAAGAAGCGGATGCTCGTCATCTGTCCTGCGTTTGTCTCGGATTGTCTGGAGACGATTGAAGAGATTGGTATGCGCGGTTGTGAGCAATTCATGGCAGGCAACGGCAAGGAATTCACGCGCATCCCGTGTATGAATGAGCATCCGGCGTGGGTTGACGCGCTGGAAAAAATGGCGGGGCAGTTTTTGAAGACGAGCTAGGTCAGTTACTCGCCGGAAAATCAGAGCAAATGCCCCATCTTCTGCTTCTTGGTTTTCAGGTAGCGTTCGTTGTGCGGGTTGGGCTTCACCTTGATGGGCAATTGCTCGACGATTTTTAATCCGTAGCCTTCGAGGCCGACGACTTTTTTCGGATTGTTTGTAAGCAGGCGAATGGTTTTCAGCCCGAGGTCGCAGAGGATTTGTGCGCCGAGGCCGTATTCGCGCAGGTCCATGCCGTAGCCGAGTTTCAGATTCGCTTCGACGGTGTCGAGTCCTTCTTCCTGCAATTTGTAGGCTTTGATTTTTGGCCCAAGACCAATGCCGCGACCTTCCTGCCGCATGTAAAGAATCACGCCGCGTCCGGCGTCGGCGACCTGCTTCATGGCCTGGTGCAATTGTGGCCCGCAGTCGCAGCGGCGCGAGCCGAAGACATCGCCGGTGAGACATTCGCTGTGGACGCGCACGAGCACGCCGGGCTTGCCAGAAACTTCCCCGCGCACGAGCGCTAGGTGATGTTCGCCGTCGAGCTTGGAGCGATAGAGGTGCAGGTCAAAGTCGCCATAGTCCGTGGGCATCTTGATGACCTCGATTTTCTCAACCAATTTTTCGCGCGTGCGGCGGAACTCAATGAGGTCGGCGATGGTGCAGATTTTCAGTTTGTGTTTCTTGGCGAATTTCAGCAGCGCAGGCAACCGCGCCATCGTGCCGTCGTCATTCATGATTTCGCAGATGACGCCGATGGGGCGAGCACCTGCGAGGACGGCTAGGTCAACGGCGGCTTCGGTATGGCCGGCGCGTTGGAGCACGCCGCCGGTTTTGGCGCGGAGTGGAAAAACGTGGCCGGGTTGCACGAGGTCGTCAGGCACCGCCGTCGGTGAAGCCATGATCTGAATCGTCTTCGCGCGGTCGGCGGCGCTGATGCCGCTGGCGATGCCTTTGGCGGCATCCACGCTGACTTGAAAATCGGTGCGGAAGACTTCGCGGTTCTGTTTCACCATGCGCTCGATGCCGAGTTGCTGGAGACGTTCGCCGGTGGTCGGCACGCAGATGAGGCCGCGTCCGTGCTTGGCCATGAAGTTGATGGCGGCAGGCGTGGTGAACTGCCCGGCCATGAGGAGGTCGCCCTCGTTCTCGCGGTCCGCGTCGTCCACGACGATGACCATTTTACCTTTGGAGATGTCGGTGAGGACGGATTCGATGGAGTGGAAAATGTTTTTCATTCGGCGGCAATCATTTTAGCTGTGCGTGGGGAAAAGTCACACCAATCGTGTAAAGGCGGCCGGCGAATGTTTTTGTTTGGTCGCTCGGCGAAATCCGACTACGATGGCGGCGTTAATTTTTTCAAAACTTTTTCGACGGGGTCAAAAGGGGTGTCGCTAAGTTACGATGCCTAACTCACATTTAGAAACCAGAACCGGCAGCACGGCGGTGAATCCACCCGTCGTGAACGGCGACCTTACCGAAAACCTTCGGCGGCTCGACCGGCTGGCGAACCTTGGCCTCGTTTCCGCGAGCGCGTCGCACGAAATCAAGAACGGACTGGTGGCCATCAGCACCTTTGTGGAACTGCTCGCGGCCAAAGGGGAGGACAAGGAAATGGCGGCGGTGGTGCTGAAGGAGCTGCATCGCATCAATTCATTGGTCACGCAACTGATGCGTTTCTCCGCGCCTAAGGCGCCGGCGTTTGCCAAGACCAGCACGCATGAATTGCTCGACCACGCACTGCGGCTCCTGGAACACCAGATGAAGGGGCGGATGATCTCCCTGAAGCGTGATTTCCGCGCCGCGCCGGACACGATCCGTGCGGATGAATCGCAGTTGCAACAGGTGTTCATGAACCTTTTACTGAACGCCTCCGAGGCGGTGGGTAACAACGGCGAAGTGACCGTGGGCACGGAAACTGCCGGGGCGCACCTGCTGGTGTTCATCCGCGACTCGGGCATGGGCATTATAAAAGAAAATCTTTCCCGGCTGTTCGAGCCATTCTTCACGACGAAAAAGAACGGGACGGGTCTGGGTCTGGCCATCTGCCAGCGGGTGGTGGAGGAGCATCTGGGCAAGATCGAAGTCCACAGCGAGCCGGGGCAGGGCTCGGTCTTCATTGTTTCGCTGCCGCGCGAGTGAGGCGGACCAGCATCGGCATTTTTAGCAGTTTTTTCAAAACCACCAGCAAGCGGATAAGGCTGTCTGCGTATAGTAGATAATTACTCTCCGACGAGTCGGTGCGGGTTCACGCTGTCGCCTTCGCCGCGATGACGGGGGAGAGCTTTGAGCGAGAGTTGTAAGGCGATGGTCACGTCAGCGGAGCGGTCAACATCGTCTTGCACGCGGAAAGTGAGGGCGGCGGTCCAACTCCGCAGGTCGCGGTAGATGGAATAGTTTTGGCGCTGCAAACGGCCGGTCTTGATGTTGATATCGTGCTGGGCACGAAGACCCCAGTTGTCGTTCACGCGGTAAAAAATGGTGCTGGTCAGGAAATTATTTTCCGCCCATTCGCCATTGCCCCACGTCCCGCCCCGGATGTAAAGATGCCCGATGCCCCAACTCCAACGGTCGCTCGGATCGAAGGTGACTTGATGAAGGGAGAGGTTCAGGTGTCCAGCCTCGATATCGTAGCGGAGTTTTTCTTCCAAGGTGAGCCAAGAGCGCGGGCGAATGGAGAATTGAGAATATAAATCATTCAACGCACTCTGGCCGTGCGGGCGATCCAGCCGCGTGTCGAGCATGAGGTTCCAGTTCACGAGGTCGTCGAGCTGGCCATCGCGTTTGGTCTGCACCACATTACGCAGGCCGAAGCGGACGATGTTCATGGTGTCAATTGCGTCAATGCTGGTGTAGTCAGGAAAGTTAATCGGCGAAATCAGCAGCGCGCCCATCTCGCCATCCATTTGTGGGATGCCCCCGACGCTGGAGGGGCGGGTGACAAATTCGTAATTCACCGTCGGCTCGATGATGTGACGCAGACCGTCCACCTCGAAGAAAGAATTTTTTGTATCCGTCCAAAGCGCGGAGGACTTGAAACCAAAACCGATGCCGGTGTCGAACGCGGCGCGGTTAATTTCGTCGGTGTTGCCGGTGTCGAGTGCGTGGCGGTTGTAATAAGTGTAGCGTGCGCCGGCGTGGGGCGTGACGTTGAGCCAATGGAAGAACGTCCACGGCAGGGTGATTTGATGGTAGGTATCAGCTCGTAACGCGGCGTCGGTGTAAAAGCCATTCGTTAGCCAGTAGAAGCCGTTGATGGTGTTGGCGGTGTAGGCGCGGTTCCAAGCGATAGAACTTTCGCTATCGTAATAGAGCGGCGTGTCGAGAATTTGCTGGCGATAGCCGGTGAGTTTTACGTCAGGCAGGCGCTCAATCTGGCTGAAGAAACTATTCACGCGCGGCGTAGCGAGTGCGTCGAGGCTCCAGTTGCTCCAGTATTTTTGGATTTCAAAAAATGAGTTGGGCTGAGGATTCGCCTCGTAGTCACCGGAGAAAAAGTCGCGGAGCACGAGCGGGTCGGTCTGGTAATTGATCAGCGCCTTGACATTCAAGTTGGTCGCGGGCGTGGCCTGCCAGTCACCATAGAAACGCTGGCGGTTGTGCGGGATGGGACTGAACCACGGAAAGGCGTTGGCGTTGTAGTCCGGTTCCTCATCGTGCAGGTAGTAATACTTCACGGATGCTTCGCCCCATTGGCCAAGGTGCAAAAAGACATCCGGCCCAACACCCGCTCCGCGCCGTGTGCGATAGTCGGCGTGCAGGCCACCATCAGCGATATCACCCCAAAACCAATCGTAAGAACTCAAGAGGTAAGCGCCATCGCCGCTGCGGAAGCCGGGGGTGAAATTAAAATTGCCAGACTTCGGGCCGAGGCTGCGCTGGTAATACGGGAAATAAAATACGGGGACATTGCCGGCAAGAAGCACGGCGTTCCACATTCGCACATATTTTCCAGGGACGATTTTGATGGAGCTGGCGCGGACTCGGTAGGCGGGGTTTTCGATGTCGTCCGTGGTGACGAACGCGCGCTTGGCTACATAGACATCATTGCTGCTATTGCCAGTAAGGCCGGTGGCGCCAGCAAGAACGGGTGATTTGCCTGTCCGAAACTGCTCGGTGCGGATTTGTTTTGTTTTGAAATTGTAGTTGATGTGTTCGCCCACCCAGATTTCGCTGCCGGACTCGATGCGGACATTGCCGTCGGCTTCGACTTGGCTATTAGTGGTATCAACTGAAACGGCGTTGGCCGTCAACACCGTGGAGCCGTAGCGAACAAACACGCCATTGGTGCCGCTCCAGCGTTTCGTGGTGGGATCATATTCGAGCGGGCCTTCAACTGTGCCGGGCAGCATGGCGCTCAGGGGCATGATTTCAAGTTGCGTCGCCTCTTGCGCGGCAGCAGAACGGGAAAAAATCACGGCAGCAACGAACAACGCGAGGGTGGAGGAGATTTTGGTCATCGGGCGCGGCCAATTAAACAGAATGGAGCCGCACTGCCAAGCGAGTTTTCTGCGGCTTCAACCGCCAAGGCGTTAAGGCCACCCAGATTTAAAACCGGAAATAAAAGCGTCGCGATAACATTTAGCGCCGACAATGGATTTCTAAATATATTTGTTAAAATTTTCCCTTGGCGTGCGTGGTGTCTGGGTGGTTCATGTTTTCGGCCAGAATGAAAATGCCACCGCGGCGAGGATGCACGCAAAGGCCGCGACGTGATTCCACGCCGGACGCACGCCGAAGTAGAGTAACGCAAACACGATGAAGACCACGAGCGTGATGGCTTCCTGGATGATTTTCAGTTGATAGGGGCTGAAGCTGCTACTGCCCCAGCTTGCGAGTATGACGAGCGCAAGCGGCTTGCCTTTGAATTTCAGATGCCCATACCACGCGAAGGTCATGAAGACGTTTGAGACGGTAAGCAAGACGATGGGAAGCCAGCGGGATTCACTCAGATTCATCGTGCAAAAATGAATTTCACCACTACCGCTGTCAAATGTCATTTGGCCGCTTTGGAAAAATTGTCTATTGTGACATCCATGTTGAAGCGCGTTTTCAAATGGCTGCTGGGATTATTTCTGCTTGGCGTGGTGCTGCTCGTGATTTTCCTGCTATCGCTCGACACCATTTTGCGCGTGATGATGGTGCAAAACATCCGCGCCAAAACCGGGTTGGATACCGAAATCGGCAAGTTCCATCTCGGACTCCTCGAGCCGGTGGTGACCATCAAGGATTTAAAAATTCATAACCCCGCCGACTTTGGTGGCGCGCCGTTTATGAGCATCCCGGAAATTCATGTGGAATACGAACGCGCCGCGCTCGCCAGAAATGAAATCCACGTCACCCTGATGCGTTTCAACTTGGGTGAGTTGGACATCGTGAAAAATACGGCGGGTCGGACGAATATTTTTTCACTTGGCATCGCCGTGCCGTCGTTACCGAATAAAGAACAACTCGTCAAAAGTCAGGGGCTTGCTGAAATAAAAAAACAAACCGGGCTGGAGTTTAAAGGCATTGACGCGCTCCACGTCTCTATCGGCACGGCGAAATACATTGACCTCGCCGACCCAAAAAACAACCGCGAGCAAATAATCGGCATCGAGAACTGGCCGGTCCCACACGTCAATACCCTTGCCGACCTTGCGGGGCTGGCCGGGTTTATTGCTTTACGGAGCGATGGATTTTTTAATTCGTTCGACATGCCGGTGAATTTGAAGTGATTGCGGAGTTTTGCCTTTTTTGCCGCCGCAAAATTTTCTAACTTCCCCGCGTGCATCGTGCCTCGCTTCAATCCGCCTCGCGCATCGTCGTCAAACTCGGCACCGGCGTCCTCACCGACAGCCGGAAGCTGATTGATCCCGCGCAGTTGGAACAACTCGTCTCGCAGGTCGCGGCGCTGAAAAAATCTGGCAAGGAAATTGTTCTTGTCACCAGTGGAGCGGTTGGCGCTGGCATGGGCGCACTGGGCTACGAATCGCGCCCCACTGGTCTCGCAGAGAAGCAGGCTTGCGCCGCCGTCGGCCAGTCTCGGCTCATGGCGGCTTACGATAAATTATTTTCCGCCCACGGCTTGCTCGTCGCGCAGGTTCTGCTCACGCATGAAGACCTAGAACATCACGAGCGCCATCTCAACGCCCGCAACACGCTCGTCACTCTGCTCAATCGCGGCGTGGTTCCCATTATCAATGAGAACGACGCGGTATCGTTCACCGAAATCAAATTCGGCGACAATGATAAACTCTCCGCGCTCGTGGCCTCGCTGCTGCCTGCGGATTTATTGGTGATTCTTACGACGGTGGATGGGGTCATCGAAAATTTCGGCGGGGCGAATGCCAAAACCATTTCTGTCATCGAACAGATTGACGCGACGATTGAAGGCATGGCCGGCGGCACGACCAGCGCGACGGCTGTCGGTGGGATGAAATCGAAAATCGAGGCGGCGAAAATCGTCGTGCGTTCCGGCATCCCGCTTGTCATCGCGTCGGGAAGTGACCAAACGATTCTGGAAAAAATTCTTGGCGGCGCGGACGATGGCACATTGTTCATCGCGCAGCCGAACAAGCTGCAAGGCCGCAAGCGTTGGATCGCATTTTTCCATCATCCCAAGGGGGCGCTGTTCGTGGATGATGGGGCGAAGATGGCGTTGCGAGAATTTGGGAAAAGTCTGCTGCCGCCGGGTGTCACTCGCTGCGAAGGCGAGTTCGCCGCTGACGACGTGGTGCGCATCTGTGATTTGGACGGGACGGAATTTGCCCGGGGCATTGCCAAGTTCAGCGCCGCTGAAATTCGCGCCAAAAAACTCGAACGTGTCGAACTTGTTCACCGCGACGATTTGGTGGTTTTGTAGTTGGCCATAGACGCACAGAGCGCACAGAGATTTTAAGAGCTCACTTTACTGTGAGCTATTTGCCTCTGTAGCAAAAATGGATTTAATGAAAAAACAATCTGCAATGAACGACCTCCTCAAAGTCATGGCGCGTTTGCGTTCGCCGACGGGCTGCCCGTGGGATCGTGAGCAATCACACCTGACGCTGCGTCGCCACGCGATTGAGGAGGTTTATGAATTGATTGATGCCATTGAGGCTGGCGATGACGTCGAGATGGCCGAGGAGCTTGGAGATTTGCTTTTGCAAGTGGTTTTTCACTGCCAGCTCGCGCGCGAGCGCGGCGCTTTTGATTTTGAAAAGGTAACGCGGCATCTCGTAGATAAGCTGATCCGCCGCCACCCGCATGTTTTCAGCACTACTAAGGTGAAGGACGTGGATGAGGTCTGGGCTAACTGGGAAAAAATCAAGAAGGCTGAGAAGCACGGAACTAAACACGCGCGTCATTCCGCCTTGGATGGAATCCCAAAACATCTGCCGGCGCTGCTTCGTGCGGAAAAACTTTTGAAGAAGGCGTGTAAGGCCAAGCTCTTTACCGTCGGTAACAAATCAAAGAGCAAAACTTCCAAGTCGGCGCTGGCGAAAGAATTGTTTGCGCTGACGGCATTGGTCCAATCGCGTGGCTGGTGCGCAGAAGAATTGCTGGCTGGCGAGGTCAAACGGCAGGAGCGTCGATTTCGCCAGCGGGAAAAATTTTTGAAATAGCCGGCGAGCCCGGCTCTAAAATCCCCAACTCGCCTGTTTTAAGGATTCATCTGCCCGCACCTTTAGGAACGGGGGTTTGAAAGCAGGTATTTCGCTGCAAGGCCTAACAAAACCGCTTTCTAGAAAAGTTGCCCCAAGTTATTTGCGGGTTGCTCGCAATCGTCTTGCTATCCATTTGCCGGCAGGGGCTTTTACTGACCCGGACGAAAACGAGACGCTGGAAATTTCGGTCGGCATCACGCCGGTCGCGCCCGTGTGGTTGAACTTCGATTCGTTTGCTGGCGCGTTCAGTGGCACGCCGAGCCTCGTTGGCAATTATCCAGTCGCCGTTGTCGCCACGGACTCGGCCGGATTGACCATCACGAATTCACTCACCATCAACGTCATGGTAGTCGCGCCGAGCAATCATTCGCTGGCGCTAGGCCTCCAAACTTTCGGCGCAAACCGCGTAAACGTCATAAGCTTGAGCGGTTCGGCGGGCGCGGCTTACAAATTGCAACGCACACCTTCGCTCACTAGCCCGGTAATCTGGACCGACGTGGGTGGGCCCGGCGGATATCTCGGGCGCAATCGTTTTCGTGGATAGCACAACGGCGGATGCGATGTTTTACAGAGCAATTCCGCAATAATCTGCGAGTGAACCCAAATTGCCAAAAACAGACGTTGACACTCTGAAGAATTCTGATTTAATTGCCGACCCTTTGCGGGGAAAAATTTTATGTATGCTGTTTTAGAAACTGGTGGCAAACAATATCGCGTCATCGCGGGCGATAAACTCGAAATCGAACGCCTTGAAGTCGAGGCGGGCAAGCCGTTCACGTTTGACCGTGTTCTGCTCGTCAACAACGGCGGCAAGCTCGCTGTTGGGGCGCCCACCGTTACTGGTGCGACCGTCACTGCCGACGTTGTCGAACACAAGCGGGGTGAAAAGAAACTCACTTTCAAGATGAAGCGCCGCAAGGGCTATCACAAGACCATCGGTCATCGTCAAGAATTGACCGTCGTAAAAATCACCACCATCAACGCTTAACATTTTATGGCACATAAAAAAGGTCAAGGCAGCGTCAAAAACGGACGCGATAGCGTCAGCAAACGTCTCGGCGTAAAAGAATTTGGCGGCACGGTTGTCAGCGCCGGCAGCATCATCGTGCGTCAGCGCGGCAGCAAATTCATCGCCGGCAAGAACGTCGGCACGGGTCGGGACTGGACGCTCTACGCGCTGACCGATGGCAAGGTTTTGTTCGATAAGAACAGCCGCCGCATCAACATCGTTGCGGAAGCCTCCGCGAAGAATTGATTTACAGCAAATAATTTTCAAGGCGAGGTCACTGACCTCGCCTTTTTTATTGGAGTTCAAGCTTTAGCTTGACCCTTTCCTCGCTTAATTTTGGATACAGGCTTAAGCCTAACTTTTACTTTCATGTTCATTGACGAAATAAAAATCTACGCCCGCGCCGGTCACGGCGGGCCGGGCGCGGTGGCGTTTCATCGCGAAGCTTATGTCACCAAGGGCGGACCGAGCGGCGGCAACGGCGGGCGCGGCGGCAGCGTGATCTTGCAGGCCGACCACGACCTCAACAATCTCGTCCAGCAGTTTTACGTTCCGCGCCTCATCGCGCAGGTCGGCGAAGGCGGCATGGGTAAAGGCAAAGATGGACTTGCGGGCGAAGACCTCATCATCAAGGTTCCCTGCGGCACGCTGGTCTGGCGTTTGCGTGACACCACGCCAGCGATTGAGACTCGCAAGAAGCGGACGGATGATGACGACGATGATGAAATTCCGCATCCCAATCCAATGTTCGCCAGCGGCACGGGCAAACGGCCGTTAATCAAAGTTTCCAGCGGTATGGCCGCACAGGAAATTGATATGAGTGCGGAGGCGGACGATGAAAAGTCCAAACGCGATCCGAAAGACAAAGGCGAACTCGTGGCCGACCTTACTACGCACGGCCAGCAATTTGTTTTGTGCAAAGGTGGACGCGGTGGCTTGGGCAACCGCAACTTTGCCACCGCCGCACGGCAGACGCCGCGTTTCGCACAACCTGGTGAACCGGGAACTGAGGGCGATTATCTTTTTGAACTGCGCATCGTCGCGGAAATCGGACTCGTGGGTTATCCGAACGCTGGCAAGTCCACGTTGCTCACCGCCATTTCCCGCGCGCGTCCAAAAGTGGCGGCGTATCCGTTCACCACGCTGCATCCGCAGATTGGCATCATGGAATACCCAGGTGATTTCAAGCGTCTGACCGTTTGTGACGTGCCTGGACTCATCGAGGGCGCACACAACAACGTCGGCCTCGGCCACAAATTTTTGCGCCACATCCAGCGCTGCAAAATCATCCTGTTGCTGCTCGATATGGCCGGCACAGACAACCGCAAGCCGTGGGATGACTACAAACAATTGCTCAAAGAACTGGAGCTTTACGATCCAGCCATTTTGGAAAAACCGCGTCTCGTTGTGGCGAACAAAATGGATGAAGCCGTGTCAGAGGAAAATTTGAAGCAGTTCAAAAAGAAGTTCAAAAAGATTTCCGTGCTACCCATCTCTGCGGCCTTTGATCAAGGCATGGAGAAATTTCGGAAGGTCATACGCGAAGAAGTTGAAGCTGCTGAAAAAGCCTAGGGCAGTTCTAAAAAACGCATCACGGTATCGCCGTGTTTGAGCATCTTCACTTCCGCCCAAGGTGCGACGACTTCCAGCGTGTCGCGTTTTGTGTGGCCTAAAACAAATCGTCCGCCGGATGCTAGCAACTTGGGCAGGCTTGGGTCGTCGAGTAACTGCTGGGCGAAGGATTCGGAGCGGCGGTTCACATTCTTTTCGCCGTAAGGTGGGTCAGCGAGAATCAAGTCAAACTGCCTTCCGCTCTCCGCGAGTTGTTTCATCACGGGAAAAACATCCTGTGTCCGTGCCTCGAGAATCCCACCGAAGCCTGCCGCCGCTGCGTTGCTACGGACAAATTCAGCATGGCGATGAGATTTTTCCACGCACATCACCGAAGCCGCGCCACGACTCAAACATTCGAGACTCAGCGCGCCGCTGCCGGCGAAGAGTTCCAATACTTTGGCGTCGATTACGCGTTCGCCGAGTGAATTGAAGACTGCTTGTTTGACGAGATCAGGCGTGGGGCGAACGTCGAGTCCTTTGGGAACCTTCAGAATCCGTCTCGCTGCCTGGCCGCCGGTGATACGCATGGGAAAAGCTTAACCACGAATTACACTAAACACACGAAAGCAAAACGTTCGTGTGTTTAGTGGTTGGGAAAATCACTCATGAAAGATTCCTGCGAAAAACAGTTTCATCGCCGCCCATGAACGTTTGTCTGCCTTTTCGTTATAGGCCGCGCCTTTAGAATTATCGTTGCCCGCCATCGGTTGCGTGAAAGAGTGAACCGCACCGCCAAATTTTATGAGCGTCCAGTCCACACTGGCGCCGCGCATCTCGTCCTCGAAGGCGGCAAGGTCGGCGGCTTTCACATACGGATCATCCGCGCCGTGGCACACGAGGACTTTGCATTTGATGTTTTTGCCATCGGCGGGTGTGGGTGAATCGAGTCCGCCGTGAAAGCTCACGACGGCATTCAATTCCGCACCGCTGCGTGCCAGCTCAATCACCGTCGTGCCGCCGAAACAATAGCCAATGGCTGCGACGTGCTTGGTGTCTACAAGCTTGCTCGATTTAAGTTCCGTAAGCCCAGCGTTAACACGCTGGCGGAGCAGGGCGCGGTCGGATTTGTATTTGGTGGCTTCGGCGCCTGCTTCCTGGGTGTCCTTCGGACGAATCCCTTTGCCGTAAATATCCGCGCAAAACGCGACGTAGCCCAAACCTGCGAGTTGCTCTGCGCGATGCTTCTCGTAATCCGTCAGTCCCATCCACTGATGCACCACGAGCACGCCGGGGCGCGTGCCCTTCACGGCATCGTCCCAAACAAGCACGCCTTCAAGTGTGGTATCACCTTGTTTGTATTCAATAGTCTTAGTCTGGATAGCTGCGTGAAGCGAAATGACTCCCAGGAGCAGGGCGGTGATGGAAAAATGTTTTTTCATGGTGCATCCAAACTAGCGGACGAGCGAGTATTTGCCAACGTATGAATAATTTAATTGGAAAAATTAATCCGTCGCTTGCCAATTTTCCCTCCAACGGTTTAATTTCTAGGGTGCAACCGATTGAAACACCCGACCTTCATTTTCTAAATGCTGCTCAAGGCTGGCTGGGATTGGATTGCCCGGATGATGCGCAAATCGAACTGAACGCGATTGCGCCGGAGTTTCAATCGCATCCCGATGTGCTGGGGGTGCGCTGGCAATTGGAAACTCGCCTGCAAAACTGGGAAGCCGCGTTAGCGGTCGCGCGGTTGGAATTACAGCACACGCCAGAAGATTCATCCGGCTGGCTGCATCACGCCTATGCGTTGCGCCGAGCGAGTCGGGGCGGGCTCATCATGGCGTGGGGCGCGTTGCTGCCCGCCGCCCAAAAATTTCCAATGGAACCGGTCATGCTTATAACCTTGCATGCTACGCGTGCCAGTTGAAGCAGATGGACAAGGCGCGGGAATGGCTGGATCGCGCCGTGCGGGCGGGCGGCAAAGTGGAGATCCGGAAAATGGCGCTCGCAGATGACGACTTGAAAGCACTCTGGCCGGAAATCCAAAAACTTTGATTGCCCGGGGTGCGGAGCCTGGCTACGCGCTCCGTTCCAATTTTTATATCTGCCCGTAAGCGGACGACTTTGATCCGGCGGCGTGACGAATCCACGACTGGAAAATCAGCGCAAGTTTCTCGGGTTTTGAAAGTTTCAGTGGTTGTGAGCCGAAGACGTTGAAATTGCCGTGCTCAAGTTTCACCAGTAACTGCCAATAGACGCTGCCCATCAATTCCGCGGCCACCATGGCGCGGCGGTCTTCCGGCGGCAGTGTCGTCCGTGCGAGTTGGTAAAAATATTTCGCGCGCTCTGCCACGCTGCGGGCGAGTGCCAGGTAGCGTTCAGAAAATTCTCCCGCCAAAATTTCCGCGTCGGTCACGCCAAATTTTTTCAGCTCGTTTTGCGGCAGGTAAATCCGTCCACGCGCGGCGTCGTTCTTCACGTCGCGCAAAATATTTGTCAGTTGGAGTGCTTTGCCGAGGTGGATAGCGTAGTCGTGGCAGGCCGGATTTTTGTAGCCGAATATTTCCAGACTCAACAACCCGACGACGGATGCAACGCGGTGGCAGTATAGTTCCAGTTCGCCGTAATTTTCGTAGCGCAGCTTTTCCAAATCCATCTCGCAGCCCTTAATCAGCTCGTCAAATAAAGCAAACGGTAGATTGAACTGCTGGATGACCGGGGCGAATTCCTGATTGAGGATGTATTCTGGTTTTTGATTTTCGCAGGCGCGGCGGATGTCTATGCGCCAGTCGGCAAGTTGCATGCGGCGTTTTTCCGTCGGGACTGAATCTTCATCCGCCACGTCATCCACGGCGCGGCAAAAGGCGTAGAGCGCGGACATGGCGTCGCGTTTTTCGCGGGGCAGGAGAATGAAAGCCAGCGCGAGGTTAGAGGCGCTTTTTTTGGTGAGCGCGCGGCTGTGCTCCATGGTCAGAGTCCTGGTGGTGGCTGGTTAGGGTCACGCACGGGGGGCAGGCCGCCTGTCTCAGCCAACGTGGGATTGTGCTGACGATGGTGGCGTTTGCGGCGGTGGTGTTTGACCTTTTTCTTTTTTGGGCGATACACCTTTAGCCAGATAAGCACGATGCCCACGGTCAGGCCGATGGCCAAGACCATGGTGAGAAACACTAGCCAATCGCCTTTCTGGCCATTGTTCGGGAGCGCAAAAATCTGGTTCATTTTCAAATGGCGCGGCTAATTGCCTTCGCCTTCAATCGTCATGTTCAGGCGTTGCATCCGGTAGCGCAACGCATGGCGAGTGAGCTTAAGCCTTTCGGCGGTGCGTGTCAGGCTGAAATTATCCTGTATCAACGCGGTCTGGATAATTTCTCGCTCGTGTCGTTCCAGGGCGACATCCAGTGATTCGCCGGGAGCGATGACTGATTCAGATGTTTTTTCCAACCGCGCTTCCATGGCGAAATCCGGTAAGTCGGCCGGCTGAATTTCCGGCCCGGTCTCCAAAATCAGCGCGCGCTCCACCACGTTACGCAGTTCGCGCACGTTGCCCGGCCAGCGCTGGGCGAGTAGTTTTTTTTGAGCGGCCACGGAGAACGCTCCGGCACTGCGGTTCATCTTCACTTGGAAAATTTTCAGAAAATGGCCGGCCAGCAACAGCACGTCGTCTCCTCGCTCGCGCAACGGTGGTAGATTGAACTGCACTACGTTCAGCCGGTGAAACAAATCTTCGCGAAATTCTCCCGCGGTGATGGCGTCGGCGATGTCTCGGTTGGTCGCGGCGACGAGCCGCACATCCACCCGCAACTCCTCGGTCCCGCCCACCCGCGTGAAGCTGCCGTCCTCGAGGAACCGCAGCAGTTTTGCCTGAAGCGGTTTGCCCATGTCTGCGATCTCATCCAGAAATATTGTGCCGCCGTCCGCTTCCTCCACGCGACCGAGCTTCTGTTTGATAGCGCCGGTGAACGAGCCCTTTTCGTGGCCGAACAATTCGCTTTCGAGCAACTGTTCAGGAATCGCCGCGCAGTTGATGCGGACATAATTTTCATTCCGTCGTTCGCTCAAGCTGTGCAGCGCACCCGCGACGAGTTCCTTGCCCGTTCCGCTTTCGCCTAGAATCAACACGCGCGCATCGGTCGCCGCTACGGTGCGGATGAGTTGGCGCAATTCACGTATCTTTGCCGATTCGCCGACGATTTGATCAAGCCCGATGATTTCGCCCGCCCGCGAACGCAGCGCGGCGTTTTCGCGCAGCAGGCGGTAGCGTTCCGCGCAGCGGGCCGTGGCGTGAAACAATTCCTCTGGCTCAAACGGTTTGGCCAGGTAATCCATGGCGCCCGCCTTAATGGCTTCGACCGCGAGTTTGGGCGTGGCGAACGCCGTGATCATCAGCGTCGGAATTTCTGGCCACTGATTTTTCACTTTGCCGAGAAATTCATAGCCGGTCATGCCACCGAGTCGCGCGTCGGTGATGACCATGAAGAATTCTTCCACAGCTAAAATTTTCAATGCCTCCTCAGCGGACTCGGCAGCGCGCACGGCGTAGCCCTCGTCGCCCAGCATGGTCGCTAGGGAGCGGCGCATATTTTTCTCGTCGTCCACGACGAGCACGGGTGGCAAGGGGAGGTTCATTTTTTATAAGGTTTTGGTAGTGATTTCTCGGGGAAGGTTACGATGAAGGTCGCTCCCGCTCCAAGTTTTGATTCCACTCGCACTGTGCCGCCGTAAAGCTCCACGTTGTGCTTCACAATCGAGAGGCCGAGGCCCGTGCCGGCTTCCTTTGTCGTGAAATAGGCCTCAAAAATCTGCCCCACTTTTTCCGGTGGAATACCCGGCCCGTCGTCCGTCACGGTGATCACCACCGTGTGGTCGCGTTGTGTCTCGGCGGCGATGACGACCGTGCCGCTATCGCCGAGCGCCTCGCGCGCGTTTTGTAAGAGGTTGATCAAAATCTCCGAGAGATGCCCGCGCTGCATCAGCAACGGCGGAAACGGCCCGGATAAATTTGTTTCCATGCGGATGCCCGTTGGCACAGCGGCGGGAAATACTTGCGCGATGGATTTTTCAATCTTCGCGATGACCTCAAGTTTCTCCACGCGGCCCTCGCTTAACTGCGCGTAGCCCATGATTTGCGTGATGACTTTATCGGCGCGGGCAACTTCCTCCTGGATGATTTCAATTTGTTGCTCGGCAGATTTTTTATTTTCGCGCACGGAACGTTGCAGCGAGTGCGAGGCATTGCGGATGATGGCAAGCGGGTTTTTAATCTGGTGGGCAAATTCTGCTGCAAGCCGCCCTGCCGAGCGCAATTGCCCTTCGCGCGCCGCAAACTCGCTCGCCTCTTCGATCGCCAATCGCTGCCGTTCCATGAAAGCCTGCACGTTGTAGCAGGTGACGGTCACGAGCCAAAGCACCAGCATCCGCAGCAAAAACGGTTCGCCCATTTCTTCATGCGGTGTCAAATCCAGCGCGCGGCGAGTCGATTCATCGAGTGTCGGGCTAATAGTAACGGCTAGCACCGCTACAAGTGCGTAGCAAAGGCTCATGGCAATATTCAAAAACAATTGCGAGAAGCCCGGTGGCAGGCTGATGGAATTTCGTAGAATCAATCCAATGAAGAGCCAGAATAAAATGCTGTCCAAGCCGCCGGTGATGCTTGTCATGCCCGCCAACATCAACCCGTCGGTCAACCCGCTCGTTACCACCGTCCATTGCAGCAGAGCGAGCGGCACGCGGTTGCCGGCCAATAACGGCAACGCCAGCAACCCGTTCAGCAGGACGTAAGCCCAGAAGATTTTTTGCACCGCCTCTACCGTCACTTCCAGCGTGCTGGAAATTTGACTCATCCACGGCGAATGATAATTGAATGAATGGACGACGAGCGCGATGAAGACCAGCTTGACCGGCAGCATCGCGTTGCGCTCCATCAACTCGATGCGATGTCGAGCACGCTCTGGATTCGGCGCGGGAATCTCAAACAGCGTCGGCAGCCGATGCAACCATTCCCAGCGGCTTGGTTTCATGACGTTTCAAAAAGCCAGCACTCGCTCCGCAATTTTTTCCACGGGCCACAAACGCCCCACGCCTTCGTAACCACAGGACAACATACCCTCGTCCGGCCCGATGAATTCCACGCCGCGCGCTTTCAAGGTCGCTACGTTCGCTTGCGTCGCTGCGTGCAGCCACATCTTCCCGTTCATTGCCGGAGCGATTAAAATTTTTGCTTTTGGATTCAGCGCCAGCGCGATGCAACTCAACGCGTCATCAGAAATTCCGTGTGCGAGTTTGGCGATGACGTTGGCTGTTGCAGGTGCGATGAGCAGCAAGTCGGCTTCATCCGCGAGCGAAATATGCGTCGGCTTCCAGCCTTCGTCCTCGTCGTAGAGATTCGTGACGACTGGATTGCGCGTCAGCGTCTTGAATGGCAACGGTGTGATGAACTGCTGCGCGTCAGCTGTCATCACCACATGGACGTTGCGCTTGGCTTTCGTCAGCATCGACGCCAAGTCCGCCGCCTTGTGCGCGGCAATCGAGCCGGTGACTCCGAGAACAATGTTGGCGCTCATAAATTGAATTTAGATTTGACCGCTAATCTTCACTCATCATCGCTGATTTTTGATTAGCGTCAATCAGCGTAGATTAACGGTTAAGCTTTACCTTTACGCTCGGATTTCGCGGGCAATTCCATGGTGACGTATTCCATGTCCGGCGCTTGCGACCTGGCCACGCGCATCTTTTCTGCCTCCACCACTGCCAACGTCCGTCGCAAATCTTCCGCCTTCGACGTGCTGACGACGAGGTAATCAAAATTTTTCCACTGCGCGACCTCTTGTTTCGCCGATGCCAGCCGTTTCTTGATGACCGCGGGGTCATCCGCGTTGCGGTTCTTCAGCCGCGCCTCCAAAACTTCCAGCGATGGCGTGGTGAGGAAGACCGTGACCAAGGCGCGCTTCAGCTCCGGCTCCTCTTCCGCCGCTGCGCGGATGGTTGCCGCGCCTTGCACGTCCACGTTTAGTAAAACATCTTTGCCCGCGCGCAATTTTCCGAGCAGTTCTGATTTCAGCAGCCCGTAGCTGTTGCCATAGACCGTGGCGTGCTCCAGAAAATTCCCCGCCTGCACCCGCCGAAGAAAATCCTCCGCCTTGAGAAAATAATAATCCTCGCCGTCCTGTTCGCCCTTGCGCGGCTCGCGCGTCGTGCAGGTGATGGCGCGCGCCATGTCGGGACGCGCCTGCAGCAGCAGCTGGCACAACGTCGTTTTTCCCGCGCCCGACGGCGCGGAAATCAAAATCAAAAGCGGGGCTGGTTTTTTTTCGGCCATGACAGGTTGATTTATTTTCACTCCACGTTTTGAGCCTGCTCACGGAAGCGCTCCAATTCCGCCTTCAACGTCACGACTTCGCGCGAGATGATGGCATCGTTCGCCTTCGAGCCGATGGTGTTGATTTCGCGGTTCATTTCCTGCGCGAGAAAATCCAGCGTGCGACCGACCGGCTCCTTCGACTTCGCGCAATCGGCGAACTGCTGGAAATGACTTTGCAGCCGCGTTAATTCCTCCGTGATATCCGAGCGGTCCGCGAACAAAACCACTTCCTTCAACAGTCGTTCGTCATCCGGCGCGAGGCTCTCGATGCCCGCCGCCTTGATGCGCGTCAGCAGGTTCTGCCGGTAATTCTCCGCCGTCTGCGGCGCCTGCTTCTGGACTTTGCCAACCGCGCCGCTCATCACGCCGATACGGGCGCTCAAATCCTTCGCCAGATGCGCGCCTTCGCGCTCGCGCATCTTCAGCAGCGCGGAAAGCCCTTGGTTCAAAGCCTTCTCCACCGCCGGCCACAAATCTTCCGACTCCGCGAGTTGTTCGTCTGTCTGGAAAACACCGGGCGCGCGCAGCACCTGGTCGAGCGTGACCTCGCCGGAAATCTTCAACTGCTTAGCCAGCCGCGCGAACACCGCCGCGTAATCCTTGGCCAGCGCCGCGTTGATGTGTTTGCGCACCGAAAGCTTGTCTTCCGCCGCATGGAGCGACACGCGCACGTTCACGCGTCCGCGCGCGACGACGCGGTTGATGGCGTCACGGATCTGCGCCTCGAGCATGTCCAGCTCGCGCGGCAACGTGACCGACACCTCGGCCTGCTTGCGGTTGACGCTGCTCAGTTCGACCGTGATCTTGAAGCCGTCCTGCGCGCACTCACCGCGACCGTAACCCGTCATGGATTTCATCCCGCGCATGATGCGAAAGTTCTTGGCGGCAAGCGAATAAATTTTCAGAAGGCAGTCGGTAATCGTTGGTGGCAGATGAAGATTGTAGTCGCGGAGCGACGGAGAGGAAATTAGCCAGCTACGAAGTGGCTGGAGATGCGCCCGCGATGTTTGTTCGTCCTGAATGGACGATGGATTTCCGCCGTCCCGCCGGGACGGAATTCATTTGGCGGCAGACCAGACACCTTGTGTCTGGCTAATTTCCGGTTGTCCCGTTGGGACGAACGCCGCTGCCAAATACAGTTTGGGGTAGACGAACGGGGCAAAGGGCGTTTGAATTGAAAGCAAGAACAAAATAAAAGGCGATGCGCCTATGTTTGGAGAATATGTGAAACTCCTGAAGACTGGAGAATTTCTAAAATGGAAAAGTTTTGATCCGAAAAGCCAACTGGTCGAAATTGAATTGCCGACAGGCGTATTGTCCACGGTTCAGCGGAACGAGGTTGATAGAATTACAGCCGATGAGGAATTAGAACTTATGCGCTCGCGCGAAAAATTAAACTCGTGATATGAAATGGGATTTTATAGCCAATTCTCCTGACGAACTCGCAAAAGTTGGGAAGAAGCTATTAAATGCAACACGGCAGACATTTCTTGATGAGCAGTGGCAAATGTCGCGGTTGCTTGAAGCAATGTCTTCGGAATCCATATTCGAGTTTCCGCTTAAAGTTCGGCATACGGGTGGCGAAAGCGTGCCAGACTTTCAAGTTGACTCTGGGGGACGAAGAATCGCAATTGAACTTGCAAAAATTGCCGTGCAAGATGTTGAGCATGTCCGAGGGCTTCAAAGTAAAGGCCTGAAACAGACTTCTGCCATTTCCAGTTTGTATCGCAAAAAATTAAAGCCTCGAACACGGGACGAAGTTATCAAAGAGGGTTTTTCAAATCAGCCGTTTAGGTTTGGCTTATCTCCACAAGAGTTAAATGAGATTTGGATTGATGAATTAACAATTCAATTGGAAGAAAAATCTGTTGTGCTTCTGAAAAACCGATTTAAACACGGTCACGAGGATTGGCTCGTTTTGTGGGATAGGATTGAAACAGACGAATTTGAAATCAAGCCACGAATGGAATCCGTCAAAATTCTTTTGGCATCACGCTGGAAGTCGGATTGGTATTCGCGAGTGATCGTTCAACAAACCGAATTTCCTTCATTTGTAGCAATTTATTCCGAGACTGAATTCATATCAATTCCAAAAGATTTTAAGATGCCAACCCACAACTATCCACCCGGATTTGTTTTTGAAGTTCGCTTGCCAGTCGAGTGAAACTGATTAAGCTGGCAGTGTGAAAAAGATACGGTGGATAATTTTCTTTACGATGTGCGTTTTGAGGGCGTCCTTTCAAATACACGCCCAAACAAACTTTTCAGAACCGGTATTTTTTAAGAGCGAATTGGCAAAAGCTGAATCTGGCGATGTTAATACTCAATGTGCAGTCGCTGAATATTACGCCCTCGGTCAGCTTGGTTTGAAAATAGATAATGCTGAAGCGGCGAAATGGTTTAGGAAATCCGCAGAACAAGGGAATGCAGAAGCTCAAGACGGCTTGGCTGTTTTATACCGCGATGGGCTGGGTGTGGAAAAAAATCCCGTCGAGGCTGTGAATTGGTTTCGCAAATCAGCCGAACAAGGATTTACGGAAGCCCAGCTCAATCTTGGTTGTTTATATTCAAGCGGCGAGGGCGTTGCAAAAGATGATGTCGTAGCAGTGAGCTGGTTTCGTAAAGCCGCTGAAAAAGGATACGCAGGCGCACAATTTAATCTTGGTCTCCATTATGACCGTGGCGAAGGTGTGGCAAAAGATACGTTTGAAGCCGTTAAATGGTATCGTAAGTCTGCCGAACAAGGATGCACAACTGCACAACTCAACCTCGGTGTCATGTATTACAATGGCAACGGATTGCCGCAAGATTATGTCGAAGCTTACAAATGGTATAACCTCTCCGCCTCACACGGAAATACAAGCGCCATGCTCAACCGAGATAGGATTGTCCATTTTATGACGCCAGAACAAATTGCCGAAGGGCAACGTCGCGCAGTTGCATTTGTTCCTCGAAAAGAAACGCCGGATTCAAGTTCTGTTAATTCCACTTTACCGACAAATCCTTCATACACCGGCACTGGCTTTTTCATCACGGACGATGGCTATTTGATTTCAAACCATCACGTCGTCAAAGATGCGGCGAAAGTTCGTCTAGTCACGAGTGCCGGATTGATTGACGCCAAGGTGGTGAAGGTGGATGCGGCGAATGATTTGGCGTTGCTGAAAGTTAATGGAAAATTTTCCCCGCTGCCCGTTGCCGCCAGTCGCGCGGTGAAATTGGGAGCTACGGTTGCCACGGTGGGTTTTCCATCCACCGGCCTCCAAGGTTTTTCGCCCAAGCTGGCCAAGGGTGAAATTGGGTCGCTGGCGGGCAGTCAGGATGACCCGCGCTATTTCCAAATCAGCGTGCCGGTGCAGCCGGGCAATTCCGGCGGTGCGTTGGTGGATGCGCGCGGCAACGTGGTGGGCATCGTCGCCGCCAAGTTGAGTGCCCAGGCCGCGCTGGATGCCACGGGTGCGTTGCCGGAGAATGTGAACTATGCGGTGAAAAGCAGCCTGCTCTTGAGCTTCCTCGAATCTGTCCCCGATGTTGCCGCCAAACTCAAGGAACCAAACACCAAGGACGAGTCGTTTGAAGACGTGGTCAAGTCCGCGCAAGACGCTGCGGTGTTGGTGCTGGTGTATTGAAACATGGTTTTCCATCAAATACTGCCACCAAACCATCTTCCAAAGCCACTTAACGATGTCACAACGTGACGTTTCGTGGCGCTAAAATCAATTTAGCGCCACGGAAAGCGACGGCAACACTTGGTCAGGTGACGTTGTGACATGGTTCCGTCGCTGAAAGACGTGGTGGAACGACGTAAAGATGTGGTTCCGTCGCTTGGGGACGTGTTTCCCTGACGTTGTGACGTGGCAAAGCGACGTTGCCATGTGGTTGGCTCGCTGAAGGACGTGATTCCCTGACCTTGTCATATGCTGAAATGGTCTGGTGAGTGACCGGGGGAACGGTTCTGGCGACCAGGAGGTTGCGTAGCCACTAGCGCTAGGTGGTGGAATTTGTTGCGCAGCGACAGATCCAGACTGCGAAGCGGGCACTTTGAGGTTGGGCAAAAAATTGACTCGCGACTGATCCCACCACCCACGACATAATTCCGCCCTAAAACTGCCCGTCCTTCTCTTTGAACAATATGTTGAACGTCGTCAGCGAGCCATAGCTCTTGGTGACGTATTGCTGGAACTCAACTTTCTCGCCATCCGTCAGTTTCTCGTGTGCGTTGATCTTCTGCTCCAGCACGCGCAGATTGTTCCGCACCATTACGACCTTGTGGAAAAAAACTTCCAGCGGCACTTCCTTCGTCTGCAACGTCGCGTCCGCAGGATGCAGCACCAGTTTGCCGCCGTGCCAGCGCACCCCGAGTTGCTCCACCACCTCATT
>CAINDH010000266.1 GCA_903847285.1 uncultured Verrucomicrobia subdivision 3 bacterium | reverse complement strand
TGATGAAACCCGTGGCCTTCGAGAAAAACTGCCGCGTGTGCCACTCGTTGCAATTCGATCCGGAGACGCCGCAGTTGCAACTGCCGCACGGTAGTGCGGAATTTGTGTCGGCGTATCTGCGCAGCTTGCCGAAGCAGTATTCCGATTTGGCGGCGAAACAAAATGTCGCGGACGAAAACAGTTTTGTCCGGCAAAAACTCGCCGGTTTGCGCGCGCAATTCGGCAGCGGCGAGGATTTGGAAAAACGGATTTTCTTCAGCACGGCGACGACCGCTCCGGAAATCAGCGTGGGCGCGGTGAGCGGCGCGACGCGGGCAATTTTTCCCGGCTGCGCGTATTGCCACGAGGTTGAAAATTCAGCCGCCGGTTCACCGCAGATCACGAAGCCGGTCCAAACGGAACGCTGGCTGGCGCAGGCGAAGTTCAATCACGCCAAGCACGCGGGAGTTTCCTGCGAGAAATGCCATGACGCGGTTCGCAGCAAGGAGACGGCGGACATTTTGTTGCCCGCAAAGGAAACCTGCGCCGAGTGCCACAGTCCGCGCGGCGGCGTGGCGGACACTTGCGCGGAATGTCACACTTACCACAAGCCGTCGGTCACGCACTGAAATTTTTCAAAAGCGGACGGTGAGATTCAAGCCGATGCCCGCGTCGAGTTTCTCGTAGTTGTTTGCGTAAAAGCCGTCGGTCGCGAGGCTGTCATAGCTCACGAAGCCGCGCAGCGCGACGTTGTCGTTGAGCGGGCAATAGACGGCGAGGCCGAAGGATTGCAGAAAATCATCGCGGCTGGTCGCGGTGTAGTGCGTGTATTGAAAGCGGTAGGACGGCTGCAAAATCGCGTGGCGGCACAGCTTCCAACTGCCGACGACGACGAGGCTGTGGTCGGTGCGGTCGTTGAAGCCGCTGCCGGCTAACGGCGGCACGTTCGGCGTGTCGCTCACGCGGTAATCGCCTTCGTAGCCGACGGAGAGCGCCTGTTTTTCGTTAAGGACAAAATCGCGGCGGACGGCCCAGCGCGGGACGAGTTCGCTGTAAAATTCATCGTAGGTCCCGGAATCCAGCAGCCGGCGAAAATCCGCGCTGAAGGTGAAGGTCCAATTCTGCCGCGTCCAGGAAACGTCGCCGAAAACGGTGGAGACGTTGAAATCAAATTTTTTGAGGCTGATGTCGTCGAAGCTGAAAGTGGTGCTGTTAAAGACGTTGACGGTGTGTTCGCCGACCAGATCGTAGGCGAACCACTGGTGCTGGTAGCCGAGGCGCGGCGCGAGCAGTCCGCCGCCAAATTCATACGGCGTCGGGGCCAGCGCGGCCTGCACGGTGGTGACCAGGACGTCCACCTCCTGCTTGCCGCCGTTGGCGAGGAACATGTTGTCGGAATAAAAATACTGCGCGTCCGCCGAAGCCTCGAAGAGCGTGCGGCGCGGCTTCATTTTCAGGACGGATTGCGGGCCGACGTCATCGGATTCGCCGGCGAAGAGTTCCGGCACGGCGTTGGTGGAGACCATGAGTTGCGCGGCCTGTTCGAGCTGGCGGCGCTGCTGGACGGAATCCGCCTGCTGGCTTTGCATTTGTGCCAACGCGGTGAAGCTGGTTAAAAATACAGCGGCGATAAAATATTGGGTGCGCATAAAAAATTAAGCTTAAGGTGCGAATCCTCCTCCGAAGGTGACGATTCCGCGCCCGCCGGTTCCGCCGGTGGTGAACTGGCCGCTGGTCGTCTGGCCGAATAAAGTCCTGTATTGGTCGAGCGTCAACGGCGGCGGACAGGCGGAATGATAGGAGCCGGGATCGAGCGCGTTCAGGCCGTTGCCGGGACCGGGCGGCGGAATGAAAAATTCCGGCGGCGCGCCCGTGTCGGTCGCGTTGCCGGAAAGAATGGCCGCATTCTGCCCCTGTATGGCCGCGAGAATCAAGGGCAGCGACGACAGCTCGTGCGAAAATCCCTTCACCAACTGCGAGTGCTGCACCAGCTTGTCGAGATTGATGTCGAACACCTGACTGAAACCGCCGCCCGGCAAAACAAAAACTTCCTGACCCGCGTTGAGCGTCACCGAGTCGCCGTTGGGCAAAGTGATTTTCCCCTTGCCCTCCAGCAAAATCACCTTGAACCCGCCGTCCGCCGTGGCCGAAACCATCAGCGTCGTTCCCAACACCGCCGCCGCCGCACCGCCCGATTTGATCGTGCCGCCGCCTTTGCCGCGCGGCGAATGAAACAGCAGGTTGCCTTGCTCCAGATTTAGCGTGCGTCCGCTATCAGAAAAAGAAAACACTGTGTTCGCGCCGACGCGGGTGATGGTGTTGTCCGCCGCCGTGAGTTCCGCGCGCGACTCGGGGCCGGTGCGCACGCGGTCGGGTGACTTCAACAGATCATTCAGCTTCGCCGTCGTTGGATTGCCTGCGGTGGAAAGCGTGTTCACCTCGCGGATGATTTCGGTGAAGGTGTTTTCCGTGAGCGGCGCGGCGACGGCGGAAAAATTCACCAACACCAGCGCGGCGCAAATAAGAAGGTTTGTTTTCATTTTGGAAGGCGACTAATTTCAACGCAATTTTACGCCAGCGGCCAACCATTGTCAAACTCGCCATGCCCCGCAAAAAATCCAGCCAGGTCGAAAAAATCCGCGCCCTGCGGCTTGCGGCGCTTTGTCTAGTGGTCACGCTCGCGGTGCTGGGGTTGGATTTTCTTGCGCCCGCGTGGCTGCGCTCGCCGTTCGTGGACGCGGATAATTACGTCCACGACCTCTTCGCGCGCAACGGCCGCTACACGCCCGCGAATACCAACCTCGTCCTCATCGGCATTGACCGGCCCAGTTACGACGACGTTTTTATCACCGACGCCGACAAGCAGGATCCCGTCCTCGCCGCGTTGCGCGAACGTTTTCCCTGGTCGCGCAACGTTTGGGCTGCTGCCATCACGCGGCTCGCGGACGCGGGCGCGAAAGTCATCGCGATAGATTTGGTTTTCGCGGCGGAGGCCGACGGGGACGCTGAACTCCGTGCCGCGCTGGAAAAATACGGTGACCGCGTGGTCATCGGCGCCAACTACACGCTCGCTGAAACCGATCGCGGCGAGCCGGGTAAAGTGACCACCCCCAATGCGAACTTGATTCCCGACGCATCCGGCCAGCCGTCTGCGCTCGACCCGCGCACCGGCTACATCAACATCTGGCTGGATGGCGATGACATTTTTCGTCGCGCTCGCTTTCGCGTGACGAACCACGAACTCGGCGACGCTGTGAACACCGCGCCCGGAACCGTCCTTAATTCCTTTGACGCCCGCGCGTTGGAAAAATTCGGCGCGGCGGAAAAGATTCCCGCCACCGGCACGCGGCAGAAAATCCGTTTCACCGGTCCGCCCGGAACGTGGCCCGTCATCCCGCTCGGCGATGTGCTGACGCCAAAAATCTGGGAGAAAAATTTTGCGAACGGAGAATTTTTCAAAGGTAAGCTCGTGGTCATCGGCCCGACCGCGAATATTTTTCAAGACTCGCATCGCACGCCGTTCCGCGTAGAGATGCCCGGCCCGGAAATCCATCTGCAGATCATCAATGCCGCATTGCACGGCGAATTTTTGAGCGAACTTCCGCCGCTGGCCGTCGGCGCGCTGATTGCGCTGGCGGGCTTGATCGGCGCGGTGCTGTGCCAGTTCGTGCGCGCGCCGGTCCGGCGGCTGCTCGTGATCTTTGCCATTGGCGGCGGGTTTTTTGTAGCCACGTTCTTTTGTTTTGATCTGCCGAGCATCCTGTCGCCATTGGTGAATCCGCTGCTGGTGCTGGTGTCTATCGGCATCGGCGCGCTCGCTTACGATTTCTTTTCCGAACGCCTGGAGCGCATGAAACTCAAGCACACCATGGGACTGTATTTCTCGCCGCGCGTGCTGGACGCCGTGCTGTCCGATCCCGGCTCCATGCAACCACGCCGCGCCGATGTGGTTTTGCTCCTGACCGATTTGCGCAACTCCACGCCGCTCGCCGAAACGCTCGGCCCGAAAGGAATGTTTGAACTGCTCAACAAAGTTTTTGAAGCGCAGACCAGCGCCATCATGAGCGAGGAGGGGAACCTGGAACATTTTCTCGGCGACCAGTTCCTGAGCTATTGGGGCGCGCCGCAGAAACAACCGGACGCCGCCGATCGCGCGCATCGCGCGGCGATGAAATTGATTTCTGCGATGGAGACGCTGCGTTCGACCTTGCCGGCGGAGGTGCAAAAACTGTTCGGCTACGGCGTGGCCCTGCATGCCGGCAGTGTGCTCGTGGGCAACAAAGGCTCCGCCTTACGCCTCGACTACGGACTGGTGGGCGACACGGTGAACGAAGCCGCGCGCGTGGAATCGCTCACCAAATACTACGGCGTGAAGATGCTCGTCACGCGCGATGCCTTTGCGCAATTCAATCCGCAGGGCGCACGCCGCCTGCTCGACCGCGTCATCGTCAAGGGCAAGAGCGAGCCGGTGGAACTGTTCGAATGCGAAAACCCCTGCACGCCTTCCAACTACGCCGACATCTGCACGCGCTACAAGGTCGCGTATGACGAATACTTCTTTGGAAAGTTCACCGAGGCGCAGGCCAAGTTTGAAGCGCTTGCGAAGGAATTCTCCGACGGCGCGAGCATCCGGCTAGGGGCGCGCTGCGCGGAACTCATCGCGCATCCGCCGGCGGAATGGAACGGTATCTGGAAGATGGATGCGAAGTGAGGTTGCTCTGATGTGGTAGGGACGGACCGCTGGGCCGTCCCCCCGCCCGCGCTTCCCCGTCTTCAGCGGGCGGGGTTTCGGAAATTCCGCTGGCCAACAAGCGGGGAAGCGCCAGCGGGGACGGCGCAGCGCACCGTCCCTACCGATTTCTTTCGCCCCGGCGGGGCTGGAGATTTTTGGGAACGCGCAACCCACGGTTGAAACCGTGGGCTATTTTCTTTCGCTGCTCCGCAGCTTGCCGGGGCGAAATTTTAACCTCGAAAGACACGAACCATGCCTTGCCGCGCCGACTCGTCGCGCCGAAATCAGATGCAGGCGGAGTTGGACGAAGGCGGGGAAAAGTTTTCCCGAAAATCCGTTCGTGTCTTTCGCGTGGTTCGCGGTCAATCCGCCGACGAACGGGCACGGCATCGGGTGGTGGGTCCGTTTGCGCTGCGAACGGACACTGACCGCGCAGCGGTCACTTCGAGGCGTGAAAGTTTTCAGGCACGCGCAAGCTTCCGTCGACTGACGCTGCGCTCGGCGACGGGTTTTTCGCGGCGCGAAAAACGCCACCTCGGAGATAGTCCGCCCCTTTCACCGCTCGTAGCAGCGGACGTGAGTCCGCTCATTTTAATTTTTAAGGCGGGGGGAAAATTGGAGCCGACTCACGTCGGGCTGCTACGATGTTCCGATGGCGTGCCGTTTAATTTATTGCCGCGCGGCGATGGCGTTGAGCGTGCCTGTGAACGGGGAAAAGGTGATGACGACGTTGGTGGTGGTCTTGGTTCCAATCTGCGGTGAGGCCAGCGTGTCGCCCATGCCACTGACGGTTACGGAATAATTTGTGTCGGAAAAGGCGTAGCTGAACTTCCAAGTAAAGGATGATGCGGCGGACAGAATGGCGTTGGTCGTGTTGATTTGCGGAATGGGAAATGAAACCGTTTTCTGCATCGCAAAAATATTTGTTCCATCTGCCCAGAATCCGCCGTTCGTCACCGTGCCGCCATACGCGCCGCGACTTTGCAAAAGCAAAACCGGAATGTCGTTGGTGCTGGCAACAATCGTCACGCGAGCGGGCGGCGGCATATTGTAAGTGTGTTCGCTCACCGGCAAATCGCCGAGCCAAGTTCCTTTCCAGTGGTTTATCATTGCGCGGCTCCATCCGCCGTTGGCCGAGGTTTGATTGTTTGGCGTGCCGTAGTAGGTCGGCATCTGAACCATGCGTTCAATCATGCTTCCACCGCTTGCGTCGCTGTTGAAATAAACCGCCAAATCAACCCCTATCCGTTGATCAGTTTTTATGTTGTAAGTTGCGGCGTAGTTTATTTTTCCAGCCTCAAAACCACTTTGCCCGATTTGTTTGTTGGTGACGTATTCGCCATAAGGTATGCCGTAAAAAACGATGTTCCCCGTTTGGCCGGAATGAAAACCGCCACCGCCAATCGTAATAAGCCGCTGACCGAGGCTCATGTTTGATGCAGAAAGAAAGGTCCAGTCCGGAGCATAGTTTCCTTGCTGAAGACTCAACTCACCGTTCGGCATGACTTTTAGGTTGGTAGTGTTTTGGAATTCAGCAGCGAAAATTGCCGTCGTGTCATAGGTCAAACCACCGTTTGCCGTCCAATAAAATAGGTTGAATTGGTTGAGAAAAAATTTGCCCGCCAGACTGTCGTCATATTCCAAAACACCCGTCACTGAATTGCTCAGAGACGGACGGCTCGCAAAAACCCACCCGCCTATGTATGCAGAATCGTAGAAAAGAAAATTGGTGCTGCCTTTGGTATAGATGCTGTTTGTTAAAGTCCATGTTCCATTGAGTTGCGGATAGGCGACGCAGCCTGTAACTGTCAAAGAGGAAAGAATCGGCCAACTTGCATTGGGTGAAAAATTTATAAAATTGGTTGGTGTAATTTCATTCGCAGTGTTGCTGGCGTTGGTCGAGCCAATAGAAATTGTCGCGACATTACCTGCCACGGAAATTTTGTTCGTCAGTCCGTTGGCTGTGTTCAGAACAATGTTGGTGATGGTGGCGGCAATCACATTGGACTGCGAGCCAGTGACAGTCTGTGCGCTGGCGATGCTGCCCGCGATGTTCGTCGCGGCCACCGAACCAGCCGTGGCGGCGCGGATGGCATAAGGCGTCGGCGTCAGCGGTTGCCGTGGTGAAAGGGTGGTGAAGCTGCCGTTGCCATTTGTCCGCACTCCAATTTCCAGCTAACGCCCGGTGCCGGGGAATTGATTGCCAAAATCAAGCATGACCGTGAATAGTCCGTTGCTCACCGCCGTGGCCGAGTTGGTCAGCGTGTTGCCGAGTTGCAGGCCAGAGCTGGCGTCGTCGAAGATGGCAAATCGCAGGTCATAAGCACCGGCAGTGGGGCCGTTGGCATCATTCAACCGTCCTTGATAGGTGAACGCGGTGTCTTGAGCCAGAGTTGGCTGTGAGCAGCAAAAGCTTGTGAACAACAGAGCGCCAATTCCACGAAAGAAATTTTTCATAAACTGATTAACCCTGTTGAGTCCATTTCACATCGCCGGATTTCTCGGGAACTTCGCAAACGGCAATCGCACACCGCGGTATTGCGTCTGGTCGGCGCGGATGGGCACGGGCGGCAGAAACACCGCCGCGCCGCTCGCGGAAATCAAATCGTCCTGGTCAATGCCGTCGCCGCTCACGCCGATCGCCCCGATGAGCACGCCGTCGCGGTAAAGCGGAAAGCCGCCGGGGAAGATCGTGATGCCGTTCGGCAGGTTGGGGTTCACAGACGGTGCATTGGTAACGAGCGCGCCGTTGAGCGGGTTGCTCACGTTCGCCGGAAAGGCGGAAAATTTTTCCTGCAAGCCGAGAAACAATCCGGGCGCGGTGCCGTTGATGCCGGGCGGGTAAAGGCTTTGTGCGAGGAAGCCGACGGTGCGCGCGGAGTAGGCGCGGTTGGTCGAGGAAAAGAAAATCGCCGTGCGCGCCTTCTGCACGGCCACGTCCCAACTGAACCGCGTGGTGTCCGGCGAGGTGCAGAACGTGCCCAGCACCGTCGGCGCCACGCCTGCGGCGTTCGGGTTGTTCACAACGGTGATGAACACTTGCGCCGCCGTGCCGCGCGGCAACCGGATGCCGGCGCGCGTTGTGCGAGCGCGGTTCGCCGCCGCAGCGAGGATGTTGGAGACTTCGAGCGCGTTCAGCCGCAGGGTGGTTCCAATCGGCGTGCTGATGGGATCAGGCGTGATGGGCTGGCGCAGTTCGCCGGTGACGCCGCCCATCGTCGCGACAGGATACGCAAACGGAGCAGGGGACGAGATGAGCGTGTAGGGCGAAATATTTTTCCCCGGCAAACTGCCGAACGGAATCACCGCGCCGAGGCTGGTGGAGCTTTCGAGGTATTCAAACCGGATGCCATCGCCGAGAACTTGCGAGCCGAAAATCTTGTCCGCCGGAGCGAAGCCGGTTTGTCCAGCGAGTGACACATCTTCATCACTGTCGGCATTGGCGATGACGGGTGGCGTGACTGACAGCGGCGAAACGCCATTCCCTGCCACGCCCACGCCGCCGACGAGCGCGCCGTTTTTGTAAAGCGGCAATCCGCCGGGTGTGCCTGCGAGTCCGCCGGTGACGGGCAGCGGCGGCGCAACGAGCGTGAGTCCGGGCGAACTGCCGTAGCTGATGACGCTGCCGGGGGCTTTGAATTTGTTGATGTCGGAAAACTTGAGTTGGGAAAAATTCACGCCAACGAGCGGGCCGGGCGGTTTATTGTCAATGCCCGGCGGAAAATGTTGCTGCACGATGAATCCGGCGGTGCGCGTGCTGAAGGCGTTCTGTCCGCTGCTCAAGAACGCCGCCGTGCCGGCTTTGGCGATGGCTTCGCTCACGAGATCGTCGGTCGGAGAGAGATTGGTGTTCACGGCCCACACGCCGAGCACCCAGCCTTCGCGGTCGGTCACGGCGATGACGGCGTTGGTTTTGAGCGGCGCGGGCAGGGCGGTGGCACGGGTGACAGACTGCGCGATGACGGTCTGGACCTCGGCGAGCGTGAGTTGCGCGGCGTCAACCTGCGCGGTGAGCAGGGCGAGAAATAAAACGAAGGCCGGAATAAATCGATGATGGTGGACAATGTCGCGCTGCGACTTTGTCTGCCTGCGAAGCAGGCATTGGGCGGCGGCAAGTTCCGTTCGCGTGATTTCGTCGCCTGACGTTGCGCTCGGCGACGAGTTTTTCGCAGCGCGAAAAACACCACCGCACAGGCGTTGCGGGAGGTTTTTTGGAATTCGCTTCACCACTCCGCGAGCCTAAACGCTTGCTTTCCGAAAACAAACAATTTCTCATTAGGGGCGGATGCGTCAGCCCAGACCAACGGCGGAATCAAAAATTTTCCAACGGCTCATCGTGGCCGGATTGGTCACCGGCGCATCCGTGTCGGGCTTCGCCGATGACGCGGTGAAACCCAATCAAGTCGTTAGCACGAATCCGCCGCCGGCGTCGCCGGAGAATTTCAGTCCCGACCCGAATCCGGTGCAATTGCCGGAGCCGCCGCCCTCGGAGGTGAGCTGGACGCATCGCGTGGTCATCGTCACGAACTCGCTCACGCAGCCGCAGTTCAATCCGGACCCTGGCGCGAGCATCAAACCACCGACGAGCACGCCCACCGCGCTGTTCAACGAGCCGGTCGCGCCGCCGCAATTCACGCCGCCCGCGATTGCGCCAGGCATGGAATTGCCGCGCGAAAATTCGCGCCTGAGTGAAATCGTGCAGACGGAGCCGGAAGCCACCAGGCGCAGCTTCGGCAACGAGCCGTTGCCTGCCGACCAGAAACTTCCGCGCAAGAATGTGCGGCGCGAACTGCGTGTGGATAAAGAGTGGCGCGTGGAGCCGACGTTGCGGCAGTTCGCTTATCCAAAAAACACGAAGCCAGTTGCCGACCGCTGGCGTATTGGGTTTTCGCCGTGGAAGCGTTACACGAGCGGCAGCATCGAATCGCCGTTCGAATCGCCGGAAACTTATTTGTGGTATCCCTATCAGCGCAGTCTGTTGAAAGGTGATGTGCCGATCATCGGGCAGGATATTTTTCTCGATCTTACCGCGTCGGCGAACACGGTCACGGAATTCAAGCGCGTGCCGACGGCGAGCGGCGTGAGCGCGGTCGTGCCGGGTGCGTATGAGTTTTACGGTCAGAGCGAGGCGTTGAGCATCCAGAACAATCTGGCGTTCGAATTGAACCTGTTCAAAGGCGAAACGGTTTTCCGTCCCGTGGACTGGGCCATCAAGCTAGAGCCGGTTTACAACGTCAATTATCTCTCCGCCGAGGAATCCGGCGTGGTCTCGCCTGACCCGCGCGGCTCGATCTACGGCAACAATAATTCGCCACCGCCCAACAACGGCGGCGTGCAGAACCCGGATGACATCGGCAGCCTGCTCAACGGCCAGACTGGTCCCGCGGGAAGTTTCCGCGCGACACGTCATACGGATCGGACGAAAGATTTCTTTGCATTGCAACAGGCGTTTGTGGAACTGCACCTGAAAGATTTATCGGAGAACTATGATTTCGTTTCCGTGCGCGCAGGTTATCAGCCGTTCAATGCGGACTTCCGGGGATTTCTTTTCAACGACGTAAACCTCGGCGTGCGGCTCTTCGGCAATTACGCGAACAATCTCTACCAATACAACCTCGCGGTGTTCTCGATGCGCGAGAAGGACACTTACTCGGAACTGAACACGTTCGACAGCCGCGATCAGGAAGTCGTGGTCGCGAATCTATATCGGCAGGATTTTATCTGGCCGGGATACACGACGGAGTTCAGCGTCGTCGGCAATTTCGACCACGGCGGCGTGCATTATGACGAAGCCGGAAATCTCGTCCGCCCCGCGCCCATCGGCACGGTGCGGGCGCATGACGAGAATGTCGTCTATCTCGGCTGGGGCGGCGATGGTCACATCGGACGCTTCAACATTTCTCATCAGTTCTACGAGGCGTTGGGCCGCGATGATTTCAACGGCCTCGCCGGTCACGCCGTAGACATCAACGCGCAGATGGCCGCGCTGGAGATTTCCTACGACCGCGACTGGGCGCGCTACAAATTTTCTTTTCTCTACGCGTCCGGCGACGACAACGCCACCGACGGCACGGCGCGCGGCTTCGACACGGTTTTAGATAATCCAAATTTCACCGGCGGCCCGTTCAGCTACTGGACGCGGCAGGGATTTAATCTCGGTGGCACGATGGTGAATCTGAAAACGCCGAGCAGCCTCGTGCCCGATTTGCGCTCCAGCAAAACGGAAGGGCAGGCGAACTTCGTGAATCCCGGCGTGTTCATCTTCGGCCTTGGCGCGGAGTTCGACGTGACGCCGAAGCTCCGGACATTTCTCAACGTGAATTATATCCGGTTCGCCGAGACCGATACCATCAAGACCGCGCTGCTCACCGACAAGGTGGACAACGAAGTCGGCTGGGATTTCAGCCTCGGCATCCAGTATCGTCCGCTGCTGACGGACAACATCATTTTCTCCGCTGGCTTCGGCGCGTTGTTGCCAGGCGACGGGTTCAAAGACATTTACAAGACGAGCACGAATCCCGTGCCGGGCTTCGATCGCACCGACCGCACTGGCTCGGTGGATGATTTTCTATACAGCGGTCTGATTGCGGTCACGTTCACCTATTGAAACATGAAAACGAGTTTCAAAATTGGAATTAGATACCCAAGCTCGCTTGAGTTTTCAAAGGTATGTCGCAAAGATTTCCCCAGCCCGGCAGGGCGAAAGAAAATAGCCCACCATTACAATGGTGGGTTCATGATGCAAATCGAACTGAGTCCCCTAGGGACGGCAGAATAAATGCACACATTCACCAACAGCCTGTATCATTGCGTGTGGAGCACGAAAGGACGCCAGCCCGTGATTACGCCGGAAATCCAAGCACGCCTCTGGCCTTACATCGGCGGCATCGCCCGTGCGAATAAAATTTCTGCGCTGGCTGTTGGTGGATTCAATGACCATGTTCATGTCTTGATTTCACTTCCGCCAACCATTGCGCTCTCCAAAGCCGATCAATTGATCAAAGGCAATTCTTCCAAATGGCTGTATGAAGAATTCAAGGAACTTTGGTCATTCCAGTGGCAGGAGGGTTATGGAGCTTTTTCCATCGGTATCTCAGGTTTGGAAGAAACCAAAAAATACATCGCCAACCAAGCCGAGCATCATCGCCAAAAAACATTCCTTGAAGAGTTCAAAACTTTTCTGGAAAAACACGGACACGCCTATGACGAACGCGACCTCTCGGAGTAATTTCTGTCGTCCCTTTGGGACTCGTCAACGCGCCGGGCACAAACCCAGCGATGAATCGCTGGGCTATTCTCTTTCGCCCTGGCGGGCTGTTGTGCTCACGACGGCGTTGGTGCTTATTGGAAGCTCCACATCATTTGCTGAATCTTCGGACGGTTCCGGCCCGGAAATTTCCGTCCCCAAAAATTTGCCGACGGACGCTGCACACGCACTGCCGAAGCCGAACTGGATGGACCAGTCGCAACTCGACGCGGACAAAAAATCTGTCGGATGTCTGGAATGCCACAAAGGCAGCGAGCCGATGCACGCATCAAAAAACGTCGTGCTCGGCTGCACGGATTGTCACGGCGGCAATGCGAATCCTGGTTTGAAACAAACGCAGGCGCACGTTGTGCCACGCAATCCGGTGTTCTGGCAAAGCTCTGCGAATCCGAACGACTCTACGGTATTGTTGAATCACGAGTCGCGTGAGTTCATCAAGTTCGTGAATCCCGGCGACCTGCGCGTGGCGGAAGAAACCTGCGGGCCGTGCCACGCGGACATCGTGCGCAATGTCGGCCACAGCATGATGCGCCACGGCGGGATGCTCTGGGGCGCGGCGCTCTACAACAACGGCGCATTCAATCAGAAAAATTATCGCTTCGGCCAGGCTTACGGCGCGGACGGCACGGCGCTGCGTCTGGAAAGTCCCGTCCCCGTCACGCAAGAGATGACTGACCGCTGGGGAATTCTCCCGTTTCTCGATCCGCTGCCACGATTTGAGATCGTTCCGCCCAGCAACATCCTCCGCATCTTCGAGCGTGGTGGTGAAAAACAACTTTCACTCGGTAGCCCCGATCCTTTTGAAGAATCCGGCAAACCTGCGCGGCGCTTGAGCGAACGCGGCCTCGGCACGCTGAACCGCATTGATCCGGTGTATCTGAATTTGCAGAAGACGCGCCTGCACGATCCACTGCTCGATTTCATGGGCTCGAATAATCATCCCGGCGACTATCGCAGTAGCGGCTGCACGGCGTGCCACGTCGTCTATGCGAACGACCGTTCGCCGTCGCACTCTGGCTGGTATTCCAAATACGGTAACCAAGGTTTGAGTTTCACCGCCGACAAGGCCATCCGCAAAGATGAGCGCGGTCATCCCATCACGCATCAGTTCACGCGCGCCATCCCGACCGCGCAGTGCATGAACTGTCACATGCATCAGGGAAATCTCTTTGTGAATCCTTATCTTGGCTACATCTGGTGGGATCAGGAAAGCGACGGCGAATTCATGTATCCGGCCAAACAAAAAAATCCAACGCCGGAAGAATTGGTAAAATCCATCCGTGACAATCCTGAAGCCGCTGCCGCGCGCGGACTATGGAGCGATCTGGATTTTCTGGAAAAAGTTTCCGAGCTGAATCCGAAACTGCACGAGACGCAGTTCGCCGATTACCACGGCCACGGCTGGATTTTCCGCGCCGTATTCAAACACGACCGCGAAGGCAATCTGCGTGATCGAGAAGAGAAAATTATTCCGCACGACGATCCGCAGAAATTTGCGAAGGCCGTTCATCTCAAAGACGAACATCTCGCGCACGGAATGCAATGCGCCGATTGTCATTTCGACGTGGACGTCCACGGCAACGGCTTGCTCTACGGTGAACCGCGTGCCGCAACGACGATAGAGTGCATTGACTGTCACGGCACGATTACCAAACGTCCGTCGCTCGTGACCAGCGGTAACGGCGGCATCTTCACTGGCACGAACATCGCCGGTGTGGACTTGCGCGCGAACAACACCGCGTATGGCCCGCGCTTTTTCTGGCAGGGAAATAAATTGTTCCAGCGCTCCTCCATGTCGGCAGACATGCTTTGGGAAGTGCCGCAGACAATGGACACCGTTGATCCGACGTCCTCGCACTACAACGCGAAGTCGGCTTACGCAAAGACGCTTGGTCGCGATGGTAAAACTTGGGGCGCAGTGCCGGAGCCAGCAAAGTGCGCACGCAATTTGGCGCACGATAATTCAAACATCGGCTGCCAGGTCTGCCATTCGTCGTGGGCGACTTCGTGTTTCGGTTGTCATTTGCCAATGCGCGCAAACCAGCGCGTGCCGGCGAATAAATTCGAAGGCACGACCACGCGCAATTTCACCAGCTACAATCCGCAAGTCGTGCGCGACGATGTTTTTCAACTCGGCGTGGACGCGAGCTACAAGAGTAACCGTCTCGCTGTTCTCCGCTCATCGTCCGCCGTCATCGTCAGTTCGCAAAACGCGAATCGCGAGTGGGTTTATTCGCAGCAGCAGACCATCAGCGCCGAAGGTTACAGCGGTCAGGCTTACAATCCACATCTGCCGCACACGACCAGCGGCAAGGGCACGACGAAGAATTGCGAGGACTGTCACGTCGCCAAGTCCAACGACAACAACGCATGGCTCACGTCGTTGCTCGGTTTCGGCACCGGCACGGTGAATTTCTTTGGCCGCTACGCTTTCGTCGGCGAAGGCAAGGGCGGCTTCGAAGCGGTCATCTGGACCGAACAGGAAGAACCGCAGGCCGCACTTGGAAGCCATCTCCACAAGGTTGCGTATCCGGACAATTACAAAAAGCACGTCGAAGTAAATCATGGTGAAATTAAAGAAGCCCACCATCACGACGGGAAAGAGATTTTGGATGTCGTTCAGCGCGGAGAATATCTCTACACCGCGAATGGCGAGGGCGGTTTTGAAGTGTTTGACATCGCCAACATCGATCAGAAAGGTTTCTCCGAACGCATCACCAGCGCGCCGGTTTCGCCGCTCGGCCAGCGCACTTACATCCGCACGAAATACGCCACGAGCGTCACGCTGCCGAGCACGCTCGGCGTGGACCCTCTGCGCTCGCGCAAGCCGGAGAACCAAGAACAGGCCGTGAGTCCGCTCTACGCGTGGGTGTTCGTGACCGACCGCGAAGAGGGTCTCGTGATGGTCACCGTCGGGACGATGTTGGACGGCAATCCCGACAACAACTTCTTCGACAAAGAAAAAATCTTTCGCTTCAACCCGGACGGCAAACTCACCGGAGCGATGCACTCATTCATGGCGGGAACGAATCTTTACGTTGTCGGCAAAAACGGATTGTTCGTTGTGGGCCTACGCAATGATGCGCTGGAAGCACCGTTGCTCGCAGGTGAAATGACCGATGGCCTGAAAAACCCACGCGCCGTCGGCGTGCAGTTCCGCTACGCATTCGTGACCGACGACGAAGGCTTCAAGGTGCTCGATATCACCGATCCAGTGAAGCCGAAGTTGATTCCCGGCGCGACCGTGCCGCTGAAACACGCCCAGCGCTTTTACCTTGCTCGCACCTACGCCTACGTCGCTGACGGCGAGGACGGCCTGGCGTTCATCGACATTTCCAATCCGGAAAAACCAAAACTCGAACGGCTCTATAATGCCGATGGAAAATTGAACGACGTTCGCGCGGTGCAAATCGGTTCCGTGAACGCGTCGATGTTCGCGCTGGTGGCCGATGGCAAGAATGGCTTGCGCGTGCTCCAGATGATTTCGCCAGAGAACGTTCCCGGCCACATGGGTTTTAGTCCCGTGCCAAATCCAAAACTCATCGCGACCTATCCAACGCATGAACCAGCCGTCGCCGTTGGTCGTGGTCTCGACCGCGACCGAGTAGTGGACGAGAGCGGCAATCAAACTGTCGTGTTCGGACGCAAAGGCTCGCGCCCGTTCAAGCTTGATGAGATGGAAAAGTTCTTCAAGCGTGATGGCGAAATATATCCCGTGGAAGATGTGTCCAACCGCGACGGAAAGCTTGTGACTCGAAGCGGCGAGGAGTTGAAGCCGACGGCGGAATTTAAACCAGCGTCAACCGAAACGACACCGGCACCGGTTCAAAACGAACGATTGATGCGCCGAGGCCAATGAGCAAACTGTCCGCCATCCTGACTTTGCTCGCGCTCGCGTGTGCGTTGCGCGCGCAAGACGCTGTCACGACGTTGGCCGGACAGGCGCAGGTCAGCGGCGCGGCGAACGGCAGCGGCACGAATGCGTTGTTCAGCGATCCAGCGGCCATCGTCATGGATGCGGGCGGAAATTATTTCATCGCCGACTCGCGCAACCACGCCATTCGAAAGGTCACTACGAACGGCGTTGTCACAACGTTTGCGGGCAAACTCGGCGTTTCCGGCTCGGCCAATGCCACGGGAACCAATGCGTCTTTCAACACGCCGTGCGGGCTGGCGTTCGACAGCAGCGGAAATCTTTTTGTCTGCGATACTGGCAACCATGTCATCCGCAAAATCACAGTGTCAGGTGTGGTGACAACCTTCGCTGGCGTTGCTGGCTCCAGCGGATTCCTAGACGGTGCTAGTGGGAGCGCATGGTTCAACTCCCCGCTCGGCATAACCGTCGCCACCAATGGCACGGTGTTTGTGGCCGACGCCGGGAATCATTGCATCCGGAAAATTTCCGGCGGCAACGTGACAACGTTCGCGGGAAGCCCGCAGGTGTGGGGCAGCGTGGACGGCAGCGGCACGAACGCGCAATTCAACGGGCCATGCGGGCTGAAGTTTGATGCGCGCGGAAATCTTTTCGTAAGCGACGCGAACAATAACACCATCCGCAAGATTTCAACGAACGGCGTGGTGACGACGTTTGCTGGTGCGGCGGGTCAGGACGGTGCGACCGACGGCGACCTGGCCGCTGCGCGTTTCCGCGCCCCGGCGGAGCTGGCGTTTGACGCGCGAGGAAATTTATTTGTGGCCGACTCCTTCAATCAAGCTATTCGCAAGATTGCTACAAATGGCATCGTCAGCACGGTGAGCGGCGCTGCAGGAATTTCTGGCACGAACAGCGGCGTGAACGGCTCGGGTAAATTTTTTAGCCCCTACGGCCTCATCGTGGCGGCGGACGGCTCGCTCATCGTCGCGGACACTTACAATGAACTGGTGCGCACGGTCATCGTGCCGTTCAAAATCATTTTTCAACTCGCGGGCGCGACGCATACCGCGACGGTTTCTTGGGACGCTGTCATCGGGAAGATTTATCAAGTGCAGTTCAAGTCAGATTTGACAGCGGCGTGGAGCAATCTTGGTTTGCCGCAATCCGCCACTGGTTTCAGTTTGAGTGCGACGGATAATTCCGCGACGGGAATGAAAGTATATCGCGTGCTGATGTTGAATTGATTCTAGCTTTCGCCGCATGGTTGTGCGGCTTGCCATCGGCGCAGCGGAAACGCACCATGCGGGCAATCCCATGCAAAAACCGCAACTTTCATTCTGGCAGATTTGGAACATGAGCTTCGGCTTTCTCGGCATCCAGTTCGGCTGGGGCCTGCAGATGGCGAACATGAGTCCCATCTACAAATACCTTGGGGCATCCGATTCGCAGATTCCCATGCTCTGGCTCGCCGCACCGCTCACTGGTTTCATCATTCAACCCATCATCGGCGCGATGAGCGACCGCACTTGGGGACGGCTTGGTCGTCGTCGTCCGTATTTTCTCGTCGGCGCGATCTTGAGTTCGCTCGCACTCATCGCGATGCCGAATTGCAGCACGCTCTGGATGGCGGCGGGGCTGTTATGGATTCTCGACGCGAGCATCAATGTCAGCATGGAACCCTTCCGCGCGTTCGTGGCGGATAAACTGCCGGAGCAGCAACGGGGCATGGGGTTCGCGATGCAAAGTTTTTTCATCGGCGTCGGCGCGGTGGTGGCGGGAATGTTGCCTTACATTTTGAAGAACTGGTTTCATGTCAGCAGTGAAACCAGCGCGGGCAACGCGATTCCGCTGAACGTGAAAATCTCCTTCTATTGCGGTGCGGCGGCATTTTTCACAGCGGTGTTGTGGACGATTTTTTCAACGAAGGAATACCCCCCGGAAAACTTGGGGGAATTTCGTCGTAAGAAAGAATCGAGCAAAGGACTGGCGCATTTCGCAGGCGAAATTTTTTCCGCCGTGCGGGAGATGCCCGAAACAATGAAGCGATTGGCGCTCGTGCAATTTTTTACGTGGCTCGGCTTGTTCTGCATGTGGCTGCATTTCTCCAACGCCGTGCCGGCGGTTTTCGGCAGCAGCGATCCGAATTCGGAACTGTTCAAGCGCGGCGCGGAATGGGCGGGCGTTTGTTATTCGCTCAAGGACGCAGTCACGTTTTTGGCCGCGTTCGCGCTGATGGCGGCGGCCAGAAAGTTTGACCGGCGGCGCATCCACGGCATCTGCCTTGCGCTTGGCGGCATCGGTTTGCTGGCGGTCGGATTCATCCACGGTGAAGAACAGAAAAATTTTCTGCTCATCGCGCTGGCGCTTGGCGGCGTGGCTTGGGCCAGTATTCTCTCAATGCCTTACGCGATTCTTGCGGGTGCGTTACCGCCGGAGCGCATGGGTGTTTACATGGGCATCTTCAACTTCTTTATCGTGCTGCCGGAAATTTTGGCAGCCCTGACGTTCGGACCGCTGGTGAAAAATTATCTCGGCGGCAACCTCGTCCACGCGGTGATGGCGGGCGGTGTCTGTATGCTCATTGCCGCCGCGCTCGCGCAATGGGTGAAACCTTCAGCGGCGACGCAGGCGGGTTGATTGGCTGGCTTGGAAATTCAAACCGCGCGGGACAGTAGTTTTTTCCACTGCCGCCGCCAGTTAATGAGAAGAATAATCACGACGGCAAAGTGAACGAGGTTCACGCGGTGCAATGCGGGTAATTTATCCGCGCTGACATCCATCAAAGCGAGAAAGCCTGGTGCGAGCAGACAGACTTGCGCGGTTTCCTCGCTTTGGAAAACGCCCGCGAGAATCAACGGCACGACGACCAGCACAAACAACCATAGCGCGACAAAGCCTAACGCGCGGCGTTGATGGCGCAGGCGGCAAAACTCCAACAGCAAGGTGAGGATGAGGAATATATTGACGGTGTTGACTAACACTATCACCAGCGCAGATATTCCATCTAGGTGCGTGGATAATTGCAGCGTCATCGCCACCGCCGCCACGCCACCGAACGCGAGGGCGAGCGAAGCACCGCTGCGCTGAAAAATATCACCGAGGCTTTTCAGGCCGAGTCGCATGGCCTCCACACGAATCTGTTCCGGCGGGCGATTCGCCAGGAGAAGCAGTGCGAGTCCAAGCAACAGCGTGCCGCCGTGAGTGATTGCAAGCAGTTGTTCGTTCCGGCTGCCTTAGTTCGCATTGGCCCAGCTGTTCCAAATCAACGCGTGTTGTGCGAATACCATGATGCTGAAAATTGAAATGGCCTCCCAGCGCAGCAGCAGCGGTTGAAACGGGTTCGCCGTCTTCCGCACCAGCACGCGCCAGATGAACCACCCGAATGATGGCCTGTAAGCCGAGGCTGATTAAAATCGCCGGCATGGGCAGGCCAAACAATTCCGGATTGTGTGACCAGTTGCGGTCGCCATCACTGGCTTGGAACAAATTCCCCATGCCATAAATCGGAAATAAAAAATTCGTCAGCACGCGGCTGGGGGCGACGAAGGAGAAGGGAATGAAAAAGAACATTGCCAGAAAAACCAGCGCGCCGGAGGATTTTTGCGCCGCCATGCCGAACAAGATGCCCAGTAATCCGCAAAACAAGGCCGTGCTGAAGATGAGTGTCTGTGTGCCCAGCCAGAGCGTGATGGGCAGGTGCGAAAATAGCACGACGAGCAGGCCGAATCCTGCCAGCACTGCCGCCATGTAAAACTCCCGCAACGCCGGTGCGAGCCAGTAGCCGGCGACAATCTGTTCCGGCTTCAGCGGCGTTAGCCGGTTGCTATCCCACAGGCCGGCTTTGCGATCCTCCTGTAGCGCGCGCGTGACGCGATTCGCGCCGAGCAGCACGAGCATAAAAATCTCCACGCCAATCACCCAGCCGTAAAAATTTTTACCTATTTGAGCGGGAGAACGAAATCCCCAGTGCGACTGGTGAAGTTCGCTCAAGCTGCTGATCTGGCCGAGTAGCAGACTGAAACCGATGAGCGTGGCGATGACCACCGCTGCCAGCACGCCGCCGCGATGCACGAGCCGTTTGTGCGTCAGAAAAATTGGGTTCTCGGAAAGTTTCACATCAACTCCTTCGCGCCGGATTGTAAAAAGATTTGTTCCAGGTCATCGCCCACGCCGCGCCACTCGGACACGCGGACCCCTTGCGTGACGAGGGTTTTCAGCAATTCATCAAGTTCTTCGGTTCCGCCATCGAAATCGAACGTCGCGCCGATGGCGGAGGCTTCCAGATTTTTTGCGCCGGAATTTTTCAGGAGTTCCACAGCCTTGTCGCCGTCGGCTCGCCACTTCACGGACATTTTGCGCTGGCTCATCTGCTGGCCGAGATCGGCGATGGTGCCGAACTTCATGAGCTTGCCCCGCTCCATGATGGCGGCTTTGTTGCAGAAGCCGGAAAGCTCGGTGAGGATGTGTGACGAGATCAAGACGGCTTTGCCTGCCTCGCGCAGTTGCAAAAGAATTTTCCGTAGCTCGATGCGGCCGAGCGGGTCGAGTCCGCTGGCGGGTTCGTCGAGCAACAATACTTGCGGATCAGGCAGCAACGTTTTTGCCAGCACTAGCCGTTGCTTCATGCCGCGGGAAAGTCCTTCGCACAAGGCATCTCGCTTGTCCGTAAGCCAGGTAAGTTCCAGACATTCCTCGATGCGCTTGGAGCGGTTCGGCACGTCGAACGCACGGGCGAAGTGTTCGAGAAATTCCGACGTGGTGAGCTGATCGTAGGTCGGGCAGAAATCCGGCATGAAACCGAGGCGACGTTTCAACTCATCCGGTTCGCTGGCGAGTTCGTGGCCGCCGACCCGCACGGAGCCGCGCGTGAATTCTTGCAAGCCGGAGATGGCGCGCATCGTGGTGGTTTTGCCCGCGCCGTTAGGACCGATTAGGCCGCAGACATCACCCGTATCCATCGTGAGCGTGAGATCGTTCACGGCGATCACGTCGGGGAAATCCACACGCAGATGTTCAATGACAAGAGCCGGGCTGGACATAGGGCGAGTATCTGTCTTGACCAGAAAAAGGCAAGCGGCCTTGTTAGAAAATAATGACTACTGTGCTGGCTTCCGGTAGATAAACCACCAGAACCAGAGCGTGCCCAGCGCGCCGCAGATGGCCGCGCCGATAAAATTTGCCTGCGGACTCATGCTCCACAGCCAGACGCCGAGAAACGAGCCAAGCGTCACCGTGCAGTCGCGGATGAGATAATACGCGCCGTAGGTCCGCGCGCGCAGTTCCGGCGTCGCCGCGCCGATGATGAGCGCCTTGCGCGCCGGCTCACCGAATTCCTTCAATCCGCGCACGACGAACGCCAGCGCAAACCATCTGAAATCGTGCGCCCACAGCAGGGTCACCGGAAACAGCGTGAAGAAAACAAACGTGATGAGCACGAACGGGCGGCGGCCGTATTTGTCCGCGAGGTGCGCGACGGGGATGTAGCAGAACATCGCCGTGACCATTTCAAACGTGATAAGGTAACCGAATTGCTGCGCCGTGACGCCGCCGTGATTCATCGCCCACAAGATGATGAACGCATACGGAATCCGTTCACAGAAGCGGATAAGGATGTCGCTAACGAGTAATTCGCGTAGCGCGGGCGTGAAGGTTTTGACGACAGCGAGAAATGAATCGGTAGGGCGGCGTTGCTGCGCCGCCTTATTGTTTGGGTTTACCGGCAGGTTAACGCTACTAGGGTCCGGCTCGAAGATGAACCATTGAAACGCCAGCGTCAGCAGACTCATTCCGATGCAGAGCGCGAGCGCGTAATGCACGCCGTCCGTCCAGCCAAAGCGCGTCAGTAGCCATCCGCCGAGGAGCGGGCCGAGCATCATCGGCACACGGCGGATCATGGATTGCACGCCCACGCCCATCGTGTGGCGATTACTTTTCAGCGACGAGGCGATGACCGAAAGCGTCGCTGGCAGCGACAACGCGCTCCAAGCGAGAAATAAAAACGAGCCGAGCAATAACGCGAGCCAGTGTTGCCAAATTAAAACTACCACATAACCGGCGATGGAAATCAGGCTGAACAGCAGGAGTGACTTTCTTTGCCCCCAATGATCCGTGAGCCAGCCGCCGGGATAGGCGTAGATCGCCCCGAGAAAAGTTTGTAGTGCATCGAAAATGCCGATGACTAAAATGATTTGGGCTGCCGACAACGCGCCGTGCGCCAGCACCTCGATGTATTTGGGTGCGAAGCCGAGCCACAATTTTTCGCCCGTGCCCGCGAGCACAAGTGCGACGAGCAACAGCGAGGTGTTGCGCCGTAGTGCGAGGAATTCGGAAACTTTCTTCCAGTGGCTCACGTGAGCTGCGCAGCCAGCGAGTTGGCGATGTCTTGCAACGCATTGATCTCCGCCGCCGAGTAATTGTATTCGCGCTTGGTGCCGATGCCGAAGGTGCCGATGATTTTATCGCCGTTACGGATGGGCACGCAGACGGCGCCGCCCACGCCGGTTTGTTTTGCGCCGGGCTTGGCTACGCCGCTGGTGTCGGTCTGAAGATTGCAGATGGTGACGGGGCGGTTTTTCTGCGCGCACTCGCCGGCGATGCCTTTGCCGACGGGGATGATGCTCACCACGTCCAGCAACTGCGGCGGCAACCCGGCTTGCGCGAGGAGGCGCAGGAGTTGCGTCGGCTCGTGCAGCTTGTGGATGGTGCCGGTTTCGGAATTAAATGTCGCGAGCGTGTCGCGCAGGATTTTTTCAAGGTCGGTGGGGTTCATAAACTCAAAAGCACTCTACGCCAATCAATCTGCAATTCCCGACATAGCCATTGCAAACCATCTATGGTCATATCTTCCAGTAACTGGTCTGGTGGGTCGATGCACTGACTCAAACGCCAGCCAACTGCATCTTCAAATTGTTCCAGCGTGATAGAACGCGAGCGACACTCCGCGTTAATTCTCTTAACCAAGTCGCTGGCTGAAATTGCCGATTCGGAAATATCCGAGCCAAAAAGTTGAACTGGATGAATTTTAAGAATCTGGCAAAAACGTTGAATGTCTTTGGCAGAATAGCAGCAAGTCAATTCGTCTTTGTGTGCCTCAATATCCCAAACTCCTGCATCACGAACACCGCTCCGAGCAGCAACTTCATCTGGTAATAAGCCAAGACGTTCGCGTGCTTCGCGAAAACGTATGTGTGGGCTTATGTCTTTCATTTACTCGCCGTTCCAATCATCCACCCCAACCAAACCGCCGCGAGGCATAGGGCGAAGGATCCGAGGATGTTGCCGCCGGCGCGCAGCCATTCGCCGCGTTGCGTGAGTTCCAGGGTTTGCAGGCTGAACGCGGAGAAGGTTGTGAAGCCTCCGCAGACGCCGGCCATGAGGAATTTTTTCGCCGTGTCCGATGTGGCGGGCAGCGTGGCGAAAAAGCCGATGGCGAGAGAGCCGAAGACGTTGATGAGCAGCGTGCCCCATGGAAAGCCATCGCCCGCGCGCGCGGTGACGGTGGTGTTCAACCAGAAACGTCCCACGCTGCCAAGTGCGCCGCCGAGTGCGACCCAGAGATAAACGAGCATGGGAGGATTTTTGCGGGCGCACTGGGTGGTGGCAATTTTATTCGCTCAAACGCCAAGGGCTTTCTTGACTAGCCGGGCTCGCAATTTATCATGTCCCTTCGTTTTTATTCTGAAAATCAAAATCTATATATGAGCAAAATCGTTGATATTGTTGCGCGCCAAGTCCTCGACTCGCGCGGAAACCCCACCGTTGAAGCCGATGTGAAATTGTGCTGCGGCACCATCGGTCGCGCGGCTGTTCCTTCGGGCGCCAGCACCGGCGAACACGAAGCCATCGAACTCCGCGACGGCGTCAAAAATGTATACCTTGGCAAAGGCGTGACCAAAGCCGTCGCCAACGTGAACGGCGCGATCAAGAAAGCCCTCGTCGGTCATTGCATCTGCGACCAAGTCGGTATTGACGCAGCGATGCTCAAGCTCGACGGCACGGAAACAAAAGCCAAGCTCGGCGCGAACGCCATTCTCGCCGTTTCACTCGCTGCTGCGAAAGCCGCTGCGCAGTCCAAGAATCTCCCGCTCTACCGCTACATCGGCGGCACGAACGCGAAAGTGTTGCCCGTTCCGATGGCCAACGTCATCAACGGCGGCGCGCACTCCGACGCTCCGATTGATTTCCAGGAATTCATGATCCAGCCGCACGGCTTCAACACCTTCAGCGAAGGCTTGCAGGCCATCACGGAAATCTTCCACGCGCTCAAGAGCGTGTTGAAGAAGCGCGGTCTCTCCACCGCCGTCGGTGACGAAGGCGGTTTTGCTCCCAAGCTGAACAGCGTGGAAGACGCGATCGAATCCATCCTCGAAGCGACGAAGAACGCGGGCTACAAGGCCGGCAAGCAAATTTTCCTCGCGCTCGACGTCGCTGCGTCCGAGTTTGTGGACAAAGATGAAAAAGGAAATCTCAAGGGCACTTACACCTTCAAGAAGTCCACCGGCAAGACCATCACCGGCGCCGAACTCGTGGACTTCTACGCCAAGCTCGTGAACAAATATCCGATCGTGTCCATCGAAGACGGTTGCGCGGAAGGCGACTGGAAACATTGGAAGATGCTTACCGACAAGATCGGCGATACCACGCAGCTCGTTGGCGACGATCTCTTCGTGACGAACGTGAAGTTCCTCAAGAAGGGCATTGATACCGGCACCGCCAACTCGATCCTCGTGAAAGTGAACCAGATCGGTTCCCTCACTGAGACGCTCGACGCCGTGCAGCTTGCGCAGTTCAGCGGTTACTCCGCCGTTCTCTCGCATCGCTCCGGCGAAACCGAGGACGCGACTATTGCCGACATCGCCGTGGCCACGAACTGCGGTCAGATCAAGACCGGTTCACTCAGCCGCAGTGACCGTCTGGCGAAATACAACCAGCTCCTGCGCATCGAACAGGAACTCGGCAAGAACGCCGTGTATGCCGGCCGCAACGCGTTGCCCAAAGCGCGCCGTTAATCGTTTTTGAAAATTCAAAACCCCGGCAGCCTTACGGCTGCCGGGGTTTTCTTTTGCTCGACGCTCCCGCTCATTTTAATGCCCGTCAGGTATTCACCCCATTGTTTCAAAGTCGCCGCCGGGTTATTTCATAGGCCGAAATAAAAATATGAAAAAACTCATCCTCTCGGTTCTCGTCATCGGCACGGTCAGCTTGCGCGCGGAAGAATTCTTCCAAGCCTCGCTCACGCCCGACATCGCCATCCATTCCAAAATCACCCAGATCAACGGCCTGGCCTTGAGCATCTGGGGCGAGAACCCGCAGCACGCAATCGCGCTGGGCCTCGTCAACGGCAGCACGGGCGACAGCAGCGGCATGAGCTGGAGCCTGGTCAACTACGCGGACTCCTACACCGGCATCGCGTGGGGCGTCGTCAACATCAGCCGCGACAGTTTCACCGGCTGGCAGGACGGCACGGTGAATTATGCGCAGGGAAATTTCCTTGGTTTGCAGATGGGCGCGCTCAATGTCGCGAAGAACATGGACGGCCTCCAACTAGGTGTTGTGAACTATGCGGAACATCTGCATGGCGTGCAGCTTGGTTTTCTCAATGTCGCCATGAACAATCCGTGGTTCAATGAAATGCCGGACAAACTTGCGACCGGTTTTCCATTCTTGAACTGGTCGTTTTGAACCAGTGATAAACTCCAACCCCCGGAAGCCGCAAGGCTTCCGGGGGGGGTTCTTTGTTTGGAGATTATTTGCCAGAAGTTTTGGCCTGTTGCTTGCGCCATTTCTTCTGACCGTTGTTCACGATGCTGCCGGGCTGGGAGGAGAAGTAGTCGTAGCCAAGCTTGTTGTGCGCCGCCATTTCGGCGAATGAATTGTATATGACGCCGTCGCGGCCGGGGAAAACGGGCTGGTTGTTCGTGAGGTTGTAGAAACGAGCCCAGCGGATTTGCGTGCCCTTGGAATCCGGCTCAAAATATTTTTTCCCACTGGCATTCGGCCTGGTATCGCCGGCGATCTTGACGGCTTCAAACCATTGCAATCCGTTGGTGATAGTGTCCACGATTTCGGCTGACGGGCGCGAAATGGTCATCAGAAATTTCAGGATGTGCGCGCTCTCCAATCCGCTCAACGTCGCCGGTTCCATCTTGCGCGCGTTCGCGGGCTGCAAGGTGAGTGCATCGTTTTGCGCGCACCAGACGGTTCGCTTGCCCGCTTGCATAACTTGCATTTTGAGCACGCACTGAATCCCGTGCGCCAGCGCGCCCTCAGCTTGTTGCCGTTCGGCATCGCTGAGCATGGCGTAAGCGGGCTCGCGAATGGCGATGGCCTGAAGCAATTCCAAAACGTGCGTCATGGCATCGTCATTGAACGTGATGTCATCGTGGTAACCGCCTTCGAGCGGATACACCTGCGGCCAGCCGCCGTTCGGAAATTGTGCGGCTACAATAAAATGCAGCCCCTTGATGACGGCCGCCCGACAATCCTCGCGTTCCGTCGCCAGCCAGACACCAGCAAGCAAACGGATTTCCCCCGTAGTCGAGCCGTTGTCGAACGTGGCGACGTAGTGCGCCGGTTGGCCGGGTTCGTTCTGCGAAGTCCATTGCATACCAGGCTTGCGCGGGCCTTTGGTGAAGCCGATGTGCTTGGACCAGCCGCCGCTGGGCGTTTGATAGGAAAGAACCGCGTCGGCCAGTTGTTTCGCTTCATCGCTCGCGAACCAGACATTGCCCGGCTCAAACTTCAATTTGTAATCGCCGCCGCTGGGAGCCTTGAGGGCGTTCGTGCGTTTAAGCGCGGCCACCTCGGCTTGCACCGCTGCAGCGTCAGCGACGGCATTGGAACGGGAACGTTCGAGATAATTTCCCCACGCAACTTGTTCGGTTGCGGGCAGCGTGTGAACGCGATCCAAAGTAATCGGCTCGGCGCACGCCGAAACCACGGTGGCGGCCAGGAAAATGATGAAAGAGTATCGAGTCATGTTCAGTAAAAATTTGCGGTGGCTGGTTCTCATATTAAAACTACAAACCCTGAAAGTTTTTTGGCCTTCAGGGTTTGAATAATCAATCCAATCTTCGTCGATTATTGCGACAGGCGGAAAAACACCGTCGGTTTGGTCGGGTCAATCGTCACGTTGACGGGGCTGGTGTTGCCGCCAGAATAATCAAACCAGTTGCCGTTCAAGCCGGTGGAGAGATTGTTGGTCTGCGATTGCAATTTGAATCCCGCCCCCGACCACGAGAAAGTCAGCGTGCTGCCGGCGCGCGAGACGTTGAGTTGGGGCGGCACAGAGCCAGCGCTGACAACTGAGAGCACGCCATTGGTGAAAATGAAGGCCAGATCCACACCTGGGCTGCCGGTGATGCTGGAAAAATTTCCCGCAGTCGTTGCGCCCGCACCGCTGAACAAAACGAACTGCTGACCAGCGGTGAACGTGCCGGTGGGCGTAACGTTCAGCGTGCCGCCGTAACTCACGGTAGAGCCGAGCGCCACGACATCGTTCGTCGGCGTGGAGCCATCCACATCGAAGGCGCTGGTGGAACTGGAGTTCAAGGTGAGCGCGCCGCTGATGGTCAGCGTGCCGATGCCGTTGTTGCCAGGCGACAGATTCGCGCCGGATTGAATGTTCGCCGTGCCGCCCACGATGCCGGTGCCACCGAGCGTCGCGCCGGATTCCACTTTCACCGCGCCGCTGCCCGTCCCGCTCCCGGTGAGGTTGTTCACGAACAAAATTCCAGCACTCACCGTCGTGCCGCCAGCGTAAGTGTTGATTCCAATCAAGGACGGCGAGCCGCCAAGGTTCGTCAGCGAGCCGGAGCCACTGATGGTGTTGGTCACAGTGAAAGCGCTGTTATGATTCAAAACAATGGCCGCATTGTTGGTCACCAGTCCGCTCCCGAAAGTTCCCCGGTTGGCGCTGCCGTCGCCGAGTTGCAGGACGCCGCCGCTGATGAGCGTGCCGCCGCTGATGGCGTTGTCCAACGAAAGCGTCACGGTTCCCGCCGTGGATTTCAACATCACGCCCGCCCCGGCCAGACGGCTCGCACACAGACCCGAACGAAAATCCATGTTGGTGAGGACAGTCAAGGTCTTGCTGGTGCTGCCAGCGTTAAGAATGGAACCGTTGTTGGCGAGGATGACGGCGCTGACGGTCTCGTTGTGCGCGAGCAATTCATACGTTCCACCCGCGACGTTGACGGTGGCGTTGGATTGCATTTGCGTGTCCTTGCCTTGGCGCAACATTCCGGTGTTGGTCACCGTCACCAGCACACCGGGCAAGCCGTTGCCCACGCCCGAGTGGCCGAGATCCAAAATACCAGCGCTAATCACCACCGGGCCGGAGAACGTGTTCGCTCCGGCGCCGTTGGTGACGATGACCGTGCCGGCGGTGGTTTTATTCAGACCGGCAGTTCCCGCGAGGTTCGGAAAAAAGACGCCGCTGCGCAAATCGTAAGCCGAGCCATTGTTGGTGATCGCCTGTGTGCTGCTGGCGGAAAGCACTTGGCCGTTATTATCCAAAATGAAACCGCCAATGGTTTCACTTTTCCCTCCGGAGTCGTAAGTGCCGCCGTCCACCGTAACGATTCCCGCGTCCGCAATCTGTTCCGACTGCCCCATCAAAGCGATGCCGCCATTCGTGATGGTGAGGTTGCCGGGAATCACCAGCCGTCCGGCGGTGCCACCGATGGATAAAGTTCCACCGCCCACCACCGTCGGGCCGCTATTGATGTTCGGAGCGCCGGGTTTCAAAACCAACAGGCCCGCGCCCAATTTAGTGAAGCTTGTCCCGGCCAGCACCACAAGGTTAGTGGCCGAAACGCCGCTGGCTACCGTGATGCTTGGCGTGCCGGACAAATTGACCTTGCTCGTCGTGGAACTGCCGGCGGCGATGTTGTAACCGCCGCTGCCGGGCGCGTTGAAAGTGATGTTGCCCACCGTATTCGTGGTGCTAGTTGGCACGGTGATAATTCCCGCCGCACCGCTTCCGGCGCCAAAGATGGCGTTGTCTGGTGTGACACTGTTCCAAGTAACATTGGCTGAACCATCCCACCAGTTACTGGCGGCGGAGTTCCAATTTCCCGTCCCGTCTTGTGCACCAGTGGTGACGGTATCTGCGTCCCAAGTCAGATTTGCGGCGTTCAGATTAAGGCCGACCATGAGTGCTGCCAAAGCAGTCAGGTGAATACGTCGTGAATTATTATGCATAAGTTTATTTTTGCTGGTTTGGTTCTGGCTGATTTGGCTTTGGAACAGAATGTGTATGGGCGTTCTGCGTTGGTGGTTTCTGGGTGAATTAATCTGCGCCCGCCACCGCTGTGAAGTCACGGCCAAACGCTAACCGGATAGTGCAATCGTGCTTGATAAAAAAGCACCGCGTCCGCATCTGCCAACTGCGCACCCGCCATCTCAAACCGGGGAAATAGTCTCCGCCGTCAGTCGGATGATGTCGCGCAGGGTCGTCTGCGGTTTGAATTTCACGATGCGCTCCAGTTTTTCCACCAGTGGTTTACGGCGTCTCATGTCGTCAAAGCCCGGCGAGTAGGCCTGATCATAGGGGATCAATTCAATTTTTGATTTTGAGCCGAGCGTGGCTACCACGAGCGTCGCTAGTTCAAGAATGGAAACTTCCTCTGTGCCACCGACGTTGAAAATCTCGCCACGTGCCGACTCGCACTTTTGCAAACGCACCAGCGATTCCACGACATCGTGCACGAGACAGAAGCAGCGCGATTGCGCGCCGTCGCCAAACACGCGCAGCGGTTCGCCGGCCTTCGCCGCCGCGATAAAGCGTGGCAACACCATGCCGTAACGCCCGGTCTGGCGTGGTCCGACGGTGTTAAACAGCCGCGCGATGGTGACCGGCAGATGTTTTTCGCGCGCGTAGGCGAGTGTCAGAAATTCGTCTGTGAGCTTCGAGCAGGCATAGCTCCAGCGAGAGTGTCCAGGTGGACCGATGAGCAAATCATCCTCCTCGCTGAACTCCGGCTTGGCGCTTTTGCCATAAACTTCTGAAGTCGAAGTCAGCAACAGCGGCGTGGAATTTTTCGCCGCCGCGCGCAGCAAGATTTGCGTTTCACTAAAACTCGCTTCAAGAACGTGTAGCGCAGATTTCACCACCAGTTCCACGCCCACCGTTGCCGCGAGGTGAAAAATAAATTCCGCTTCTGCCGCCAGCTGTGGCAATTCGGTGCAGGTGGAAATTTTCGACTGGATAAATCGCAGGTTCCGATTGCCTGCCACCGCGCGTAAATTATCCCGGCTGCCCGTGGAAAGGTCATCAATGACCACGACGCATTTTCCATCACCCAGCAACCGTTCCACCAGATGCGCGCCGATGAATCCCGCGCCGCCGGTGACGAGGATATGTTTGAGAGTTTTCATTTTAAGCGCTTCGCCTGTCTGGGGTGGTGGACAAAGTCGCGCTGCGACTTTGTTTGCCCGCGCAGCGGACACTTTGTGGCGGGAGATTTCCGTCACGCGTGGCTGCCGCCGAACGCTGCGCTCGGCGGCGGATTTTTCGCAGCGCGAAAAATACCACCATGTCGTTCTCGATGGTCGGCATTTTCATTTCAATGCGCCGGCCACCGCTTCCGCGAGCAACTGGCGGAAGGCCGCTGATTCTATCTTGTCCGCTTCGTTATGGTTTGAAAGAAACCCGCCTTCGATCAAAACCGCCGGATGCCGGTTGCCATGCAGCACGCCCATGAAACGCGCACGTCGCACGCCGCGATCTTCCTCGCCGCTCGCGCGCAACACTGCCGTGTGCAGGCGCACGGCGAGTTGTAGGTTTTCCGCATCGAAGTTGTTGTTCGGAAACCATTGCGACCAGTAATCAGGATTGCCGCGTGTGAGCGTGGAGGGCATTCCTTGCGGCGTGAGGCAATAGGTTTCGAGGCCGGATTGTTTTTTGTCCGGCGCGGCGGAATTGAAATGTAAACTTACAAACAGATCTGCGTGGTGCGCTTCTGCAAAGGCAACACGGTTCGACAGTGACACATCCATGTCGTTCGTGCGCGTGAGAAAAACCGTCCAGCCGTTCGTCGCCAACAGCGGCGCTAGGCGGCGCGCCCAATCCATGGTGAATTCTTTTTCCGTGCGCCGGTCAAACAGGCAGACCGTGCCGGCGTTGATGCCGCCGTGGCCTGGGTCGATCACGATGACGCGGTTCGTGCCGGAAAAAGTCAACGGCGCGTCAGTGAGCAGCGGTTCAAAATTTTTCCGCAGGTCGAGGCCGTGGACGAACACTTGGCCGTCGATCGATTCAGGTGCAAAGCCCAGATGAAATTCCACGCCGTTCCACGTGGCCTCGCGGCTGCCGATGGCCAGCACCAACACGCCGTGTTTGGAGCTGACCGAATACGTCACCAGCGGTGACTTGGTAAGCAACAGCGGTGCGCCGAGTTTTTGATCAGCCGCCCAGCGGTTCAGCGAGGTGAACGTGTAAATCGGCGGCGGCTTGATGATTTTAGCCGGTTGGAGATTGGTGCGAGCGGCGGGAGGATTGGTTTTAACCGTAGTGTGGATCGTCTGCCAAACCACGGGTTTCTGGGCGGCGGAAACAACATTGGTGGCGGACCATTCCTGCGGCGGCGACTCGGGCGGGGTCACGCAACCCGTCAGCAAGACGAGCGCGCCGCAAAAAATCATGGCCGCAAATTTTAACACGCGCCAATTTCGCGGAACGAGAAACCGGACTCAAGCTGTTTCGAGCGGCTTGTTTGCAGTTTGGAATTACGGCATGATTTGTGCCGTGAAAATTCTCGTCGCCATCACCGGAGCCAGCGGTGCGCTCTACGCGCAGCGGTTGCTCGACAATTTGAATCCGCGCGAGCACCAGATTCACGTTGTGATGAGCAACTATGCGAATCAGGTGGTGGCCGAGGAATTGCCCGGCGGCTTGAAATTTCCCGACGGCGTGAAGCCGCACGGCTTGAAAAGCATGAACGCGCCTTTCGCGAGCGGCTCGAATCCGCCGGACGTGATGGTGGTGATTCCTTGCACGATGGGCACGATGGGGCGCATCGCCCACGGCTATAGCGAGGACGTATTGCTCCGCGCCGCTGACGTGATGCTGAAGGAAAAACGGAAATTGATTTTGGTGCCGCGCGAAACGCCGCTGAGTTTGATCCATGTGAAGAACATGGAACTGCTGCTCCTGGCGGGCGCAACGCTCATCCCCGCGAACCCGAGTTTTTATTCCGGCGCAAAAACCGTGATTGAACTGGTGGATACGGTGGTGGCCCGCGTGCTGGATCACATTGGCCTGCCCAACCAGCTCGCGCCGCGTTGGACGGAAGAAAAAGAATGAGCATCATCCGCTTCACTGACAATTTGTCGCTGGAGGAACGTTTTGAGATCGGGCAGCTCCATCAAGCTGCCGCCGATGGAAACGTGGAGGAGCTGAAACGTCTGTTGCAAACCGACCATGTGCAATTTCTCAACGTCTTCGACGAACTGAGTCTGACGCCACTTATGCGCGCGGCCATGGGCGATCATTTGTTTGCCGTGGAACTGCTGATCGCCGCCGGCGCGGACGTCAATGCGCACGATAATCCAAGAATCGGCAACACGGCCATCAACGAAGTCGCCGGCGACGGTTCCTTTGCCATCATCGAAACGTTGCTGAATGCGGGAGCTGACCCGACCATTCGCGGCTGGATGAATCTTAATGCTCTGGATCGCGCCAGAAGCCGCAGTCGCAATCCGGCGATTTACGCGATGCTCGAAGAGGCGGCCAGAAAATTCAAACAGTGATTGAAATGATTTCAACGATTCAAAAATGGGGTTCGTTCGTGCGCTTCTCGCACACCGTCTTTGCGCTGCCGTTCGCGCTGGCGGCGATGCTGGTGGCCGCGCGTCAAGATCGCGGCTGGCCGGGCTGGAAAAAATTCGTCCTGATTCTCGCCGCGATGGTTTGCGCGCGGACCTGCGCGATGGCGTTCAATCGCATCGTTGACCGCAAATTTGATGCGTTGAATCCGCGCACGAAAAACCGGCATCTGCCCGCCGGACAAATTTCTTTGGCTAGCGCTGTGTTGTTGTGTGCGCTTTCGGCTGCGGGCCTGGTGGCTGCGAGTTATTTTATCAACGCGCTGTGCTTCTGGCTTTCGCCTGTGGCGCTGGTGATGGTGTGTCTGTATTCGCTCACAAAACGGTTCACGGATTACACGCACGTTTTTCTTGGCATTGCGCTCGCGCTCGCGCCCGTCGGCGCGTGGCTGGCGGTGAGGGGCGCGGACGTTTCCACGCTGGAAATATTCCAGATGACCACGCTCGCTGCGGCCGTGATTCTTTGGCTCGTGGGCTTTGACATCATTTACGCGCTACAAGATTACGAGTTCGACAAATCACACGGACTGCGCTCGCTTGTCGTCGCGTGGGGGCCTAAGAATGCTTTGTCCGCCGCGTTCCTCGCGCACATGGTCATGTGTGGGCTGCTGATTGGTTTTGGGTTTCTCTGCGGCTTTCGTTTCGCGTATCTCGTCGGCTGGTTGATTATTCTCATCTGCCTCGTGATGGAACATTGGATCGCGCGCCGCCGCAGTTTGAATTGGATCAACAACGCCTTCTTTCGCCTCAATGCGCTGGTGGGCGTGGTGTTCCTGATTGTCGTGGCGGCGGAAGTCATTTTCCAAGGCGGCTTCCGTCTGCGCTAAATTTTACCGCGAACCACGCCAAATACGCCAAAAAGCCTTTTTCCATTTCGCGTGTTTCGTGTGTTTCGCGGTGAAGAATTTTTTCGGGTAACATTTTCACGGTTTTGCTTCTGAAGTGGGTATGGACACGGTAAAACTTTCGCAACCAATGCCCGATGCACCCAAATGCCCGCAATGCGGCACGCCGCTCCCCAGCGGCACGCTCGCCGGGCTTTGCCCTGCCTGCCTGCTTCAGCTCGGTGCGGCGACGGACACCGTCACAGAAGCAAATCAAAAAGCGTTCGTCCCGCCGACCATCACCGAACTCGCACCGCTGTTTCCGCAATTGGAAATCCTCAAGCTCATCGGCAAAGGCGGCATGGGCGCGGTTTACAAGGCGCGACAGAAACAGCTCGACCGCATCGTGGCGCTGAAAATTCTCCCGCCCGGCATCGGCGAAGATCCGGCGTTCGCCGAACGGTTCACCCGCGAAGCCAAGGCGCTCGCCAAGCTGAATCATCCCGGCATCGTGACGTTGTATGAATTCGGTAGGGCTGACCTGCTGGTCAGCCAAGGCGGGGAGGCGGCGCAGCAGCACCGCCCTACCACAGGGCAGTTTTACTTCCTGATGGAATTTGTGGACGGCGTGAACTTGCGCCAGTTGCTCGCGGGCAGCCGAATTTCCGCGCGCGAAGCTCTCGCTATCGTCCCGCAAATCTGCGACGCGCTGCAATTCGCGCACGACCAGGGCATCGTCCATCGCGACATCAAACCGGAGAATATTCTGCTCGATCGCCGTGGACGCGTGAAGGTGGCGGATTTTGGGCTGGCGAAAATTATTGAAGGTAGGGACGCACCGCCGGGGCGTCCGGATCGGTCATCGCAGCGCAATGACCCTACCTTGACCGACGCGGGCAAGGTCATGGGCACCCCGCAATACATGTCGCCCGAGCAGATCCAGGCGCCGGGCGAGGTGGATCATCGCGCGGACATTTATGCGCTGGGCGTGGTGTTTTACCAGATGCTCACCGGCGAACTGCCCGGCAAAAAACTCGAAGCCCCGTCCAAGAAAGTTTCCCTTGATGTGCGGCTGGATGAAATCGTTTTGCGCGCGTTGGAAAAGAAACCGGAACTGCGCTACCAACAGGTCAGCGACGTGAAGACCATGGTAGAGACCATCGTGGCCACGCCGCCAGGTAGCAGCCGACGTGAGGAGGCTCAAACTGAAAACAGAAAGCAGAAGGCGGAAAGCTGGTTCAGAGGATTTTTTTCCCCTGGAGCGCCGGGGTTGGACACCCGCTTCATGCCAGGGCCGGTTTGGCTAATTGCCATTCGGATTTGGATTTTCGTCGTTCTGGCTTTGGTGGTCACCAAAAATATCGGTAGTCCAACATGGAATTTCTGCATGTCGGTTTTACCCCTGCTTCCAGTGCTTTTGTTGGTGGAAATACTGTTCCGCTACCGCAAAGCAGGAATTGCTAGCATAACGCCGCCAGGTAGCAGCGGACGTGAGTCCGCTCAAACTGAATCCGCACGCACCCAAGCTGATCAGAGCCGACTCACGTCGGCTGCTACGAATCAAGAATCCCGTTTCTCTCGCACGGCCATCGTGGGCGTTTGTTGTTTGGTTTTATCGGCAATCGCTTTCTTCCTGTCTGTCGTTGTGGATAAAGTCGCCACGAAACCGCTGATGCCCGACGGGCAAATTCTCCAAAACAAGCCTGCCATGCTGGTGAGTTTTGCGTTGCTCGGCATTGGGTTGCTCTTTGCTTTCACAACCACGCTGCTCAGCTGGCTGGCTGTAAGGCAAATCCGCCTCTCGGCAGGAAAACTTTACGGGCTGCGGCTCGCTGTATTCGACGGATTGTTTTTCCCGCTGTTGCTGCTAGACGCAGTCATCTTTGGTCTGGTCTGGCTACTCATCAGATTTTTGGTTGTCGGCCAACCGGGAGATATACTGGTCATTGGCTATCAACTCGGAATGTTCTTCGCCCTTTGGTTGTGCGTGGCAACGGTTCTTTCCGTGGTGGTGGACTGGCTCATCATCCGCGGCGTTTGGCACGCGGTGAACATCACTCCCAAAGTGGATGCGTTGCCCGCCATCGAGTCGTGGCTCACGCTGATGGACGCTGGCAATTACGCGCAAAGCTGGGACGCGGCGGCGAAATATTTTCAGAAAGCCATCACGAAAGAGGAATGGATTGAACGGCTCGGCAGCGCGCGTCAGCCGCAAGGCAAAGTCATTTCGCGCAAATTGAGGACGTCGTGGCGTTTCGGCTCGCGCTTCACGGCGAAGTTCGATACGCAGTTCGCCGGACTGAAGGCGGCAGTGGAAACAGTGACTTTTTCCCGCGAACGCGACGGCCAGTGGCGGGCCATTGGCTATTTGATTTTGCCGGCCTATGCCGAGCAGGCAAAACTGCGGTCGTTCGGTCGGCAGGCTTGGTTTTTTTCCGGCACGAGCATGGCGCTGGGTATTTGTGCGTTCTGTTATTGGCCACATCCGCCGGAGGTGGTGATGACTTGGATTCCCATCACTGCTTTTTTGGGAATTGTTTATGCGGCGCTCGCGCGGGAATTTTCTTCAGGCAAACAAGCGCTCGTCATTGGCTGCCTGACTTTGGGTATCTGGTTGTTTGCGTTTATCGCCGTGCATCCGTCATGGGGCAATGCGAACCACGCCCGAGCGATGAAGCAGCAATCCGCATCGCAGCCCGTCCATGAAATTTCCGGCCCGCCGTTCGTGGCGCAGTTGAATCAAGCCCAGGTGGAGCTGCTCATCCTATCCGACCAACCGTGGACGAATACGGTTGGCTGGCTGGCGGACGGAACGCTTTCGAAAAATCCTTTTCCCACGGACGATGGCAGCATGGAAGACTGGGCCGAGGGCAAGGTTTTCAAAAAAGTTGCTTTCGCCATTCGCAGCCAGTCTGCCGCTGGCCTCTCTGGGCCGGTCAGCCGCGACGACGAGCCGTCGGGCGTTTCAACCGGTAGCTCAAGCTGGCAATCACCAAACTCGCGCAATCCAGACGGTCGCTTCATCCAGCTCATCGCCTGCCCGACGAACGCGCGGACGGCGAACTTTTCGCTCGGCGTGGCGAATGGGCCTTGGGAAACGGCGCTCAAATTGAAAAATGGCGGTGGTGGTTCTAGCTCAAGTGCAATGAGCGGCGAATGGAGCGCATCCTGGAACTCGGCCAGCGGCAAAGGCAGCGACGTAGCCGTGAGTTGCATTTACTCGAAAAAGGATGATTGGGACTCGCGCATGGTTTATGTGAACGATGACGGCAAGGTCATTCCCATCCGGGAAAATTCCACGCGCATCGGCAAACAAGGCGGGGCCACGCTACTGCTGGCTACGAACGAGTTTGCCCACATCAAGGAATTCCAACTGCAACGGCGCAAGTATCAGTGGGTGGAATTCCGCAACGTCTCGCTGCAACCCGGCCACCGGACGAAGGTGGCGGTGAAAGATTTTGGCGGGGGAAAAGATTCTAAGCTAATGCAAAAGGGAAACACCCCGCGAATCTCTTTACCCACAAAAACCATCATACTCACGCGGGCGACGAATCAATTGGTCGGAACCACCACCGACACTCGCACGGTGAATGTGTGGTCGGATTCAACTCTGCAACCGGACGAACAATTGCGGGCGCTGGTTAAACTTCCTGATGGTCGGATCACGGAGGCAAGCACCAGTTTGTTCATATCCCGCCGCCTGCGCAAAGCAGACGCTTCGTCTGGTTTCAGTTGGTTTTTCAAAGAGGCGGAAGGCTTTGGTGCCGCCGAGGCGGCAGCGGCGACGGCGCAGTTAAGCGAGTTGGCCACCGAACGTCCGTTGGCATTGCAATCGTCGGTGCCGTTGAAAGTTTTTTCCGTAACCAACCGCTTTGGCGCGATGCTTTCGGGTTATGTGGAGTTCCAGCGCGTCGTGCCACAATCGTTAGAACTAGGGCAAAAAACGGAAGCAGCGGTGCGGCTGCGCTCGTGTGCTAGGCTACTGGCTTTTTACAAGGCGGATATGCCAGCGGGTTACCGATTGCAAGCCACCGACAACTCATTGGAATTCGGTGAGGGTCGGGCTTACACCGCAATCAATAATTCAACGGATCGGTTTAGCTCTTGGTCAGCACCAAGTGGATTCAATGACGAGGAGCAAGAAACGGGAGCGGCGCAGTTAAAAAAAATTGCAGAGCGAAATCCGATCCAAGTGGTGTTGGGCGAACCGCGTGAACTCTTTTCAATCACGAACAATGCCGGAGAAATCTACAAGGGGTTTTTTGAACTGGTCGGGCCGGACCAGGTAGAGAAAAAATGAATCACGAATGGGCACGGATAACCACAGATGTGAAAGGACGGGCATGGTAGCGGGTCATCGGTCATTCTCGCGCCAATCCGGGAGGCAAGATGCCTGCCGCTACGTTTTTATCCGTGTTTCATCCGTGTCCATCTGTAGCTAAAATCCTTTCACCATGAGTTCTGACTGTGCCTCCTCTTCCGCGCCCGGCGACATCTTCGCCACGACGCATTGGACGGTCGTGCTCGCGGCGAGGCAGCGACACACCCCGCAGTCCGACGGCGCGCTGGAGCAGCTTTGCCAGACTTACTGGTTTCCGCTCTACGCCTACGTCCGGCGGCGCGGTCACAGCAAGCAGGATGCGGAAGATTTGGTGCAGGCATTCTTTGCGCGGTTGCTGGAGAAAAATTTTCTCGCGAACTTGGACAGTGAACGGGGAAAGTTCCGTGCGTTCCTGCTGGCGTCATTGAAACATTTTCTGGCGAACGAATGGGACAAGTCGCAGACGCAAAAGCGCGGCGGCGGCACGGCGCATCTCTCACTGGACTGGCAGACGGCAGATACCAAGTTTCAAGTCGCAGCCACGGCGGAACCAAGCCCGGACAAGGCGTTCGACCGCGAATGGGCGCTGGCGTTGTTGGCGAAGGTCATCGAGCGCTTGCAAAAAGAATGTGATGCCGACGGCAAAGCGAAACTGTTCGACCAGTTGAAAATGTTTCTCATGGCGGGCGGTGGCGATTCTGCGCAGGCGGCGGTGGCCCAATCTCTCAGCATGGAGGAAGGCGCGGTGCGTGTGGCTATCCACCGGTTGCGCAAGCGCTATCGCGCGCTGCTGCGCGATGAGATTGCCAATACGCTGAGCGATGACGCGATGGTGGAGGACGAGATGCGGGCGTTATTCGGGGCGTTCAGTGCTTGAAGGATTGCCTGCAAGATAAAATCCTTCCATGCTTTGGCCCGCATGAAACCCATTCCATTTTTCCTCACAACGCTTTCCGTTTTCGTCAGCGTCTTCGCAGCGAACGCAGACGAAGTTTCTGCCAATGGTCTTCTACTCGTCGCGAACAAGGGCGATCACACGCTCGGCTTGATTGATACCGCCGCCGGAAAAATGATCACCACCGTGCCGGAAGACGGCGTCACAGGACACGAAGTGGTGGCCTCGCCGGATGGCAAGCGCGCCTTCGTTCCCATCTACGGCAACGCCGGCGTCGGGCGCGCAGGGACGGACGGACACTTGATTCGCGTCGTGGATTTGGAGAAGCGCGCGGTGGTCGGCACGATTGATCTCGGCAAAGGCGTGCGCCCGCATTGCGCGGTGATGGGGCCGAAGAACGGTTTGCTTTACGTCACGACAGAAATCGAAAATTCCATCACGGTGATTGACCCACAAACGTTGAAAGTGGTCGGCACCATTCCCACCGGCCAGACGGAAGCGCACATGCTCGCCATCACGAGCGATGGCAAGCGCGGCTACACCGCGAACGTCGCGCCGGGGACGGTTTCCGTTCTCGACTTGGAAGCGAAGAAAGTTCTCGCGGTGATTCCCGTCTGCAAAACCACGCAACGCATCTCGCTTTCCATAGATGACCGCTGGGTGTTCACCTCCGACCAGACACAACCGCGCCTCGCGGTGATTGACACCCAGACGAACGGTGTCAGCCAGTGGATTGAGATGCCGGGCATCGGCTACGGCTCCGCACCCACGCCAGATGGCAAATGGCTGGTCATCGCACTTTCCAAAATCAACAAAGTGGCGGTGATTGATCTGACCACGATGAAGGTCGCGCACACGCTGGACGTGCCGCGCGCACCGCAGGAAACGCTGGTGCGGCCCGACGGCGCGGAGGCTTATGTCTCCTGCGACGCGAGCAAACAGATTGCGGTCATTGATACGAAAACGTGGACGGTGAAAAAACTGATTGCGGCCGGCCCCGGCGCGGATGGATTGGCTTGGGCGAAGAAGTTTTAACCGGTGGGTCAAGCTGCGCTGCGGCTTGACCTGACCGCGCAGCGGTCACTTTGGGGTGTGACTAGGTTTTGGCTCGCGAATGATTCCGTCGCCTGATGCTTCGCTAGGCGACGGGTTTTTCGCAGCGCGAAAAACACCACCCCGGCAATGTGCCTGCCATCATCCCACTAATCAGTGCTAATTTTCACTGATAAAAGATTTCGGTTGGTGGTGCTGCGCGAAGATTAGCGGTAAACCTTTTTCAAATTTTCGTTTTGATGCCGCAGGCGCGGGCGAGACACCAGCCGCTGAGGGCTTCGTAGATGGCAAATAATCCGGCCACTACCAAGATCAATCCCAGCCACAGCACAAAATCCACGATGATGATGCCTGCGATGAGGCACAGCGCCCCGATGACACCGCGCGCGATGCGTCCGTTCTTCTGGATGTTCGGGCGGAAGAATTTCACGTGGGAAATCTAGCACAGCCGTTTTCAGTGGCAAGCGATGTGACGAGGCGATGAGGGTGCGAGCGGACAAAATCAAACCGCCTCACTGCATCCGCGCGGACGCAGCGGTTTTGCTTTACGGAGCGAACTGGCGACGCGAGAATGGATGCAAAATGAGACGTGCGCTGCAAAGATTTACCCTCGCCTGCCTGCCGATGATGTTCGTCTTGGCCGTTTTTGCCGCCGATTCGCCCGCGCCTGCCGATACGAATTTTATCGACCCCAGCATCACCGATGACAATGCGGCGGCCAAACAGCTGACTGACGTGATGAAAAAAAATGGCATCAAGACGGAGGATCTGCTGGACGAACATTTTATGTTTGCCTCGATGTTTTGGGGCGCGGTATCGGGCGGCTATCTGCTTTACGCGCGCAAGCAGCGGGAAATTACCCCGCTCATCGGCGGCGTCGCGATCATGGCGGTGTCGTTCATGGTCACGTCGTGGTTTTGGATGTCGCTCATCTGCATCGCCTTGATGTTCGGCGTTTACTACCAGATGAAGCGGGGCGGTTGACGCCGCAGAAGAGTTGCCTAAACTGGGGCTGACACCTTTACGGTGATAACTGGCATGAAAAAACGTTTGCTTCTAATTGTTCTATTAGCTGCCATCGGTTGTGGTAGCCGAACATCTGTGGTTGAAAAAGCTTCAATGTCCCTAAAAATGGGGTTAAACAAGCAAGAAGTAGAAACTGTTTTTTCAGATTGCTTACTGTTTAAGGAAACAAAAACAAATGATGTTTGGCCTGTAAACGTTTACACAAAAAAATTTGAAACGAATGAATTCTCTAATTCTGTATTGATGTTCAAAGGTAAAGGCGTTCTTGACTCGTCTGGATTTTGTGTGGTGTTTTTTGATAATGACGGTCGAATTATAGCTTACAAATATTATAATGAATCGGACACAAATCACCATTAGTGTGAGTTGGCCTTACTCCGATTGTGTCAACAGGTGTGGGGTGATTGTATGAGATATTATAAAGGGGTCAGTCCTTGGCTTTGAAACTATTTCGTTCGCATGGTTTGTTTATTTCGCGGTTGATTCAGGGAACTCGTCCCTCCCCGAATCTGTGTTTTATCCGTGACCATCTGTGGCTAAAACTATTTTACCCGGACACACACCGGCTGACTCCACGGCCCTTGACCGTGGGCGTTGCTGGCGGTCACGCGGAACCAGTATTTCTTACCGCTTTCCAAATCCGGCACGGGATAAAGCGCAAGGGCATTGACCGGATGGCGGTTCAACCTTATCGTCTGCGCATGGCTACGATGAGTCAGATGCAAAAGAATCTCCGGGCGGCGATGAAGGACGCGCTGCGGATTCAAGATCGCTTTGTGCCGGAACCGGTCTTCGCCAAAACCGGTCGCGGCTATCTCAAAAGCGAAGGCGTCGCCACGCTTCACAAGATCAAAACTTCCGTCCATCGCCGTTCTTCCGCCAAGGCCAAATGAAAAAGCGGTGGTTAAAGGATTGGCCGTGGGAAACCGTCGTCGCCATCAATGCCGCCCTGTGCAAAGAAAAGAACGCGCTGCACAAACCGACGACCGATGGCTATAAACCCGCTCAAAAACTTTGGGAAGAGGCTTGCCGCCGCGAACTGACCTTGCGCGAGGCCATTCAAACCGGGCGGCGTTGCCACAAACTCTCGCCGTTTTGTTTCTACAACGGAAACACCTTCGCGGCGATTGGCCGGACGATCATTCAAGAAATCAAACTGTCGCCAGCCAAGGCGCACAGTTTTCGCAGCGTGGTGGGGCATTACATCGCGGGCACGATTGGTGATGATGAATTGAACCAAGCCCTGAAGGACTTGGAGTAATTTCACTTCACCCGGACGCTCACCGCCTGACTCCACGGCCCTTGGCCGTGGGCGTTGCTGGCGGCCAAGCGGAACCAGTATTTCTTCCCGCTTTCCAAACCGTCCACCTCGCAGGATTGACGCAGACTGATGCGCACTTGTTTCCAACCCGTCGCTGCGTTCGGGTCGGTGGTCATCTCCACCAGAAACGTGCAACGGCGCACAGGGCGGAGCCAGCGCAGTTTGGCGCGGCCTTCAAAGTCCGTCGCACGGGCGCGCAGGTGGGCGGGGGCGGACGGCAGGCCCACGGGTTGTTTCTCCTTGGCAACTTCCAATCCCGCCCGCAGAAATGCCGCCGGATCGTCGGCAGCCTTGGAGGAGAGTTTTAATCCGATGTAGTCCGCGTGTTGGCGGGCGGCGCGGAGTTTTATTTTACGGTCGTGCAAGGCAGCTTTCAGCGCGAGCTTGGCGGCTTCGACGGCGGCACACGCTTTGGCGGCGGCTTCCGTCGAGTCGGCGATGGGAATCTCTGCGAGCAGCTCGCGTTGTTCGGCGGGTAGCGTCGCGACGCCATCGGCGACACGCTGGCAGATGGCGAGTTGTTCGTGGACCGGACGGTTGGCGAAACTGAGTTTATGTCGTTTCATGGTCGGGCAGGGGGTTGGGGTGAAACTTCAAGGCGAATCAGTGTGGGAAACCGGGGAGAAAATGGAATTCTGTCTTTGACGGAAGAGGGAGTGGTGGGTCCGGTCGCGCGGCGACTGGACTTGCCTGCGAAGCAGGCACTTTGAGGTCTGGCAACGCTTTGGTTCGCGCAAGATTCCGTCGCCTGACGCTGCGCTCGGCGACGGGTTTTTCGTAACGCGAAAAACGCCACCGCAATCCCCGGGTCCCTCAAGGGCATACTCCAAGAAAAAAACCGTCCACCCCGATACCTTCGGGAAAAACCGGACTGGATGACTGGAAAACTTATCTGTTCTCATCAAATACCACTTGGGATTGTTTGAAAACCTGAATGATTTTAACATTTATATGGCTAGAATCAAAAAATATTTCCAAGGAAACGTTCAAAGTAGAAGTGGAACGGAATAATCCACCTATGAATTAAGGTTTCTCACCTGTGGTTTGCTCTGATTTACAGGTGGATTACCTCGGTTCACCTATGGGTAGGCTTAAACCACATCTAGATGGAACGTTTCAGGATGCGGATTGAATCAAACCAGAGGCGGATTGTTCCCAGGCAGATGTGAAATGGTCAAATGAATGGCTGAAATTTCTATTTCTGGCCATGTAATGCTTCTGAGCAAGTGAGGTTTCTTTGGATGCAATCAGGAAATCTTCGGGGGCAGATGGAGATTCTTCTGGTTCACGAGTGCCCGCCCAGTTCGGGGTTGAAAAAATCTGTTCCCCGCCTAAGCTACGCCGCACCTTTTATGGAAGAACAAGAAGTCCCGACCGAACATCTGCACGAGCACACTGAACACGCCGCTAAGCACAGCGGTGAACGATGGACCTTGGGCGTGGCCCTGAGTTCCGCGCTGCTGGCGGCGCTGGCGGCGGTGTCGTCGTTGCAGGCGGGGCATCATGCCAACGAGGCGATGGTGGAACAGATTGCTTCGGCAAATGAATGGAGTCATTTTCAGTCCAAGAGCATCAAGGAATCGCAGTTGAAGAGTAAACTGGAAATCCTGGAAGCGCTCGACAAGCCCGCCACGCCCGCCGACAAGGCCAAGCTGGAGGAATACAAGACCGACAAGGAAGAACTTCTAAAGAAGGCCGAGGAAAAAGAAAAGGAAGCTGGTCACGAGCTGGCCACGCACCAGATTTTTGCGAAGAGCGTGACGCTGTTTCAGATCGCGATTTCCATCGGCGCGATTTCGGCGCTGACGAAGCGTCGGCGGTTCTGGCTGGTGAGTCTGGCGTGCGGTGCGATCGGATTATTTTACTTCGTGCAGGCGTTTTTATTTGCCGCCGGACACTGAGCCGTCACTGATCCGCTGGCGCGGCATTGGTCGCGGCGGCGGCTGAAGCTTTCTTGGTTTTGAGGCTGTCCACGTAGGTCTTGTAGAGCTGCTTCCAGTCGCGACCGTGATCGTTCAGGTATTGCTCGATCTGCGTCTTGTGGATTTTGAAGATGGTGGAGATTTCCTTCATGTTCTTGTAGTCCACGGCTTCCTCACGCGCCTGTTGCAGATGGGTGAGAATCATTTTCTCCTCGTCCGGCGTAAGGTTGGTGATGATGGCGCGATAGCCGGTCATAGTGAAGGCCACTTTGCCGATGGTGTATTTGTCGAGCATGGCGGCAACCTGTTCCTCGCTCAAATCCTTGTGCAGACCGTTCATCAGCGTTTCGTGGGCTGTCTTGGGCATCGCTGAATCGGCGATGACTTCACGCTCGACCTCGTTGAGTTTTTTTCCGGTGATGGGATTGATGCCCGCCGGGACGCTTGTGCCGGGGTGAGCATTGTGCCAGTCGCGCACCGTCTTGAGGTGAGTGGTAACGACTTCGGTGATGCGCGCGGCTTTGGCGGTATCATCGAGCTTCAAAGTAGCCACCCAGTCGGCGGCGCGCTTCTGATCGGCATCAACGGTAGCTTCGGTTTGTGCGAAGCCATTCATGGCGAGCAACGCGGTCAGCGCGCTGGTGAAAATAAGATTCAGTTTCATCATAGTAGATTCAGGGTGGCAGAGGCACGCGGGGGAGCGCAGCTATAATGCGTTGCTGAATCTGCCGGAACCTTTTCACGCTCTGCCAACCTGATTTTTCGCCCACGCTCCCCTCGGAACTCATTTCAGGATTTCCACCGCCGGAAAAATGTGTTTTGATGTCGCGCATGAGCCATTTGTCACGTGCCATTGAAGAATCCATCGCCACCGCGCGCAGCCTGTCGGCTTTGGAAGAACCGCTGGGTCGTGCGGCGCAGTTGCTCACGCGCTGCCTGACTTCCGGCAAAAAACTTTTGGTCTGCGGCAATGGCGGCAGTGCCTCTGACGCCACGCATTTCACCACGGAATTCCTCTGTCGCTTCCAAGGCGACCGCCGGCCGTATCCCGCGATCTCACTCACGGCCAACGGCGAGTTCATGACCGCCGTGTGCAACGACTATCACGCCGATGAAATTTTCGCGCGCCAGGTCTGGGGTCTCGCGGAGCAGGGCGACGTGCTCATCGTCATCACCACTAGCGGCAAATCCAAGAACGTCGTCCGCGCGCTGGAAGAGGCCAAGCGCAAGGGCGTGGAAAGCATCGCCATTCTCGGCCGCGATGGCGGTTTTACGAAAGGCATCGCCACCATTGATTTGATCGTTCCCGGCACGGTGACGGCGCGGATTCAGGAAGGGCAAAAAGTTCTCTACCACGCGCTCTGCGAAATGGTGGAAGAAAAATTGCCGAAGAATTGATTTAGCCGCTGACGTAGCTGTTGAACGCGTGGTAGATCAGGATGGTGTCCACGCAACTCCACACGAGCAGACCAACGGCCGCGCAAATCAGGCCGATGATCCGGTGCGGTTTCGCGGGGTTCCAAAAAAACTTTTCTTGCTTGCGCGCCGAGAACGAGGCCAGCAAACCCGCCAGCCCGAACACCGCACCAATCAGCGGCAGTAGACTTAACACACCAAACGCCAGGCAGCGTATGGAGGCCTGCATCATCTTCAATTTCACAGCGGCGATGGTGGGCGTGGGGTTCATGGTTTCTGCGGACTGGCCGTCGCTACCGCGTTCGTCGTCGGAGCGGCGAGTCGTTTGATTTGCTGTTGTTCCAGAAATTTCACCTCGCGGTGCAGATGATGCAAGGCGCGGACTTCGGCCGTGACGAGAATCAGCATGATGGACAGCAGCACCACAAAGATAACGGTGATCGACCCGCCTTCACCGCGCTTCCGCGCTGCCCGCCCGCCAATACATTTCTTTGGTTTTAATTTCATGGCTTGGTCGGCGCGGCGGCAAAGGTGAAGCGCAGCGGAAATTGCGCTTCCTTCCGGCGCGGTTGCAGTTCCAATTCCCAACGCCACGCCGTCACATCGGCGCGCGCATCCGGCTTCACTGCGGACAACTTCACGCGTTCCAGCAGCACGCGGGAACGTTTCTGTGATGGAATTTCCCGCAGCAGCACGTCGCCGGTAAAGCGGTAATAAACGTCTTGGTTCCGTTCGGGGATTTTCACCGTCTCGCCGGTGGGCGTGGCCAGCACGGAAATTTTTCCCGTGGTTGCGCGCACATCCGTGCGCCACGTCTCGCCAGCAGTCAGGGCCGACTGGATTTCGTTCGCGGTAAAAATCACCGCGCGTGTGTGATCCCAGCAGAAATAAAACGCCGCCGTGCCGCCACCCAGCAGGATGGCAAACACAGCGATATAGACGAGGCACTCGATGAGCGAAACTCCGGCTTTGTAGCGGCGTCTCGGCAGAGCGCCGCACTTTTTTTGAAGGTGCGGGTTGGCGGCACTCTGCCGAGCTGCCGCTACGCTGTGAGGAAATAATTTCATTTGAGCGTGCCCTCCCGCACCACGGTGCTGACGCCGCCTTTTTCATCCGGCAACCATTCCACGCGGAGCTGGCTGCCGGTCTTGGTAAGTTGAAAATGTCCCGGCGGCAATTTCTCTGCCGCGCGCGACGGCACGATGAGCGGTTGCGTTCCGTCGGGGAGATTTTTTGCCGCGCCCGCTGCGAGGATTTCCATTTCGCCATCCACGAGTTCGTTGATGACGGCGCGGTGGTATTCCATCCGCAACACTTGCCGCTCGCGTGCGAAGGCAAAGCCTAGCGGCGTGATGGCGAGCGTTAGGATGGCCAGACCGATGACTAAATCAATCTGGAGGAAGGCGCGGTTTGAGCGTGTAGCAGCGGACGTGAGTCCGCTCCATTTAATTCCCGGAACAATCAGAGCCAGCTCGCGCTGGCTGCTACGTTTTTTCAGATTTATTTTCATGGCTGCCCCACCATTCCTTTCAAGACGCCGATGAGAATGCCGAACATGGCCGTGGCAATCAGGCCGACGACGATACCATTCACAATCACCAGCCCGCTCGTCAGCGTGTGCGTGGCGGTTTCTTCCTGTTGAAATGCCTTGGCATCCAGCGCCTCATGCCAGCCGCGCAACGCATCGAGAAAACCACCGCGCGCGTGGATGGCATTGGTAAGTCGCCAGTGAAATTCCCCGTGGTCATCAAATGCGCCCACGGCATCTTGCAATTTCTCGCCGTGTTCCAGCGCGGCGACGACGCGGCGGGCACGGCGGCGGCAGATTTCATTCGCGGTGGATTCACCCGCGAGCCGCACGGCCTCGGCCTCCGGCACGCCGCCATCGAGCAACACGGCGAGCATGGCGGAAAAGGCGCGGAGTAATTTTTTTCGCTTCCACGGAATCTGCCACGCGAGCCAGTCCACAATGGGAACGCTGCGGTATTGAAACCAGCGCATGAAGCCCGGCCCGCCGATGTAAAATACCGCCACTGTTGCCAGCACCAAAAACAGGACGGCTTCAAACGTGATGAGGACGTGCATATCGTTCAGCGCAAAAACAAAAATCGTAAAGGGATGGAGTTTGACCGCCATGCCTGCCGCCACTTCCTTGAATCTGGGAATGACAAATATTGTCAGCATCGTGATGAGCCAGATGGCGATGGGTGCGAATACCAGCAGCATCGCCACCATGTAATGCAGCGTCGAGCGCGCGGTGTCTGGCGCGACCCGCAACACTTCGCGGCAGGCGGGGAGGATTTTTTTTAAGTCGCCGAGGTTCACGCCGGCGCGGAGCATGGCGTTGACCTGTGGCGGGAGGAAGGTCGGGGTTTTCTCCAGCGCCTCACTGAAGCTCGCGCCGTTCTCGATGTGCGCGGCGAGCAGGTAAAAGCGCACGCCCATCACGCGATCACGAGTTTCGGCGGCGGAGAGGATGGTGTGCTCGATGGATTGTCCGCGTTCCATCGCCGTTTCCAGCAAATCCAGAAAGAACCGCGCACGATCACGGCGTTGCATGGGCATCGCCAGCAGGAAATGCAACGCCACCGAAACCGCGCCAGTTGGAAGCGTGACCACAACCGCCAAGAACAGGGATGAACAGAAAGCTGTTAAAAATTCCACCATGTTTTTAGTCCCCGCTTAAATTGTTAATCATCATGAACATTGGCATAAACATGGCGATAAGCACCAGTGCCTGTGAGATGACCACGGCACCAAGAAAAACCGAGGCCAGCGGCAACACTGTGTAAAGTGCGACCTCTGTGCGATAGATTGCCCGCGCGTGGTAAATCTCCCCGGCGCGTTTGAATCCTTCCGCGAGATTTTCGCCCGCGCCGGAAACCAGCCAGATGAACATTGGTGGAATGAGGGTGTTCCCGGCGGCCACCTCGGAAAATTTCACCGTGCCCGCTGCCAGTTTTTGCCGCCAGCGTTGCAGGTCAGCCACCGCCTGCGGGCTGGTCTCAAGCTGTTCCGCCATGCTGACCGCGTCGGGCAGGCTGACGCCATTTTTCAGCAGCAGGTGGATGGACGCCGCAATGCGCGACACGGTGGCCTCTTTGAACGCCGGCAGCCGCCATAAAATTTTTCCCCGAATTGCAGGGAGGAAAATTACAGCCAGCGTCGCCAGCAGGATTAGGAAAATGGCCGTTGGAAAAGCCCAGATGGAATCAAGCGTGGTCAGCACAAACAAGGTGAACCCCGGGATCTTCATACCCATGCCGGCAAAAATCCCCCTGAACGTAGGAGCAATGACCCACGTCAGCATCCCGGCCAGCACGAATGAAACCAGCAACGCCACGATCAGCACGATGATGGGATACGTCATCATGCTTCGCAGCCGCGTCCAGACTTGGTTCTGCCGCTGGAAATAATCCGCAAGCATCGTCAGCGCGCCGGGCAGGTCGTTGCCCTTCACGCCCACGACGATCATGCGCTTGTAAAGTTCCGGCAGCTGGCGCGGTGCAAGCGCCTCCGTCATCGGCACACCGCGCGCGAGATCGGCTTCGAGCGCTTGCAGTTCATCGCGCAGTGAACCGGCGCGCATTTCGGCGCAGAGTCGTTTCAATGCGCCTTCGAGCGGGATACCATCGCGCAGCATCGCCGCGAGCTGCTGGTTGAAGAAGGCAAATTCGTCAGTTTTCATAGGCAAGCCAATTCAAGGTGGACAAAGTCGCGCTGCGACTTTGTCTGTCTGCGAAGCAGGCACTTTGAGGTGTGAAAATTTATTAACGAGCGAAAGATTCCGTCGCCTGACGCTTCGCTCGGCAACGGCATTGGTCGCAGCGCGACCAATGCCACCACTCTCGGCAATTGTGATTTGAAAAAATTCATAGCCCAAAAATCCGTTTGAACTCCGCCTCGTTCGTTGCGCCTTGGTTCACGAGCGAACGCGCGGCGGCTTCGAGCGTTTGCATTGGCGCTAACGCAGTCAGTTCGCGGCGGCGGACTTGGTCGCTAATTTTTTCATCCACGCGCAACCACTCGACGAGCGGCACGCGGCCGTTGTAGCCGGTGTGCAAACACGTTTCGCAACCCGCACCTTCGCACGCGGCGCAGACTTTGCGGATGAGGCGCTGGTTCAAGACGAGTTCGACCGCGCTAGCCACGGCGGAATGATCGGCGCACATCGTGAGCAACCTTTCGAACACGCCGCGACACGAGCCAGCGTGCAATGTGGAAATCACCAGATGCCCGGTCAGCCCGGCGCGGATGGCGAGCTGCGCCGTGGCTTCGTCGCGAATCTCGCCGATGATCAAAACCTGCGGGTCTTGCCGCAGCAGATGCCGCGCGGCGCGGGCGAAATCCAGCCCGGTTGCCTCGTTGATCTCCGTCTGCATCGTGCCGGGAATGATCTGCTCCACCGGGTCTTCGATGGTGATGATGTGGCGTCCGCCGAGTTCGGCGAGGTGGCGCAGGCAGGCGTAGATCGTCGTGGTCTTGCCGCTGCCCGCCGGGCCGGTGAGCAGCAGCAGGCCGCTCGACTGGCGGAGAAAATTTTCCAACTCGGCATTGGCGGCGGCGGGGAAAGAAAGTTCGCCGAGCGCCTTGGCGGTTTCAGAATTGAACAGGCGCAGAACAATTTTCTCGCCGGTGACGGTCGGGTAGGTCGCCACACGGATGTCGTTTTTGCTTTTCAGTTCTTCGCGGGGAATGCGGCCGTCCTGCGGCAGCGATTCCTGATAGGTCTTGAGCCGCGCGAGAAATTTGATGCGGCCAAACACGCGTTCGGCTATTTCAGCGGGCAGTTCACGGACGGGTGTGATGAGGCCGTCGAGCCGGAAGCCGACTTCGGCAACCTTGCCACGCATCTGCAAATGGATGTCGCTCGCGCCCGCGCGTTCGGCCCGGGCGACGAGACCTTCCAAAACCTCCGGCGCAGAATTCGCGGCGAGCGTTTCGGTCTCGGCTGGATTTTTTTCAATCGGCATAAAATCAGTTTAACGTGGTGGCATCAACGTGGTGGCATCAACGTGGTGGCATTTTTCGCGCTGCGAAAAATCCGGCGCCGAGCGGAGCGTTAGGCGACGGCCATGCGTGTCGAAAATCTCCCGCCTCAAAGTGCCTGCTCCGCAGGCAGGTAAAGTCGCAGCGCGACTTTGCCCACCAGTTTTACTTTGTTTCAGGGCCATAAAATCAATTCGCCTCGGCGAGCAGGTAGCCCATGCCGTGCGGGTTAAACATCAGGATGCGCAGGCCGGATTCAAGTTGTGCGACTTGCACGCGGAGATTCCGCTCATGTTTGGTGATGGCCTTGCTGGCGTTTTCCAACGGATGAAAACGCTCGCCGACATACATCATGGCCAAGCCTAGCGCCAAGGCTCCGGCCCATTGCAACCGCGGACGCCAAGCGCTGCGGGGCGCAAATTCACGCTGCAATCGTGGAAGCTGCCGGCGGATATCTGCCGGGAAATCAATCCAATACTCCGTCTCGCGTTCCGGCACGCGGACGCTTTGTAAGCGGGCTTGGAGTTCAGAATCGTTCATAGCTCGGGCGGTTCAGTGGCCACCAGCGGTGCGCACGAAGTGACGCGCCCGCTGGTCAAAAGTTTTTTCAATTTCCGTTTCGCCGCGAACACGCGCCACGAGACGGTGGTTTCGGAGCAATTCAAAATCTGCGCTGCCTCGGCGTGGTTCAACCCGTCGTAAATCGTCAACACGATGGCGGCGCGTTGCTTGGCGGGAAGTTTTAGGAGCGCGGTTTGAACTTCGTTCGACTGCGCTTGAGGAGAAGCTTCATCACCTGCGTGCTGAACAGCTAATTCCTTGGCGGCGCTGGCGTGCAATTGGAAACGCCGCGCTTCACTCTGCTTCCAGTTGAGGCAGGTGTTCATGGCGATGCGGTAGAGCCACGTCGAGAATTTCGCTGTGCCGCGAAAGCTGTCGAGCTGCGCGTAGGCGCGGAGGAAGGTTTCCTGCGCGAGGTCTTCCGCGTCAGCGAGCGAGCCGGTCATCCGAAATGTCAGCGAATGGATCATGCGTTGATGGTTGCGCACAAGCGCCTCAAAAGCCGCCGGGTCGCCCGTCTGACTCTGCGTCACCAAATCTTGGTCGGCGTCGGCCATGCGGCTTTCTTTTCCTAACTCTGACAAACGCGGACGCGGAATCCTTTGAACTATTTTTCCGCCGGGTAGGGGAAAGTGTTCGGTGATAGCACCGCCTTCGAGATTGGGGAAGGCAAAGGCGGTCATGTGAGAGTTATTTTTTGCGGAAGATCTGAAGACCAAGTGCTACTCCACCAATACCAAATAGTGCCAATCCAAAAGGTTCCGGAACGGACGAAGGTGAAAAACGGACGTTATCAATCAGATAGGCACCGCCCACTGGCCCACCCATAGGATCAACCGTAAACCTCAATTCCATGGTTGAACCAGCGTAAGCCGCAACATCAATTCCATAGTTGATGTATCCGTTAGAATTTGTAGAAAAACTTTGCGGAGTGACAGAAATCCCAGCCGCACTAAATAGCAGAGCTAGGTAATATCCGTGATAAAGATTGGGATCTTCTGCCGATTTCGAATCAAAAGTGATGGATTTTATATTTGATGGTATTACGAGGTTTTGCCACAGAGAAACGGGAGTTGGTGTGCCACTAAAACCAGCTTGAAGTAAAATCGCATTAGTTCCAGAACTTGGGGCATAATAATCCCCCATGGCAATCACCGGACCGCCAAGCGCCCCGAAGGGATAATAAAGGGGCGAGCCTGAAATATTCCAATTTGGTAAAGCGTTAGTTGGATCAAGTATTGTAAAAGGAGGCGCATAAGAAGTTGGTCGTGAGCCTTTCTCAAAACTGCCGTTCGGCACCGGTTGCGCCCAGCTTGAGATGCAAAAGCAGGTGATTATACTGAATAGGAGGTTATATAATATTTTCATGGTTTTCAGTATGCATCGTTCTAGCTTCTTCCATTTAAAAATAGTCCGGTTCATTGCCGGCTTTCCATTTGATGTTGCAGCCAATGCTGGCGACTTGCAGTTCGGAGGTTGGTTTACCTGCGAGCACGGCATCCATTGCTGCGCGTAAATCTTTTCCGGTCACGGGAATCCCATTTCCCGGACGGCTGGCGTCGAACTGCCCGCGATAAACGAGTCTCCGACCGCGATCGAAGAGAAAAATATCCGGCGTGCAGGCCGCGCGATAGGCCTTGGCGACGGCTTGCGTCTCGTCGTAGAGATACGGGAACGTGTAGCCCGCAGTTTTCACTTCGTCTTTCATCTTCGCCGGGCCGTCTTGCGGATAATTTTTAGCGTCGTTCGAGCTGATACCCACGATGCCGACGCTTTTTGCTGCGTAGTCGCGTGCCAATTGCGCGAGGCTGGCGCGGATATGCACGACGTAGGGGCAATGGTTGCACATGAAGATGACCACGAACGCGGCTTTCTCTTTGAAATCTCCGAGAGCAACCATTTTTCCATCCGTGTCCGGCAGTTTGAAATCGGGGGCGACTGTGCCGAGCGGCAACATCGTGGAAGGGGTGAGAGCCATAAACCGACTGTAGCAGCGGGCGTGTGTCTGCTCAAATTTTTTTAGATGGAGCGGACTCACGTCCGCTGCTACAAATAACTTCGCGTGGCAAAAAACATTCTCTATTTCGATCTGGAAACGCAGAAATCTGCTGATGAAGTCGGCGGCTGGGGCAACATTTCCAAGATGGGTATGAGCGTCGGCGTGACGTGCAGCAGCCTCACCGGCGAATACAAAATCTACGGCGAGAAACAGGTCGGCGACCTCATCAACGACCTCCAGCGCGCCGATCTCGTCGTGGGTTTCAACCACCTCCGCTTCGACTACGAGGTCTTGCATGGCTACACCTCGATGGATCTCACGCAACTGCCCACGCTCGATATGCTCGTCGTCTTGAACGAGACGCTCGGTCACCGGCTCTCGCTCGATTCGATTGCCACGGCGACCTTTGGCGTGGAAAAAACGGCGGAAGGATTGCAGGCGATTGAATGGTTCAAGCAAGGCAAGCTCGCGGAGATCGCCGAATACTGCTGCTACGACGTAAAGATCACCAAGCTCGTCTATGAATACGGCCAGCAACACAAACAACTCCATTACCACAACCGTTTCAATAAAAAGCTGACCGTGCCGGTGAAGTGGTAGAATAGAATTCTTTTCAACTTCTTCTGTTGACGACTGCGTCGCCAGTTCTATGGATGGCTGGAAGCCGATTCGTGAGTTAGCTTGTCGGTGAATACATGATTTATTCCGAGCCGCAATCGAGCTGTTTCATTCACCGGTGGGGCATAGGGATTATTTTTTTACCGCTGTGGCTGGCGGGAATGTTTTTTTTCACCGGTTCCGTCTCCGCGAACAATGCGGGCGGTTTCACCACGCTGGTCACCACGGCGGTGACGACCGGCACGGAAACGGTCAACGGTCACACTGACCGTTATCTGGACAACGGCATCCTGCACGTCTCCATCCAGAACAACGGGAACGTGGATTCCATCAAATACCTGAAACCTGGAGCTTCGGGCACGCCCAAGGTGAACGGCATGGAGATGGTCAGTCAGTCGGGCGTGAATTTCGGCAATCACACGGCGATCTATTATTACATCTATCCGGATAGCACCGGTGACGCGGTGTATCTGAACACCACGACGTCGAGCACGAATATTGATCTGGGCTATCTGCGCGCCTACAACCCGGCGGTGCACAACGTGGCGGCAGATGCGGAACTGCATTACTCCCTCGGCAAGGGTAACACGGGATTATATTGCTACCTGATCTTGAAACATCCGGCGAGCTTCGCGGTTTACACGAATAACTTGAACGTGAGTTTCATCCAGTGCATCTGGCCCACGGCGCACGACAACACGAACTTTCTCTGCGAGAACCAGTATCTGGATGATTTCACGCGCTACGGACTTGCGACGAACGGGGTGAATCAAAAACGCAACGGTTTGCAGCCGAATTTCTGGGATGTTTACCACACGATTGCGGTGACCAATTTCCCGAAGGAAGTGGTGCAATACACGACCGGCGTTTTCGCAGGCAGCACGAACGGGAAATATTCCTACACGCTGGATTATCCAAAGATCAGCACGTTCGGCATGGCGAGCGACACGAATAAATTAGGCCTCTGGTATGTGTCCGGCGGTCACGAGTATCAGAACAACGGCCCGACGGCATGTGAATATGCCGGGGGCATCGGGGGATTGTTGTTATACGAGCCGTTGATCGCGCATTACGCGAATACCGGATTGACGGTGAGCAGCAACGCGAACTGGACGAAGATTTACGGCCCATGGCTGTTGTATTTCAATAGTGCTTCGAACGGTGCCGCTGGCTGGGCGGACTCCAAGAATCAAGCGCTCGCCGAACAATTGGCCTGGCCTTACGCGTGGTTGACCAACAGTGTCTATCAAAAGAAAAACCAACGCGCGAGTGTGAGTGGTAAACTGGTCATCAATGATCCGTTGCGGCCCCAAGTGAGTGCGGCGGGCGCATGGGTCGGAGTCGCCGCGCCAGATGATGGCACGGAGAACGCCTCAGATAACTGGCAGTTTCAGTCGGATGGTTACCAATTCTGGACGCAATGTGCGGCGGATGGCAGTTTCACGTTGCCGCCGGTGACGACGTTCTCGCCTTACGGTGGTAATGCCAGCTACAAACTATATGCGTATTGCGGCGGCACGAATGGTTCCGTCGGCGAATTTCAAACGGGACCGTTCACATTTGCACCGGGCACGGTGACGAATCTCGGAACCTTGACGTGGACTGTCCCGCACGCGGGCAGCCAGGTGTTATGGGAGATCGGCTATCCGGATCGCAC